>DATDEZ010000180.1:0-3834 GCA_036522875.1 Gemmatimonadales bacterium | reverse complement strand
ATCCTGACCGCCGCGGCGGCGTTTCTCGGCGACTCGCTGCTCGTGCCCATCACGGAAGTCGGCTCGGCGGTGGCGGGCTTCGGCTGGTGTGCGGCCTGTCTCGCGTTCATCGCGCTCGCGCGACGCAGCAGCGACCGCCGCGGCGTGCGCATGGCCGCCGCGGGCGCTGTGGTGAGTGTGGCGATCGTCGTGATGAAGCTGGTGCCGGCCGTTCCCGGGAGCTTCGGCTGGCCGGAATGGGTCGCGCTAGCGGGCTGGTGCGCGCTCGGGCTCTCGCTCCGCCACTAGACCCTGGACCCACTTCTCCATCTGGCTGAGGTCGATCGTGGCATCGCGGCACGGGCCGTTCGGCAGCTGCATCGTCAAGCCGAGCACCGGCAGCTTGCCGGCAACGTCGCGGAGTCCGGTCATCATGTCACGCTCGCACGCGACGGCCACGACGGCGCGCGGGCGGCGCTCGCGAATCACGCGGCGCGCGAGCTGGCCGCGTGTCGCCACGAACACCGGAACTTCATAGCGACCCGCGATCTCGAGCACGCCGTCCAGCGCTTCTTTCGACAGGCAGCGCGGAATCAGGACCAGCAGCTCGCCCTTGCCGACGCGGCGGCCACGCCGCTCCGCCAATGCGTTGTAGATGTCGATGGCGGCATGCTCGACCCAGTCGCGCTTGCCCACGACGCGAGCGAGCAAGGACGTGTAGTTCATCAGCTTGAGGTAGAGCCCGCGCTCCAGCAGCCCTTCAGGCAAGAGATTCCTGCGGCCGTAGTAGGATGCGGTCACCAGGGCGAGATAGACGACCTTGAGACCGGCAACGACGCCGAGCGCGATCCACAGGAGCCTCGGAAGCGGCTGCCAGAGCGTCGCCAGGCGGGGCCCCACGAGATATAGAAGAAGGGCGACCAGGGCTGTCGCGGCGACGATCGTGACGGCGGCGTAGCGGAAAAACAGGCCGGGCGGCGCCGAGAAGTCGCCGCCACCGGGAAGGGGACGACCGTTCCATTCGTCCCATTCGTGTCCGAGTCGGCGATCGACTTCGATATGGATGAGCTGCGCGCGAGCCATGGGGAGAGCGAAGCTTCACGTTGCCGTTCCCCGGTGTCAAGTTTGGGTCGTGCTCACCGACGCGCGGGCCCGCGCGGCATACGCCGAAGGCGCCGGGATTTACCGCATCGTGCCGGCCGCCGTCGCCATTCCGGAAAGCGTCGACGCGGTCGTCGCGCTGGTCCGCCAGGCAGCCCAATCCCGCACCCCGTTGATCCCGCGTGGCGCCGGCAGCGGCATGCCGGGTGGCAACGTGGGCGGCGGCATCATCGTCGATCTCTCCACGACGTTTCGGGAATTAACCGTCGATCCGCGTACGCGAATCGCCCGCGCCGGCGCTTCTGTCACCCACGCCGCAATCAACGACGCTGCGACACCGTATGGCCTGCGCCTGCCCCCCGATCCCTCGTCGGGCGCGTTCGCGACGAGCGGCGGCATGGTAGCCACGAACGCGGCGGGCCCGCGAACGGTGAGATACGGCAGTGTCCGGCGGTGGGTCGAGGCGCTCGAGATTGTTGAGGCGGGTGGGACGGTGAGAACCGTCAGAAGGGGAGAAGGGAGAGGGGAGAGGTTCGATCTGAGCGTGGATGAGCGCCGCTCGGTCACCGACAGCTTCCCGAGAACGCGGAAGAACTCCTCGGGCTACGCGCTCGACAAATTCGCCGAGTCGGGCGACGAAGTGGATCTGATCGTGGGCTCCGAAGGCACGCTCGCGATCGTGACGGCTGTGCACTGGCGCCTCGATCCCATCCCCTCTGACGTCGCGGGCGCCGCACTGGGCTTCGCCGATCTCGAGGCAATGACGGAAGCCGTGCCCTACCTCGTCTCTCTCAATCCCTCGGCGCTCGAGCTGCTCGACGCGACCCTGCTCCGGTTCGTCCCCGAGGCACCGAACGTCGCCTGCCTCCTCCTCGTCGAGTTCGAGCGCGAGACGCAGGCCGCGGCGCGCGGCGTCGTCGGCGACGCCGTGCGTGGGCTGAAGCAGTCCGTCTCGCACGTGGCGACCGCGGTGAATCGCGAAGGGCTGGAGCAGCTCTGGCAGATTCGCCGGCTCGCCTCGCCCGCGCTGGCACGGCTGCCGGAATCGCAGCGCTCGCTCCAGATCATCGAGGACGGCTGCGTGCCGCTCGAGCAGCTCGGCGCCTACGTCGCGGGGCTGCGGCAGGCGGCGGAGCGCCGCGGCGTCCCGGTCGCGATCTTCGGCCATGCGGGCGACGGCCACGTCCACGTCAATACGCTTCCCGATACGACGCGCGCCGGGTGGCGCGATGCGCTGCGGGGATTGTTCGACGACGTCACCGCGCTGCTGGTCGAGCTCGGCGGCGTGCCGGCGGGCGAGCACGGCGTCGGACGACTGCGCGCCGGTGTGCTCGAGCGCTTTTACGGCGCCGAGGTGATGGATCTCTTTGGCCGCGTAAAACGGGCGTACGACCCGCTGTCCATCCTGAACCCCGGTGTTATCATTCCCGCGACCGACTGGTCGCCGCTCGCCGCGCTCAAGGTCGGCCCGGACGCGGCGGCCATTCCGGACGACATCGCCAATCGACTTCGTGACGTGGAGCGCACCGCCGCATGGGGAACACCGAAACTGGAACTGTCACGCCCGACACCAGACACCTAGCACCTGACACCAGCGTGGAAATCTTCAGAGTCCCCCACATCTCGCTGCTCGCCCGCCCGCAGTTCGTCGAGCCGCCGCATCTGCCGGTGCAATGGAAGGGCGAAGCGAGCGACGGCGAGAAGCTCGCCGAATACGCGGGCCGGCTGTGCTACATGAGCCAGCATAACCCGATCCAGCGCACCACCGCGGAGTATCTCGAGAACATCAAGAAGCAGGGACACGGCTCGGTGCTGGAGCACGCGGTCTACGTGCTGCTGATCGAAGGCATCTCGCGCTCCTGCTCGCACGAGCTGGTGCGCCATCGGGCGGGCTTCGGGTACTCGCAGATCTCGCAGCGCTACGTCGACGAGTCACACGCGGCGTTCGTCATGCCTCCGGCGATCGCCGGCGACGCGAAGCTCGAGGAGGAATGGCAGCAGCAGGTCGCCGACGCGCAGGCCGCCTACGTTCGCTCGGTCGAAGGACTCATGCAGCGCTACGAATGGGTCGCCGACAAGGTGCATCGCCGCAAAATGGCGCGTGAGGCGGCGCGCAGCGTGCTCCCCAACGCGACGGAGGTGAAGATCGTCGTGTCCGGCAACGCGCGCGCCTGGCGCACGATGCTCGAGCTGCGCTGCGGCGAGGGGGCCGAATTGGAAATCCGGCGCATGGCGGTCGCGGTGCTGCGGCTCCTGCAGCGCGAAGCCGGCGCGCTGTTCTCCGACTTCGAGATCTACGTCGCCGACGACAAACAGGAAGCCGCGCGCGTCGTCTACCACAAAGTTTGACGGACGATTTTTTTCGCGAGCGTCTTGCGCATCCCATTCCCTTTTCGTATTCTGATTTGGAATGCGAATAGGCCTCGCGTACAACGAGAAACCTGACGCGTCCGCTGCGTCTGATGCCTATGCGGAATGGGATGACCCATCGACCATCGATGCGGTCGATCAGGCTCTCAGTCTCTTCGGCAACGTCGTCCGGCTCGAAGCCGACGAATTCTTCCCGCAGAAACTTTCGCTCGCGCATCCCGACATCGTGTTCAACATGGCGGAGGGACTCCACGGTCCCTGCCGCGAGTCGCACGTCCCCGCGCTGTGCGAGTACCTCAACATTCCGTACACGGGGTCCGACCCGCTCGCGCTCGCGCTGACGCTGCACAAAGGCCGGACGAAAGAGATCCTCGCCTATCGCGG
>DATDEZ010000179.1:0-21604 GCA_036522875.1 Gemmatimonadales bacterium | reverse complement strand
TGGCGTGCGGCGGAAAGCCCGCTCCCGAGAAGACTGCGCCCGCGCCGGCGGCGGCCGCCGCGCCGGTTGTGCGTACGTTCCCCAGCACATTGCACGCGATCGACGTCAACGGGACCCGACTCGCGTATCGTCTGGTCGGCGACAGCGGCGCGACACCCGTCGTGTTCATTCACGGCTCGCTCGCCAACCTGAGGTCCTGGTCGGGCCAGGAAGCGGCGTTCGCGCAGAGTTATCGCGTGCTCGTCTACAGCCGCCGCTATCATCCCCCGAATCCGCGCGTCGAAGACAATCAGACGTATTCCCCGAAGCTCCACGCCGAGGACCTCGCGGCGCTGATGCTCACCTTCGACATCGCGCCGGCGCACGTCGTCGGTTCCTCGTACGGCGCCTATACGGCGCTGCAGCTGGTGCGCGACCATCCGCAGCTCGTGCGGTCGCTCGTGCTCGCCGAACCGCCGGTGGTTTCGCTCCTCACCGGGTCCGAGGAAGGTGACGCCGCGCGCCGTACGTTCTTCACGAACACGCTCGACCCTGCTCGCGCGGCGTTCGTCCACGGCGACTCCGTGGGCGGCGTGCGGATATTCTATGACGCGAGCGCGGGCAACGGCGCGTTCGACCGCCTGCCGGCCGCCGCGCGCGCCGAATTGCTCTCGCACGCCTACGAGCTCGCCCGCGAGATGCTGGCCGAGCGTGGCGACTACTATCCGACCGTCACGTGCGCCGAGCTGAGCCGAATCACGACGCCGGTATTGCTGGTGCGCGGCGATCGCAGCCCGCGGATGCTGCAGCTGATCAGCGACGAGCTGGCGCGCTGTCTCCAGAACGACACGACCGTGACGATTCCCGGCAGCGGCACGCCGAACGCCGCGAACGCCGCCTACTTCAACCGGGCCGTTCTGCGCTTCCTGGCGACCCATTAGGGTCGCGCGCCGCTTGATGACCTCAGCAAATGGGGATTGATTGAAGCCATGACGTACCCACCGCGACCGCCCATTCGCCCCGCGCCTGCCGTCCGGAACTCGTTCGGGAAGGCGATGCTCCTCGTTCTTCTCGCCATCGCCGCCATCGTGGTGCTGCAGGCGACGATCGGCAACGATGCGAAGACGGCTGGATACAACGTCGGCTACTTTGGGGCTGCGCCGCTCATCAGCGGACTCATCGTCGGGATCTGGGCGAAGCTTACGAAGTCGCGCTGGGGCTGGTCCGCCTATGTCTGGCGATTCGTGCTCGGCAGCTTCCTGATCTTCGGTCTGGCGATGTTCGGCAGTACCGTCGACAACGGTGTCGTGCTCGCGACAGTCACGGATGCGGAAAAGCAGCACCTCGTGGTCGACGGCGCCGCCGTGACGCATTCGGACTTCGGGTTCACCGTACCGCTGCCGAGCACCGATTTCGAGTTCAATGCCGACCTGCAGAAGCAGGCAAACCAGGAATTCGAGCAGCGCGGCATCGGTTCCGCGAATTACGCCTGGGTCTTGAGCAATCAGAGCCGGGGCGAGGCCATCATCGTGATCGTGACCAAAGGCGTCGGGAACAGTGAAGCCGCCTTGCGGGGTTTGGGGCACGGTATGAAGGTCGGCATGGGGAACTCGGTAGGGCCGATCCTCGAAGACACCATGGAATGGTCGCCGGCAGCGCACGAGTATCGCTTCGCGACCACGCAGCAGACGATGTACGTGCGCGCGCGGTGCGTGTCGTCGATGACCAAAGGCCCGTCGTCGTACATTCTCTGCATCGAAACCGTCAGCGCCAATCCCAGCGGATTGGACGAAACCCGGGCAGGATTGAAACTCGCATCATGGAACTAGCCACACTCGCCGGCGGCTGCTTTTGGTGCCTCGAAGCGGCGTTCGAGCAGCTGCGCGGTGTCTCGAAGGTCACGTCGGGGTACTCGGGTGGGCACGTCGCGAATCCGAGCTACCAGGCCGTCTGCACCGGAACGACCGGCCACGCCGAGGCGGTGCAGGTGACCTACGATCCCGCGGAGATTTCGTACCGCGAGCTGCTCGGCGTCTTTTTCACGATTCACGATCCGACCACGCTCGATCGTCAGGGCGGCGACGTCGGCACGCAGTATCGCTCCGCTGTCTTCTATCACGACGATGACCAGCGCCGCATCGCGGAAGAGGTGATCGGCGAGCTCGAGGCCGAGCACATCTTCGACGATCCGATCGTGACGAAGCTCGAGCCGCTACCGGTGTTCTATCCCGCCGAGGAGTATCATCGGGAGTACTACAGAAGGAATCCCAACCAGCCGTACTGCCGCGCCGTGATCGCGCCGAAGGTGGCGAAGCTGCGCAGCAAGTACTTCCAGAAGCTGAAGCTCTAGCCCGCCGCCTTACTCTTGCCGAGATAGGCGCGCACGAGCGGCGCCGGCCGGCGCCGCAGCAGCGCGCCGCGCAGCAGGTCTCGCTCCTCCGCCGGCACATCGACGAGGAAGCGCTCCCCGTCGCCCTCTTTGACGACCACGGGCACTCCGTCGCGGTACAGCACGCGGTTCGACGCAATCGCGGGAAGTGCTTCGCCCGGCGTCAGGATACCCACGAGGTTCAAGGGGTCGCTGCCGCTGACGGCGACGAGCTCGTCTGCTCCGTGCTCCCGGCGTGTAGACCTGAGCAAGCCGATCGCCTCCGGCAGCGCATACTGCTCGCCGGAAAATCCGCCGACAAAGCGGCCACCGCGGATCTCGCCGCGCGCCTCGAGCCGGCGATACACGCGCAGGATTTCGCGCCACGGCGCGAGCAGCGTCTCGCGCTGGACGAGCCGGCGGAACACGACGCCGTAACGGCGCAGCAGCTGCCACGCGATCGCCTCGGCGACCTGCTCCTCCGGCAGCGGCGGGCGCCCGTGTGTCCGCGACCAGCGTCCCGCGTTCTCGACGCCGAATGGCGCGATCCGGCCGCGACGCCGGTACCCGCCGCCGAGCGGCCGCCGGCGATCGGACGGCACGAGCAGCGCCCGCATACCGGCGAAGCTGTCCGACGAGACGAGCCCCCAGGCGACCAGCTCGGCCAGTCCTTTTTCGACTTCGGTCCGCAGCAGTCCCGTGGCGTTGACGAGATCCCCAAAGAAGAGCGCGCCGCGCGATTCGAAGGCCCCGAGCAGCGCCTTGCCGATCGACGACAGCGGCAACGCGTCCGGATCGGTCTCCGGCATCCCGGCACGCCAGATATCAGCCCGTTCGCGCCGGAACAGTGCGATCGGTGTCCCGCGCACCGGTCCCGTCTTCCGGTTCCTGGCGTCGACCGTGAGCCGACCCCACGCGATCTCGCCCGAGAGGCAAAGACCGTCGAGCCACAATGGGTCGTAGTCGGTCATGCGCGCTGGCAGCACCTCGGATTCCCACGCGCCGGCCGCGAGCTCGTAGCCGTCCAGCAGGTCGAGCACGGCGGCCAGCCCTTCAGGACCCTCGGCGCGCGAACCCGTGGCGACGCGCTGCCACTTGAACAGGAACCGCAGGAATTCCGCGGCGGAGACGGGCTCGATCTCTTTGCGCAGCCGGTCGAGCGTGTAGCGATGAATGCGGGCGAGGAGCCGCCGCTCGCACCATTCGACCGACTCGACGCCGGACGAGAACCGGCCGCGCAGCGCGAATCCCTCGTGCTCGAGCGCCGCGAGCGCGAAGTCGACGTCCGTCACAGGCACACCGAGCGCCTCCGCCACGTCGCCTGCCGTCGTCGGTCCGACGACCTCGAGTCGTCCACGTACGAGCTCGCGGATCGCGTCTTCCCTGCTCCAGGCCTTCGCGCTCTCGCGCTCCGGAGGAACGACCGCCGGCTCGCTCGCGACACCGGGGAACGCCGCCTGCACCATCGGCAAGCGCTCCGTCGCTACCCACAAGCGTCCATCGACCGTCGTCACACGGCCGACGCGCGCCAGGTCATCGAACAGCGGCGTCCACGTCGCGGTCTTGCCCGCTTCCTTGGCCGGACAAGCCCCCATGATGAGCAGCGCGTCATGCAGCTCGTCGCCGGTTTCCGGATCGGGCCAGGCCTGCTCGCGTACGAGATCGATCGCGGCCTGGTCCAGCTTGCCGAACTCATCGGCCGTTTTGACGTCGAGCCCGCGCCGCGTGATCACCGCCTGCGTGCGGCGTTCCTCGAGCGGCGCATCGTCCAGGAACGCGTACGGGCGCGCGTTCAGGACTTCATGGCAGAGCGGCGAGGGCTCGCTCGTGTCCCGCGCGATCAACGTGAACCGCCCCGCTTCCATTCCCTCGAGGACTTTCTTGAGGCCGGGGAAGTCCATCGCCTCGAGCAGACAGTCGGCGATGGTCTGATTGACGAGCGGGTGATCGGGAATCTCGCGATCGCCCACGAGATTCTCAGGGCACGCGAGCTGGTCCGGGAACACCGCGGCGACGAGGTCTTCGGCTTCCATCCGCTGCAGCGGCGTCGGGACTTTGCGCCCACCGCGGAAGCGCAGCACCGCGAGCGCGCGCGTCGAGTTCCAGCGCCAGCGCGTGCCGAATACGGGCGCGTCCAGCATCGCCTGGACGAGCAGGTGCTCCGCGGTCGCCGGCTTCAGGTACTGGAAGACGTCGTCGAGCGGGAAGCTGTGCTGCGGCCCGAGCGACAGGATGATCGCATCCTCAGTCGCCGCGGCCTGTAATTCAAAGTTGAAGCTGCGGCAGAAGCGTTTGCGGAGCGCGAGGCCCCACGCGCGATTGATCCGGCTGCCGAACGGCGCGTGCAACACGAGCTGCATGCCGCCCGCTTCGTCGAAGAACCGCTCGAGCACGAGGCACTGCTGCGTGGGGATGGTGCCGAGGATCACGCGCGTGGCCGCGAGATACTCGACGACCGTGCGCGCGCCGGCCTCGTTCATGCCGATCGTCTCGACCAGCCAGCGAATTGCGGCCGGCGGATCGTCGAGGCGGTCGGCGATGTCCTGGCGGAGGCGTGAGACCTCTTCCGACAGCTCGTTCGTGCGTCCGGGCGCCTCGCCGAGCCAGAAGGGCAGCGTCGGCGGCTGGCCTTTGGCATCCGCGACGCGCACCTGGCCCGATTCCACCTTCATGATCTGGTACGACGTGTTGCCGAGCTGGAAGATGTCGCCCGGCTGGCTCTCGATGGCGAAGTCCTCGTTGAGCGTTCCGACGAACGTCTCGGTCGGCTCGAGAATGACGCGATAGTCGCCGAGATCGGGAATCGCGCCGCCGGACGTGATCGCGGCGATGCGCGCGCCGCGACGGCCTTTCACCTTCTTGTTGATCCCGTCGTAATGGACGTGCGCGCTGCGCCGCCCCCGCCGTGTCGTGAACCCTTCCGCCAGCATCTGTACGACGTCGTCGAACTCTTTGCGCGTGAGGTTGCGATAGGGATATGCCGAGCGCATGCGCTCGTACAGCGCCGCTTCGTCCCACTCTTCGCCCGCGGAGGTCGCGACGATCTGCTGCGCCAGAATGTCGAGCGGTTTTTCGGGAATGATCAACCGGTCGAGCCGCCCTTCGCGCGTGGCCCGCAGCATCGCCGCGCATTCGATCAGCTCGTCGCGCGACAGCGGGAAGATCCGGCCCTTCGGAATCGCGCCGAGCCGGTGGCCCGCGCGCCCGACGCGCTGCAGCAGCGTGGCGATCGACCGCGTGGAGCCGACCTGAATCACGAGGTCGACGCTGCCGATGTCGATGCCGAGCTCCAGTGAGGCGGTCGCCACCAGCGCCTGCAGCTCGCCGCGTTTCAGCCGCTCCTCCGCCTCGAGCCGCTTGTCCCGCGACATGCTGCCGTGATGGCTCGTGACTGTGGCCTCACCGAGCCGCTCGCTCAGGTGCATCGTGAGGCGCTCGCACAAGCGCCGCGTATTCACGAACACGAGCGTGGTGCGATGCTGGCTGATCAGCTCGGCGATTCTGGCGTTGACCTCTTCCCACACTTCGGCCGACATCACCGCCTCGAGCGGCGAGGACGGAATCTCGAGCGCGACGTCGAGGGTGCGGATGTGACCGGCATCGACGATCGTAGGCAGCGGCTGATCGGTGCCGACCAGGAACTGCGCGATCTCTTCAATCGGACGTTGCGTCGCCGAGAGGCCGATCCGCTGGGTTCGCTTTCCCACCAGGGCATCGAGCCGCGCGAGCGACAGCGCGAGGTGGCTTCCCCGCTTGTCGCGCGCCACCGCGTGGATTTCGTCCACGATCACCGTGCGCACCGAGCGAAGCATTTCGCGCGCGCGCTCGGAGGTGAGGATCAGATACAGCGACTCGGGAGTCGTGACGAGGATGTGAGGCGGCTGCCTGAGCATCGCCTGTCGCGCGGACTGCGGTGTGTCACCCGTGCGAACCAGCGTCCGGACCTCGACGTCGGGCAAACGTTGCTCGGCGAGCGTCGCGCGGATCTCGGCGAGGGGCTCGGAAAGATTCTTCTGGACGTCGTTCGACAGTGCTTTGAGCGGCGAGACGTAGACGACCTGGATCTCGTCGCGCAGCTCGCCACTCAGGCCCTGCCGCACCAGACCGTCGATCGCGGACAGAAACGCGGCGAACGTCTTGCCCGAACCGGTAGGCGCGGCGATCAGGACGTCGGCACCTTGCTGGATCAGCGGCCACGCGCGCCGCTGCGGCTCGGTGGGCTCGGCGAACCGGCCGGAGAACCAACGCTCGATAGCAGGATGAAAGAGCGACAGCGACATAACGCCCGAAATATACCCGAAACCGGGTTAGCGGAGAACCTCAGCCAGCGCAGACCCGCGCAGCGCGGCGATCCGCTCGATCGTTTCGCCGATCTTGTTGTTCGGCGTCGAGGCACCGGCGGTAATGCCGATCCGCAGCCGGCCGGCCGGAAGCCAGCTCTCCTGCCGCGTCTCTTCAGTGTGCGCGCCCACAGGCCGATGGCGAATACTGCCGTCCTCCACGTCGATGCACGCCGCGTCCTCGATATGGTAGCTCGTGACTTTCTCGGCGCAGATGGCGGCGAGGTGCGTCGTGTTGCTCGAGTTGTAGCCGCCGATCACCACCATCAAGTCGAGCGGCTCCGCGATCAGCTTGAGCACGGCGTCCTGGCGCTCCTGGGTCGCGGAGCAAATCGTGTCGAACGTGCGGAAGTGCGCGGGGAGCGCGGTATCGCCCCAGCGGCGGGCCATGCTCTTCCCCACTTCCGCCGCGATCGCGAGTGATTCACCCGAGAGCATCGTGGTCTGATTGGCGACGCCGACGCGTTGCAGATCGCGGTCGGGGTCGAAGCTCGGCGACATCTTGCCCTTGAACTGCTTGAGAAACTCGTCCCGCGTCCCGCGTCCTTCGATGTAGTCACAGACGATCCGCGCTTCGCTCATGTCGCGGACGACGAGGTACTTGCCGCCGGGATACTTGTTGACCTGGCTCGACGTGGCCTTCGTCTCCTCGTGATAGTTCTTGCCGTGGATCAGCGCGGTGAAGCCGTCGCGCGCGTAGGACTCGACGCGCTTCCAGACGTTCAGCACGGAGCCGCACGTCGTGTCCACCAGCACGCACCCGATGGCGCGCAACCGATCGAAGTCGCGTACGGTCACGCCGAAGGCGGGCAAGATCACCACGTCGTTCGCCGAGACCGCGTTGAAGTCGAACTCCTCGGCGCGGCCCTCGGGCCGGCGCAGGAACTCGACGCCCATCGCGGCGAGCTTCTGATTCACGTGCGGGTTGTGAATGATTTCGCCGACGAGGAACGTGCGCTTGTCCGGAAACTTCGTACGGGTCTCATACGCGTACTCGACCGCGCGGTCGACGCCGTAGCAGAAGCCGAATTCCCCGGCGAGCCGAAACGTGAGATCGCCGACCGCGAGCGTGTATCCGGCCCCGCGGATCGCGTCCACGACCTGGCTGTGATAGTCGGCCGTGAGCGCGCCTTCAATGGCGCCCTTGAGCCCGAAGCCTTTGCGGAAATAGGTCTGTTCCACGGAACTCAATCTAACCGGACCCCGCGGCCGCCGCGGACGGCGTCGAGCACCCGCTGCACCTGCCAGCCGTCGGTGAACGTGGCTGGCTCACCCTGCGGCGCGGCGCCGTTGATCACCGCCACCATCTCACGCATCAGTCGCACAAACGACCGCGCCCACATGTTGTTCGTCCTCGTCCTCTCCCACAGGTCGTCGGCCACCGAAATGTCCTCGAGCGGGCCGCCTGGCTTGCTGAATTCGAGCTTGGTTTCGCCGCTCAGCACGAGCGTTCCATCGCTTCCCGTCACCTGCCCGAGATGTCCCGGTCCCTGCTGCGCCACGCCGCTGAGCGTGATCGTGGCCACCGCCCCCCCGGCGGTCTGCAGCACGCAGCTCGCGAAGTCGTCCGCCGTGACGGGACGACGCACGCCGGCCTCGTCCCGGCGCTCTTTGACGAACGTCTCGACCAGTCCCGCCACATGGGTGATTTCGCTGCCGCTCCAGAAGCGGCACAAGTCGATCAGGTGCGATCCCACGGCGCCCAGCAGCCCGCCGCCGCGCGCCGCGTCCGACCACCAGGTCCAGGGCGCGTCGAACGCTTGCGGGCGGCCATCTCCCCGCAAGTACGGCTTGAGCGAGAGCTCGATGTGTCGCAGCTCGCCGATGGCGTTCGCGCGAATGAGCTCGCGCACACGCCGCCGGTTCGGCTCGTAGCGCAGCTCGTGGTCGATCCAGGCGAGGCGGTCGGGACGGGCGGCTGCTGCCTCGAGCATCTGCGACGCCTCGAATGCGTCGATCGCCATCGGCTTTTCGCAGAGGACGTGCTTCCCCGCCTCCAGGGCCGCGATGCTGTAGCGCGCATGGGAGTCGGGCGTCGAAGAGATGACGACCAGGTCGACCTCGGGCGAGCGCGCGAGCTCGGCGCCGTCGGCAAACACGTGCGCCAAACCAAATTCGCGCGCGACCGCCTCGGCATTCGCGCGGTGAGCGCTCGCTATGGCGGTCGCCTTCGCACCCGGCACCAGGGCGAGCCCCGGCAGCTGCACGCGACGCGCGAACCCGGCCCCGATGAAGCCGACGCGAACACTGGAGCTCGTCATGGCGCGTAGGTGCAGGGTACGGTGTCGGACGCCCAGGCCACGTTACGGAATTCCAGGCGCGTCGGCGTGTGGATCGCGTTCTCGATTCCCGTTCCGACAATGCGCGCACCGATCATGCCGGCCTGTCGTTGCACGTAAACCGATCCGCTGTCGAGCGCCGTCGAATGCGGCGTATCGTGAACGAAATAGCGGACCGCAACGCTCGCGCCCGCCGGTGTCGTGGTGTCCGTCGGGAGGATTATCGGCACTGAGTCGGCCGGAACGCTGTCGGGAAAACGGAGCCGCAACATGACGCCGCTGCCGTCGTAGCCAACCCCCTCGAGCAGCAGCGAGTGGCCGAGACTGCAGCGGTGCATTGCCGCCGGCAGGTCGAACGGGATCGTGTCGTGCGGCGGGAATATGATCGTGCCGCGCAGCGTTCCCGCGGGCGGCGCGGCGTGTCTGGCACACGCGCCGACGAGCACGACGACGAGCACGTCTCTCAGCGTGCGGATGCCGATACTCCCAGGGCGCGTCGCGCCGCTTCCGGACTCAGCGTGTGGGGAGCGAGTGCGGTGACGAGCCCGGCGGGAAGCGGCGTCGGCTTGAGGCGCGCGCGATCCACGCAGACCAGCACCATCCACCCCGCCGCGCCGAGCGTCGTCGATCCGGCATGGAGGACGTCGAAGTGAAGCGTCAGCGACTTGGTGCCGACCTTGCCGACGTAGGCGGCGATCCGCAGCCGGTCGTCGAGGCGCGCCGGCGCGTAGAATTCGCTGTGAACGGCCTTGCGGGGAAGGAAGACGTCGTAGTCGTCGAACATGCGGGCGTACGCCAGTCCGCAGTGCCGAAACAGCTCCGTTTCGGCGATTTCGAAGAGCCGCACGTACGACCCGTAAAAAATGATTCCCGCGAAGTCTACGTCCGACCAGCGAACGTATTCCTCAATGATGAACGGGCCCGGCGCCGGGGAGGTCATCCCCCGGAGAAGCTAGACCGCTACGCTGTGGGACGAAAGCCGTCCATCCCGTACGACTTGAGGCGGCGCCACAAAGTCGTACGGCTGATGCCGAGACGCCGTGCAGTTTCGGCGAGCTTGCCGCTCGTGTCCTGCAACGTGTCGGTGATGGCTTGGCGTTCACGTTCAGCGAGGGTCAGGGGCCCGGCGGCGGGAAGGATGGCGGCTTCACCGAGGCTCTGCACGCCGTTCTTCAGCGGCGCGAAGCGCGCGCCCATGGTCTGCAGGCGATTCCGAACGTCACCGTTTTGTCCGTCGATGGCGCGGCGCGCATTCGTGTTCGCATAGAGCACGCGACCTTGCGGATCGAACACGACAATCCCCTCGGTCACGGAGTCGATGACGGCGCGCACGAGGGGCGTGAAGGTGGCGGGGGTAGTGCCCGCAGGACTTACCGGTTTGTCGATCATTGGTTGGTTATCCTCATACAAAGCTAGATACCCGAAGGTTTCATTCCGTAGCGCACGAGCGTTAGGTTCGTGTCAAGGTGAGACTCGCCCTTCGGGCAAAAGGTTTCTAGCGCCGCCTGGGTCGGCGGCCGCCTCGCGTCACTCGCGCCCGATGGGCGCTGCCCAACGTCCTCAAGCTCTGGCGCAGCTCATCGATCGAGCTGGCCCGCACCGCGTCGTGCTTGCCGCGCGTCACGGTGTAGCGCACGGGTCGATCGAAGCCGGGAAGATCCCGCGGCTGCAGGCGCCTGGCCTGGCCCTCTTTCAGCCGCAGCCGCACCACCCCGATCCCGTGCTCGACGTCGTAGTCCACCGGCACACGGTCACCATAGAGGAAGACGGAGGACGGCAGCTCGTCCAGCCGGCGGCGTTCCGCTTCGGGGATGACGGCATCGGGATCGAGCACGACCCGTGTCTGTATGAATACGTCCCAGGAGCTCACATGCTGAAGCTGCGCAGCGATCCGCTCGGCGACATTCGACCCGTCGGCTTGTGACAGACGGCCGCCCGAGCGGCGCCAGTAGTGCCCGAACCGCTCGAGCGCCCGGCGCAACCTCCCCTGGTCGGGATGTGGTGTCTCGCCGGCGAGGAGCGCCTGCACCAATGCGCGGCGCGCCAGATCCGCGAGCTCCGCGGGGAACGGATTCGGCAGAGGTTCGACTTCCCGGTCGAGGGTGAAGCCGAAGTATTCGACCGTCCGCACGAGCATGAGGCCCTCGCGACGTCGCTGGCGCTCGAAGACCACGTCGGGTCGGCCACGCTGCGCGTACCGGCGAATCGCCCGCTCGGGGATCTGCGTTCCTTCGATGCTCGCGCGTGGAACGCCGAACCGGTCGGCGAAATACCGCAGCGAGCCGGCGATCGCGCCCCAGCTGCCGCACACGGAGCTCCGGCTCACGCGCGCCTCGCGACCGTCCGCCGTCTGCTCGTCGATGACGAGATCGAACGGCATGATCTTGGCGACGAGATCGGCAAACAGCTCGAGTGTCTTGCGATCGCCGTACGGCAGCTTCGCCGGCAGCGCGAGCTCGAGCTGGCGATAGACTGAGGCGGTGCCGAGCGCGATGTCCTCGATCGCCTTCACGAGCACGCCGCGATCCTCCGCCCATCGGGTGATCTCTTCCTCGTTGAACAGATGCCGGGGTAGGCCGTAGACCTCGCCGAGATAGCCGAACTTGTTCACGGCTTCGGCATAAACGTTGTACGCCGTGATGTGATCGGATCCGGGCACGATCAGGCCGCCCAGCTGCCGCTCCTCGCGCGTCATGCGATGGAGTGACTCGATGTTCGACGACACGGCCACGAGCGGGACGAGCGGCGGCTCGGCATGATAGAGCAGCTCCCCCCATGGGCGCTCGACCGGCATCGCTTCGACGTCGCGGCCGTAGCTGGTGAGCCGGCCGTGCTCGATGAGACCGCGCTCCGTCAACAGCTGCACACGCTCGCGATAGGCACGACGGTCGAGCGGCACGGGGAGATCGAGATCTGCGGCGTCGACGCCGATCGCCGCGCACGTGATCGCGACGCGCTCGGCGTCGCCGGCGAGCTGGAATTCGGGAGCCGTCGGCCGCAATTCGTCGAAGACGAGCTCGCGGTCGCTCAGGATGTAGACCTCGCCCTGCTGGACTCGACCGTGCACGCGTCCCGCCATTTGGAGAATCTCGTTGGCGCCGAGATAGGCGCGGGTCAGCACGTTCTTGCCGCGCTCGACGACGTTGGTGTAGCGCGCATCGTAGATCACGACCGTATCGAGTCCGCGGATGTTGAGCGCCGACTGGCCGGCGGCGGTCATCGCGAGCAGGAACGGTCGTTTGACGTCGCCGTCGAGAAACGGCCGGATCACGCGAATCGGCTCGCCACCGTGGTAGAACGCCGTCGCGAGATTGGGCCAGCGATCGCCGAGCTCTTTCGCGATCTGCTCGACCTCGGCGCGCGTCGGCACGAACACCGCGACGCCGCGCCGCTCGCGCATGACGCGCTTGATGAAACGATCGTTGAGGAACTCGAGCGGCCGCTCGGCAAGCACGGCGACGCGCGCGGCTTTGGCGGCGTCGAACGCGCGCGTCTCCAGCACCTTGGCCGACGCGAGGTACTCGGCGTAAAAACTCGGGTCGACGGTCGCCGAGAGCCAAATGAAGCGACACCGCGCCCGCTTGCCGAGGGCGAGACACAGCTCCATCTCCGCCGAGGTCTGGTGGATCTCATCGACGACCAGCGTGTCTTGCGCCGTGATCAGCCCGTCCTGGAACCAGCGGCGCGCGATGCCGGTCGTCACGATCACGACGTTCCACGTCGGCGTCTCGGGCGTCGCCTCGCGCTCGCGATTGACGACGCCGATTTTCAGCGGTGCCCGCAAGATCGTCTCGGCCATGCTGCGGATCGCGAGCGTCTTGCCCGTTCCCGTTCCGGCGACGATGCCGAAGCCCTGACCCGAGCCGGCGAGCCGGCGGATGTCGTCACCATGCTCGCGCTCGAGCAGCGTTTCGAGCTTCAGCCCGAGCGCCAGCTCGATCGTTTCACACGCGGCCCGCGTCGGCGCGATGACGATGACGCGGCCGGTGGACGGCTCGGCCGCGAGAAACGCCTGAGGGTCGGGGGGAAGAAAATGGTCGCGAGAGGTGCGCACTGCAGCAATATAGAAAACCCGTCGACCAGCGGCTCAATCGCCGAAGCTGACTCCCAGGTCGCGCGCCGTGGCGATGCTGTCGGAGTCGAGCGGAACCCGCCTGGGCGTTCCAATCGCCACCTCGAACGGGACCGCCACGATGCGCGGCGGCTGCAGCGCGACCATCATCCCGAACTGCCGTTCCGCGACGAGCCGCACGGCTGCCGCGCCGAATCGTAGCGCCAGGAGCCGGTCGAAGGTCGTCGGACTGCCGCCGCGCTGCAGATGGCCCAGCACGAGCGACCGCGTCTCCTTACCGGTCATCTGCTCGATCGAATGCGCGACCTTGTCGCCGATCCCGCCGAGACGCTCGTGCGCGGGATCGATCAGCGAGACGGTTCCTCCCTTCGCCACCGCGCCTTCGGCGACGACGACGATGCTGAAGTGCCGGCCTTCGGCTTCCCGGCGGCGGATCTTGTCGCAGACCTTGTTGAGGTCGAACGGAATCTCGGGAATCAGGATGACGTCGGCCGAGCCGGCCAGCCCTGAATTCAGCGCGATGAAGCCGGCATGCCGTCCCATGACCTCGACCACCATGACCCGCTCGTGGCTCTCGGCGGTCGAGTGGACCTTGTCGATCGCGTCCGTCGCCGTGGAAACGGCGGTGTCGAACCCGAACGTCGCGACGGTCCCGCCGACGTCGTTGTCGATGGTCTTCGGCACGCCGACGACCGGCAATCCCATCTTCAAGAGCGCGTTCGCGATTCCGAGCGTGCCGTCGCCGCCGATCGCAATGAGCGCGTCGAGCCGGTTCGCGCGGAACGCGTCGAGCAGCTCTTGCGAGCGATCGCGCTCGATCCACGATCCGTCCGGCTGCTGGTGGCGCCATTTCAGGGGATTGCCGCGATTCGACGTGCCGAGGATCGTGCCGCCGAGGTGGGTGATGCCGCGGACCTGGTCGGGACCGAGCGGGACGAGCTCGCCCTCGCCAAGCAGTCCGCCGAATCCGCGCTGGATGCCGAGACATTCCCATCCCCGATGCACCGCTCCCAGCACGGCGGCGCGTATGACGGCGTTCAATCCCGGCGCGTCCCCGCCGCCGGTGGAGATGGCGATTCTCACTTCTTGCCGGTCGTGATCTCGCGAATCAGGCGCACGACTTCGCCCGATTCGGCATGGCGCTTCGTGGCTTTCTTGGAGAAGGCGCGCTTGCCGTCCACGTCGACTTCAAAAACGCCGCCGGACGACTGGATCAAACGCACTTCGGCATGGGGGAAGGCTTCCCGAATCTCGGCCGCCAGACCGGTGGCCCGAGGCTCGTAGTTTCAGACGACGCAGTATTCGATTGTGACGGTCATGCGTGAAAGTAGTCGCGCTTGACACACCGCGCCACGGCGCCGACCTTGCGCCACAGCTTCTATGAAGCTCCTCTCGAAGGTCTCGGCCGCACCGGCGCTGTTCGTTCGCGTCGTCGTGTCGGTCGCCGCAATCGCGAGCTTCGGCCTGGGGCTCGCAGCCTTCATCACCGGCAGGATACCCGCGACCGAGAACCTGCCGCTGGCCGGCGTCCTGCTCATCCTCGTCGCGGCGCTCACCCGCCGCTACGGCATCGCCCTGCCCGGCAACGGCTTCTCCTCGTTCGTGCTGGGCGTCATGCTGTTCGCCATTCTCTATCACGGCTGGGCATTTGCGGCCATCGTCGCCCCGTTCGCCATGCTGGTCGGCGACACACTGCTGCGGCGGCTGCCGCTGCGCGCCGCACTGGGAAACGCCGCGCATCTGACCGCGGGCTCGACGTTCGTCGGCTTCATGTACGAGCGCCTCGGCGGGGTCAGCGGCGCCGCCGCGCTCTCGGCCGACAACATCGGCATCATCGCGCTGACGATCGTGATGCTGCCGATCATCGTGAACGGCACCTTCTATCTCGAGCTGGCGCTCGGCCAGACGATGGCGTGGGTCGACGCCCGGCTCACGCTGCAGTGGGAATCCATCGTCTACCTGGCATCGGCCGCGCTGGCCCTGGGCTGGCTCGGCGTGGCGACGGCGACGATCGGCGCCGGCCCGCGGCTGGTGCTCATCATCGCGCTCGGGGTCAGCACCGCCGGTCTCCTGTACGTGCTCCGTCTGGGTGTTCACGCGGACGAGCTCAACCTCATCCAGCGACTCGCCCAGGCGATCGCGGCGGAGCTGACGCTCACGCACAGCTTCACGCGGGTTCAGGAGCTCACCCGCCGGCTCGTGCCCTGGGAGCAGATGGGTTTCGCCCGCTACGATTCGCGGACGCGGCAGATGGAGCTGATCGTCGACACGGCGGCACAGCAGGGGGTGGCGTTCCGGTTCGACGCGGACGCGGGGCTGACCGGCGAGGCGCTGCGGCTGCGCCGGCCCGTCGTCGCGCACGGCCTCGCGCCCGATCAGGTCGTCGCCCCGGGCGCCGAGACGCCGGGCTCGGAAATGCTGGTGCCGCTGTATCACGGCGGTCAGCTCGTGGGGTTGTGGAGCGTGCGGCATTCCAACCCGGCGATGTACCGTCAAACCGACGGTGACCTGCTCGAGCTGCTGGCGCCGCAGCTCGCGCTCATGGTCGCCATCGACGGCTCGCTGCGCCCGGTGACGGGCGCGTCGGACCAGACGATGCAGTACGTGCAAACGCTGACGGCCACGACCGAGGAGATCCACGCCTCGAGCCAGGAAGTTGCCGCGTCGGCGCAGCGCGCGAGTCAGGGCGCGAGCCAGGCCGCCGCGCGCGTCGCCACCGCGACTCGTGAAGCGGGTCAACTGAAGGACACGGCCGCAGAGCTGGCCGCCGCGGGCGACCGCACGCGCGACGCCGGCACCCAGATGCAAAAGACGGCCGACCGCGTGCGCGCAGGGACACAGGCCGCCGTCCGGCAGCTCACCGACCTCGGCGCGACGACGGACGAAAGCGCCGCCGAAGTCGGCCGGTTGCGCGACGTCGCCGCGCAGGTCGAAAAGTTCTCCGAGACGATTGGCTTCGTCGCGAATCAGACCAACCTGCTGGCGCTGAATGCCACGATCGAGGCGGCGCGCGCGGGCATTCATGGCCGGGGCTTCGCGGTCGTCGCCGACGAAGTCCATAAACTCGCCGAAGCGAGCGGACGGGAAGCCCGGAACGTCGGCAAGGCCGTGCAAGACACGCGTCGAGCACTCGATCGCGCCGCTCAGCTGATCGAGCGGATCCGCGGCGACCTCGGCCAGGTGGTGCAGAGCTCGGCTGCGTGGGTGCAGGACCTCGACAAGATCGCGGAGGCGGCGGCCGAGACGGCGCGCGCCGGCAAGAACGTCGCCGAATCCGGGCGACAGGGTGCCGAGCTCGCGAGCAAAATCGCCGAGTCGCTCGGGCACGCGCGCGCCAGCGCCGAAGGGTCGAGCCAGGAGGCGGAGGCGGTCGCCGCCGCGGCGGCCGAACAGCTGCGCGCGATCCAGGATCTCGCCCAGGGCGCGCACGAGCTGTCGTCGCTCGCCGAGCAGCTGGCGCAGGCACTCCGATTCATTCGCGGCGGAGGCAACGGTCATCCGTAGGTTGGCGGCAGTATCCGCCGCACTCGTAGCGATGGCGTGTGGATCGGACAGCTCGTCGCCACTCGCGGCGGCACGGATCGACTACGTCGCCGGGGCGATCGAGCCCATCCTCACGCGCGGCCAGCACGTCGTGATCGAGGGATTCGGGTTCGGCGACTCCGCCGGGTCGGTCCTGTTCACACGGATCGGCGGCGGGACGATCGCGGTGCCGGTCGCGGATTCCGCGTGGAGTCCCTTCATCATCAGCACTCTCGTTCCCGATTCCGCGGCACTCGGCCGAGAGGCGCTCGGCGTCCAAACCGCGTCGGGCGCCACCGTGCTCGCGACCGTGCACGTCTTGCCGCGCACCACGTTCGATCCCGCGACACTGTCCTGGACGTTTCGCGCCGTGTTCCCGGGTTCGCCGGTGGGTGTGGGACTCACGGCCGCGTCGTTTCCCGGGGCGAGTCTGACGCTGCAGACGACGCTCTACGCCGTCGGCGGAGACTCAGCGGTTTTCGTATCGCCCGTCACGAACGGCGGCGCGGGCGCCATCGGTGTGTGGCGCACGGAAGGAGGGTTGCCGGGATCGCGAGCGTTCGCCGCGACAGTCGTCGCGACACGCTACAACTCGCGCTTTATCGGCAGCGCGCTCTACGTCATCGGCGGGACAGACGCCGCCGGTCACGCGCAATCGTCCGTGCTCGCGGCCGACGTCACCGCTGACAGCGTGACCGGACATTTCGTCTTTCTGGAGCCCTTGCCGGCGCCGGTCGCCGGCGCGCTCGCGGTGGTGCGCGATGGGCGCATCTACGTCATCGGCGGCACGGACGATCTGGGGCGGCCGCAGAGCACGGTCTACACCGGTCGCATTCGCACCGACGGGCATATCGACGGCTGGTTCGCGCAACCGTCGCTGCCAGGTCCGCGCGCCTACGGTGCCGGGCTCATTCGCGAAGGAAAGCTTCTGGCGATCGGCGGAGTCGCCGACAGCGTGCCGCCCGGCGGCGGCTTGGATACGCTGGGGACCCAGCGGCTGGTGACGGGCGATACGGCGGCGGTGAGCCCGGTCTCGGGATTTTTCACAGGGCCCTGGGGCGCGGGGCCTTCATTATTGCCGGCGGGTCGGTCGCAGTTCGCGCTTCTGGACCTCGATGCCACGGTACTGATCGTGGGCGGGATTTACGCTGGGGCTCGAGCGAATGCGGCGGAAACGCTCGCGGGATCGTTCGGCGGTGACTCGATCGGCACCTTCGCGGGTCCTGTGGGCACGAACCGCATCGCCGACTTGACTTGCCTCGCCACTCCGGCCGGAACCTTGGTCGGCCCTGCGGGGGTCAGCTGGCGCGAAGCCGACGGAACGGCACGCGGAATCGTGCTCGGAGGCGTGGATCTGGCCACAGGAGCCGGCCGGACCTGCGTCTGGGGTTTCTGAATGGGAGGCTGACTATTAGAGTGGAGTGCCGCCAACCACGGAGCGACACATGCGCGCGCGGATGATCCTTGGGGCCGGAGCGCCCCTAGTGCTCGGCCTGCTGTCCGTTCCCACGTTGTGTGTCGGGCAACACGCCCATCAATTCGAAATCGGCGCGTTCGCGTCGTTCACGCGTTACGATCGCGCATTCAACCTCGACAACCAATTCGGCGGCGGCGGCCGGCTCGGCTATTTCTTCGGGCCGGCGGTGAGCGTCGAATTCGAGCTGGGCTATCAGCAGCCCACGCCACGCGGCGGCGGCGCCAGCACGACGCTCGGGCTCGGTGGCGCCAGTCTCGTGCTCAACGCCGGCAACGAGCATAACCTCTTCTATATACTGGGCGGCTACACCCGCATGCGGTTCGCGGACAATCCCGCCTACACCTTCAACGACAACGGCTTCCACGGCGCTATCGGCGACCGGATGTTCCTCGGCGAGCGCGTCGCGCTGCGGCTCGAGGGCCGGGCGATCTACTCGCCCAGCACCGGCTTCAGCGGCGGCACCTGGGCGGGCCACATCGTCGGCTCGGCTGGTCTCTCGATCTTCACCGGACCGAGTGCGTTCCATGACACCGACCTGGACGGCGTAGCCGACCGGAAGGACGCGTGCCCCGCCACGCCGTCCGGCGCCGTCGTCGATGCCAAGGGATGCCCGAGCGATTCCGACCGCGACGGCGTCTACAACGGCCTCGATGCCTGCCCCAATACTGTAGAAAGGGCCGAGGTCGACGCGCGCGGCTGCCCGAAGGATGCCGATGCCGACGGCGTGTACGACGGCATCGACAAGTGTCCCGGCACGCCGACTGGTGCGCGCGTCGACGCCACGGGCTGCCCGACCGACGCGGATAACGACGGCGTCGTCGACGGCCCCGATCAGTGTCCGAATACGCCCGCGGGCGCCACGGTCGATGCCAACGGCTGCCCGGTCGACAGCGACCATGACGGCGTCCCCGATGGAATCGATAAGTGCCCGAATACGCCGGCCGGCATGGAAGTCGACACGGCGGGTTGCCAGCGCGCCTCCGATACCGACCGGGACGGCGTGGACGACACGAAGGACAAGTGCCCGGGCACGGCTGCCGGCACGCGCGTCGACGCGGCGGGGTGCCCGATTCTGTTCACCGAAGCCAAGACTCCCGTCGTCCTGCGCGGTGTGACGTTCGAAACGGGACGCTCGGCCTTGAAGCCGGACTCGTACACGATTCTGGACATCGTGGCGGCATCGCTCGTGGCGAACCCCGACATCAAGATCGAGATCGCCGGACACACCGACAATACGGGCTCAGCCGCGACGAACACCCGGCTGTCACAGGCCCGCGCCGACGCGGTGCGCGCGTATCTGGCGAGCAAGGGCGTTGGGCCGGAGCGGATGGTTTCCAAGGGCTACGGGCCGACGCAGCCGGTCGCGCCGAACACGACGCCCGCGGGACGCGCGCAGAACCGGCGCGTCGAGCTGCGGCAGACCAACTGAGGCGGAGGCCATCGTGAAGAAGTTCGCCCCGATACTGCTGCTGGTGTTCGGCGCGCACAGCCTGGCGGCACAGTACAGCCGCCGCTACGAGGTCGGGCTGTTCGGCGCCTTCACGAAGTACGACGCGTCGTTCAATCTCGACGACAAGATTGGCGGCGGCGTGCGGTTCTCGTACGCGCTGACGCCGATGATCGGGCTCGAGGTCGAAGGGCTGTTTCAGTCGCCGCAGGACGTCGCGCCGTTCGTGCAGATCGAGCCGATGATCGGCAGCGGCAGTCTCGTCGTAAACGTGCTCAACGCGAGCCGCATGTCGGTCTACGCGGTGGGCGGGTATTCGCGACTCGACTTCGGCAATTCGAGTCCCTATCGCTTCACCGATGGCGGGGTGCACGGCGGCGCGGGCGCGAAGTTTTTCATGAGCTCGCGGTTCGCACTGCGGGTGGAGGCGCGTGAGATCTACACGCCTTCGACGAACTCCTCGTTCGGCACCAAGAATCCGCGGCATCTCGTCGCGTCGGCAGGTCTGGCGTTCTTCCAACCCGATGCGGCGCCGCGCGAGGTGGCCGGCGACGCCGACCACGATCGCGTGGTCGACAAGGACGACGCCTGTCCCGACACGCCACTCGGCGCGACCGTCGACAAGCGCGGCTGCCCGGCCGACGAAGATGCTGACGGCGTGGTCAACGGCATCGACAAATGCCCCGGCACACCGACGGGCGCGACCGTCGATGCCACCGGGTGCCCGCACGACGCCGACGGCGATCGCGTGCTCGACGGACTCGACAAGTGTCCCGACACGCCCGCCGGCGTGACCGTGGACGCCAATGGCTGTCCGCCCGCCCCGCCCGCCCCCGCTGCTCCACCCGATACCGACGGGGACGGCGTGAACGACTTGCTGGACAAGTGCCCCGACACGCCACACGGCGCGACAGTCGACACGAACGGTTGTCCGGCCGATTCCGATCACGACAACGTGTGGGACGGGATCGACAGGTGCCCCGACACGCCGGTCGGTGCGACCGTCGATGCAACGGGGTGCCCGTCTGACGCCGACGGTGACAAGGTGTTCGACGGAATCGACCGCTGCCCCGACACGCCCGCGGGGACGCCGGTGGATGCCTTCGGCTGCCCGGCGGACACCGACAAGGACGGCGTGGGCGACGGCGTCGACAAATGTCCGAACACGCCGCCCGGCACGCAGGTCGACGCGACCGGTTGCCCGATTGCCAAGGACACCGATGGTGACGGCGTCCCCGATCCGCAGGACCGGTGCCCCAATACGCCGGCGGGATCGCGCGTCGATCAATTCGGCTGCTTGCTCCTGTTCGAGGAGCGGGCGCCGGCACCGGCGACGCCCGGTGCGCCCGCGCCGACGCGGCCCACGCTCATTCTGCAGGGCGTGAATTTCCAGACCGGCCGCTCGGTGCTGACGGCGTCGTCGTACGCCGTGCTCGACCAGGTCGCGGGCTCGCTCGTCGCGAACCCCGAGATTCGGATCGAGATCGCCGGCTATACCGATTCGACCGGCCGCAAGTTGGCGAATATGCGGCTGTCGATGGCGCGTGCCGCGGCGGTGCGCGCGTATCTCGCGCGGCGCGGCGTGAGCCCCATGCGGATGTCGGCACGCGGCTTCGGTGCGTCGGGCTACATCGCACCGAACTCCACGGCGGACGGGCGTGCGATGAATCGCCGCGTGGAGCTGCACAAGATGAACTAGCGGCAACGATGTCGATTGATGGAACAACGACCCCGGTCGCGTCGCGCGGCCGGGGTCGGTAGTTTTCTGCCGTGCCGCGGCCCTTCCGTCCCTCGCTGCTTCTCCCAGTAGCGCTGATGCTGGCCGGTTCGCTGTCCGCGCAACGCCCGGCCCGTCGCGGCACGAAGCGATCCATACCACCACCGCCGCCGGCTCAAGCCTCGGCCCGACCCATCATCCCGACGCCGCGCTCGATCCTCGGCTTCGATCCTGGAGACGATCGCAAGCTGGTCGAATGGCCCGTGCTGGTTCGTTATTTCGACGCGCTCGCGAGAGCGAGCGATCGGGTCGACATCAAAGAGCTCGGCAAGACCACGCTCGGGGCGCCATTCATCGCGCTCGCGATTTCGAGCCCGCAAAACCTGCGGCGCCTGGACTATTA
>DATDEZ010000178.1:0-10807 GCA_036522875.1 Gemmatimonadales bacterium | reverse complement strand
CGCGCGAGCAGAATCTGGCCGAGCGTATTGTTGATCTTGTGGGCGCCGGTGTGGTTCAGGTCTTCGCGTTTGAGCACGACCGGCGCGCCCACCCGCGCGGAAAGCCGCGGCGTCTGCGTAATCGGCGTCGGCCGCCCGACGTAGTTCTTGAGCAAGTCGTCCAGTTCGGCCCAAAACGCCGGATCGGCGCGCGCCGTGTCGTACACGCGCGTCAATTCCTCGAGCGCCTGCATCAGCGTCTCGGGGACGTAACGGCCGCCGTAGGGGCCGAACCGACCGATATCCGTCGCCGTCATGCTCGCGAGTGTCTCATTACTCCCGTTAAGGCGCGCACCGCGTTCTCGGGGTCGTCCTGGCGCGCGACGCTGGTTCCCACGAGCGCCAGATCAGCACCGGCCGTCGCCACGCGCTCGATGTCCTCCCTGCGCTCCAGGCCGCTCTCGGCCACCGTCAACACGGCGGCCGGCACGCGGGCGATGAGTCGCTCGGCCGCCGGCCGGTCGATCTTGAACGTGTCGAGATCGCGGGCGTTCACACCGATTGCGGTCGGCGTAGCCGCCAGCGCAGCCTCGAGCTCGCGCTCGACATGGACTTCGACCAGCGTGCTCAGCCCCAGCTCGTGGGCCGCCCGTGCCAACGCCATGAGCTGCTGCGAATCCAGGATACGGGCAATCAACAATATGGCACTCGCCCCGGCCGCCACCGCCTCGAGCAGCTGCAGCTCATCGATGATGAAATCCTTTCGCAGCGTCGGAAGTCGCACCGCGCGGGAAACATCCGCCAGGTCGGTGATCGAGCCTCCGAAGTGGACTTCGTCGGTCAAAACCGAAATCGCGACGGCACCGCCCCGCGCGTACTGCACGGCGTGCGCGCGCGGGTCGAGATCCGGCCGGATGTCGCCCTGCGACGGCGAGCGCCGTTTAATCTCCGCGATGATTCCCACCGTCGGTCCCCTTGCAGGAAAGGGCGGCGGCGGCTGGGCTTTCGCGGCCTGGCGCTCGACGTCGGCGGCCTTCTGGTGAAGAGCCGCGACGCGCGTCCGTGTCACGGCCAAAATGGGGTCGAGCAGCATCCTTGCGTTCGGTCGTTCTTCGGGTAAATTACTGCTTCGGGATATCTTCGGGAGCCAATATGCCGGTCACGCGGCGCCAGCGCGAGATCCTGGACTACATCGCGAAGCACATCGAAGACAAGGGGTACGCCCCCAGCTTCGAGGAAATCGCTCGCCAGTTCGGATTTCAGTCGTTGGCCACCGTCCATGAACACCTCACCAACCTCGAGCGCAAAGGGTACATCCGGCGCACGCATAACGAGAGCCGGGCGATCGAGGTCGTCCCGCCCAAGGGACAAACCGGGGCGACGGAGCTGCCGTTGCTCGGTCTCGTTGCCGCGGGCGTGCCCATCGAGGCTGTCACCAACGACGAGACGATCGCCGTCCCCGACGAGCTGCTGCCTCGCCGCGGGCGCAGCTACGTCCTGAAGGTGCGCGGCAACTCGATGATCGACGAGCACATCAAGGACGGCGACTACGTCGTCGTGCAGGAACGGAATCAGGCCGACGCCGGCCAGACCGTGATCGCGCTGGTCCATGGAGAGGGCGCCACGGTCAAGCGGTTCTATCGTGAACCCGGCGGGTGGATCAGGCTGCAGCCCGCGAACGACTCGATGCAGCCGCTGCGGGTGAACGAGCGCGATGTCATCGTGCAGGGAGTGGTGGTCGGGGTCATCAGGAAATACTAGCCGTCGCTTTGCGCAGCCGGTCCAGGGCTGCGCGCGCCGCGCCGGACGCGACCACCTCGCGCGCCCGGCCGATTCCCTCGGCGAGCGAGCTCGCAATTCCCGCAACGTAGATCGCCGCCCCGGCATTGAGCAGCACGGCCGCCAGTCCCGCCGGATCGGCTCCTGCTTTCGGCGCCGACCCATTGCCCAGGATTCGCTCGAAGCGCTCGGCGTTCGTTGCCGGCTCGCCACCCTGGAGCGCCGTCACATCCTTGATGCCCAGGCGGAACCGCTCAGGGTCGATCTCCCACTTTTTCACCGCGCCGTCCTTCACTTCCCACACGTCAGTGATCCCGTGCGGCGAGATCTCGTCCATGCCCACGCGTCCGTGCACGACCAGCGCATGCTCGGCACCGAGACGCACGAGCGCGTCGGCTACGAGCGGGGCGCGATCGGGTTCGGCGACACCGATGACCTGTCGCGTGACGCCCGCCGGATTCGCGAGCGGGCCGACGAGATTCATGACCGACGGCGTGCCGAGCTCGCGGCGGATCGGGCCGACGTGCTTCATGGCCGGATGGAAGCTCGGGGCGAACAAAAAGACGATTCGCGCTTCGGACAGCAGCCGCGTCGCTGCGGCCGCGTCGAGCACGATGCGGATCCCGAGCGCCTCGAGCACATCCGCCGAACCGCAGCGCGTCGTGTAGGACCGGTTCCCGTGCTTCGGCACCACCGCGCCCGCGCCCGCCGCCACGAACGCGGCGACGGTCGAGATGTTGAACGTCGGAACGGTCCCACCACCGGTGCCGCACGTGTCGACGAGCGGCCGATGCTCCGGCGCCGTGGTCACGCGAACCATGACCTCGCGCAGCGCTCGGGTCGCGCCGGCGATCTCTTCGGCGGTTTCGCCCTTCGCTCGGAGTCCCATCAGCAGGGCGCCGATCTGTGCGGGCGTCGCGTCGCCGCTCATCACCACGCCGAACACCTCGGCGGTCTGATCTTCGGCGAGCGACTGGCCGTGCGCGAGCGTCGCCAGAGCGCGACGCAGTGGTGCGGTATCCATGAAGGCTTAAGGCTATCACCCTTGTCAAATAGTGACAACGAGTTGCATCTTTCCACGCGTGACAAGCCGCCCCTTCCTTGCGGTGATCCAGTACGACGGGGGTGGCTTCGCAGGGTGGCAGCGGCAGCCTGCCGATCGCACGGTCCAGAGCGAATTCGAGGCGGTGCTCGAGCGCTTGATGGGCCGGAAGACGACGGCGACCGGCGCGGGGCGCACGGACACCGGTGTGCACGCATTGGGACAAGCGGTGAGTTTCGTCGGCGAAGAGCGATGGACGCCGGATGAGCTGCGGCGCGCGCTCAACGCGCTGCTGCCGCGCGAGATTTGGGTGCAGCAGGTGCATCCGATGCGGCCCGGCTTCGACGCTCGGCGCAGCGCCACGGCGCGGCGCTACCGGTACCTGATCGGGACCGATGAAGCGGCGGCGTCGCCGTTCCGCAAGCCGTACGAATGGGCACTCGGTCGCGAGCTCGACTTTCGCGCGCTGCACGTGGCGGCCGTCGCCCTGCTGGGAGAGCATGACTTTCGCGGTCTGGCTGCGGCCGGCGCGAACACACCCCATTACCGATGCCGCGTGGCGCTTGCGCAATGGGCGCCGCGAGCGGACGGAGTGGGACTGGCGTTCACGGTCGAGGCCGATCGATTTCTGCATCACATGGTGCGCTTCATCGTGGGCACCATGGTCGACATCGCCCTTGGCCGTCGCCCGCCCGATGATTTTCCCAGTCTGCTCGTTGCGACCGATAATTTGGCGGCCAGCCCGCCCGCTCCGCCGCAGGGTTTGTATTTGGAGGCGGTGCGGTATCCTCCGGACCTCTACGCCGAGGCGTCTACGTCATGAAGTTTTTCCTCGACACCGCGAGCCTGAAAGACATCAGCTGGGCTGCCCAGGCCGGCCTGATCGACGGGATCACCACGAATCCGTCGCTCCTCTCCAAGCAGGCGGGTGACCTCGACCCCCGCGACGTCCTGAAGGAGATCTGCTCGCTCGTCGACGGTCCGGTGTCCGCTGAAGTCGTCGCGGTGGACGCCGATGAGATGGTCAAGGAAGGCACCGAGCTCGCGAAGATCGCCGAGAACATCGTCGTGAAGATTCCGATGCTCGAAGCGGGGATGGTCGCCGTGCGGCGGCTCGCGTCGGCCGGGATTCGCACGAACGTCACGCTCTGTTTCTCGAGCGTGCAGTGTCTGATCGCCGCGAAAGCGGGTGCGTCGTACGTGTCCCCGTTCATCGGCCGGCTCGATGACGTCGGCCAGGAAGGCATGGACGTCATCCGCGAAGCGCGGGCGATCTTCGACAACTACAACATCGAAACCGAGATTCTCGCTGCGTCGATTCGCCACCCGAGGCACGTGGTGGAAGCGGCGATGATCGGTGCGGATGTTGCGACGCTGCCGCCGGACGTCTTGAAGAAGCTCCTGTTGCATCCGCTGACCGACAAAGGCCTCGAGCAGTTCCTTGCCGACTGGAGCAAGCTGGTGGCGCGGGCGAAGGCGACCGTTTGACCTGGTCCTCGCCGCTGTCCACGCGGTACGCCTCGCCCGCGATGCAGGCGCTGTGGGGCGATCGCCGCCGCATCGGATTGTGGCGGCGGCTGTGGCTGGCGCTCATGGAAGGTGAGAAGGACCTGGGGCTCAAGATCCCGGACGCGGCCATCGCCCAGCTGCGCGCGCATCTCGACGACGCCGATCTCGACAAGGCCGCCGAGTACGAGCGCCGGCTGCGGCACGACGTCATGGCGCACATTCACCATCTCGGCGACCAGGCCCCCGCGGCGCGTCCCTTCATTCATCTCGGCGCCACGAGCGCGTTCGTGACCGACAACGCCGATCTCGTGCTCATGCGCGAGGCCATGCAACTCCTGCTCGGCCGCATCGGCGCGGTACTCGTGGCCATGGGCAAGGTCGCGCGCCGCTATCGCGCGGTCCCCTGCCTCGCGTACACGCACTTCCAGGCCGCCCAGCTCACGACCGTGGGCAAGCGCGTCACGCTCTGGATGCAGGACTTCGCCCTGGACGCCGAGGAGCTGCTCAACCGGATCGACACGCTGCGCTTCCGCGGCGTCAAAGGCACGACCGGGACGCAGGCCAGCTTCCTCGAGCTGTTCGACGGCAATCACGCGAAGGTCGCCGAGCTCGACGCGCGCGTGTCGCGCGCCATGGGATTTGCGCAGTCGCTTGCGGTGACCGGTCAGACCTACACGCGCAAGCTGGACGGCCAGGTGCTGGCCGTGCTGTCGGGCATTGCGCAGTCAGCGGCGAAGTTTTCGACGGACCTGCGACTGTTGCAGCACGAGGGGGAGCTGCTCGAGCCGTTCGAGAGCGAGCAGGTCGGCTCGTCGGCGATGCCGTACAAGCGCAATCCGATGCGCGCCGAGCGGATGACGAGTCTCGCGCGGTTCGTGATCGAGCTCGAGGGCAACGCCTGGCACACGGCCGCCGCCCAATGGCTCGAGCGCACGCTCGACGACAGCGCGAACCGCCGGCTCGTGATTCCCGAAGCGTTTCTGGCGACCGATGCGATTCTGGTGCTCGCGACGAACGTCGCGGCGGGGCTCGAGGTGCGCGAAGCGGCCATTCGCCAGCACGTCGACACGGCGATGCCGTTCCTGGCGACCGAACGGCTGCTGATGCGTGGCGTCAAGGCGGGCGGCGACCGCCAGCAGCTCCACGAAGTGATTCGCGCGCAGAGCCTCGAGGGATCCGACGGCCTGCTCGATCGCCTGGGCAAGACCCCCGAGTTCAAGCGGCTCGAGGTGCGCGCGACGCGCGAGGAGATCGATCCGGCGTCGTACGTCGGGCGCGCGCCCGAGCAAGTCGACGAATTCCTCGATCGCGTGCTTCCGGCATTGATGCAATCCATTCAGGCGGCGGCCCCCGCGGCCGCGACGGCGGAGGTGCAGGTATGACCGGTGTGTTGGTGCAGAGCAAGCTGCCGCTGCCGCTCCTGCGGCGCGGCAAGGTACGCGAGGTCTATGAGGTAGACGAGAGCACGCTGCTGCTCGTGGCGAGCGATCGGGTAAGCGCGTTCGACGTCGTCATGCGCGAAGCCGTGCCCTACAAGGGCGCCGTGCTGACGCAGCTGAGCGCGTTCTGGTTCGACCGGCTGCGCTCGGTCATGCCGCATCACGTCGTCACGGCGGATGCCGACGAGATCGTCTCCCGGGTGCCGGCGCTCGCGCCGCATCGCGAGGAGCTTCACGGACGCGCGATGCTCTCGCGCCGCGCCACGACGGTGCCGTTCGAGTGTGTCGTGCGCGGCTACATCTCCGGCTCGGCTTGGGCCGAGTACCGGCAGTCGCAGACACTGGCCGGTGAGCCGATGCCGCAGGGGCTCGTCGAGAGCGCCAAGCTTGATCCGCCGATTTTCTCGCCCGCGACGAAGGCCGAGCAGGGCCACGACGAGAACGTCACATTCGATCACGTGGTCAATGCGTTGGGCCGGTTGACGGCGGAGCGACTGCGGGGCGCGAGTCTCGCGCTGTACGAGGCGGGGCGCGATTACGCGGCGCAGCGCGGCATCATCATCGCCGACACCAAATTCGAGTTCGGCACCACGCCGCAGGGTGAGCTGATCGTCATCGACGAGATCCTGACTCCTGACTCCTCTCGGTTCTGGCCGGCCGACCGCTACGAACCCGGCAAGAGCCAGCCGAGCTTCGACAAACAACCGCTGCGCGACTATCTGGCGGACTTAAAGAAGAAGGGAAAGTGGAACGGCGAGGCGCCCCCGCCGCCGCTTCCAGACGAGGTGGTACGGGCGACGAGCGAGCGCTACCGCGACGCCTACAAACGCATCACGGGCAAACCGCTGGCGTGAGAATCGCGCCCGAAGGCTGGCCCTTTATCGCCGTCGCCTGGCTCATCACGATCGCCGCCGCATTTTGGCTGTGGCCGCTCGCGGTGATCCTCGGCCTGGTCGCGCTCTGGGTGCTCGCGTTCTTTCGCGACCCCATCCGGCCGGGACCGCGCGGTGATAAGTACGTGGTGGCGGCGGCGGAGGGCCGCGTGGTGCACGTGATCGAGACCGACGAGCCGATGTACGTGAAAGAGCGGTCGGTGCGCATCTCGATCTTCCTCTCCGTATTCAACGTGCATGTGAACCGTTATCCGGTAGACGGCACGGTCGAGCTGCTGCACTACAACAAGGGCAAGTTCCTGCATGCCGCCGAGGAGAAGGCGAGTCTCGATAACGAGCAGTCGTCGATCGGCATCAAAGGGCCGCGCGGGCGCGTGCTGGTGCGGCAGATCGCGGGTCTGATCGCGCGGCGCATCGTCACCGATCCAAAGCCCGGCGACCGCGCGACGCAGGCGGCTCGGCTCGGCCTCATCCGCTTCGGCTCGCGCACCGACGTCTTCCTGCCCCTCTCCGCGCGTGCGGTCGTCAAGGTCAAGCCGGGCGATATGGTCCGCGTCGGTGGGACCGTGCTGGCGGAGTATCCATGAGACCGTCGCCATTCCCGATTCGGCGCGTCGTGATCGTGGTGCCGAGTCTCTTCACGCTGTTCAATCTCTTCTTCGGCATTTGGGCGATGGTGCTGGCGACGCGTGGCGAGTTCTACCGCGCGGGCTGGTTCGTCGTCTTCGCGGGCATTCTCGATACGCTGGACGGCCGGGTTGCCCGCCTGTCCGGCACGGGCACGCGCTTTGGCGCGGAGCTCGACAGTCTCGTCGACATCGTCAGCTTCGGCGTGGCGCCCGCCTTCCTTATGTACCAGGTCGAGTTCGCGGCCGGGGGCGGAGCGACGAGCGGCACCGGGACCGGCGGGGCGGCGTGGATCTTCTGCTACTTCTACGTCATGGCGGCCGCCATTCGCCTCGCGCGCTTCAACGTCACCCAGGCCGGCCGCGCGAAGACGTACTTCATCGGCCTGCCGTCGCCGGCCGCCGGGATGACGCTCGCGACGTACTATCCGTTTACGCAGACGACGCTATACGCGTCGCTCCACACGTTACCCTGGCACCTGCTCATCACCTTCCTCATGATCGCCCTGACGATCCTGATGGTGAGCAACGTGCACTATGCGACCCTGCCCCGCGCGGGCTTCCGCAGCGTCAACGGACTATTGGGGCTGGCGCTGATTGTTGTTATCCTGGTATTCGGAATTTGGAAGCACGACCTGTTCCTGTTTCCACTTGGCATCGCCTACATGAGCTTCGGCGTGGTGCGGGCGGTCGTGCTGGGCTTCTTCAAGGCCCCGGCCGAGGATGAGGAGGCAGAGATCGCAGGTCCTATCGTCATCGATGAAGGGGATCGGCCGAGCACCGGTACCGGAACGGGGGCTGCATGAGCGCCTATACAGTCGAGGTCCGGGTCATGCCGCGCGCATCGCTGCTCGATCCGCAGGGCCAGGCGGTCCAGCACGCGCTGCAGGCGCTCGGGTTCGCCGACGTCGCCGATGTTCGGGCCGGCAAGCATCTCGTGCTGCGCGTCCAGGCCGCGACGCGTGAAGAAGCGGCAGCCAAAGCCCGGACGATGTGCGACCGGCTGCTCGCCAATCCCGTGACGGAGGACTACGAATGCAGCGTGTCGCAGTAGTCGTCTTCCCCGGGTCGAACTGCGACGCGGACACGCTCGAGGCGTCACGCGCAGCGGGATCGGATGCCTACTACGTCTGGCACCGCGACGCGGACCTGCAACAGGCCGACGCGGTGATTCTCCCCGGCGGCTTCAGTTACGGCGACTACCTCCGCTCAGGGGCGATCGCCCGGTTTTCGCCCGTGATGCGCGCGGTCGCGGCACACGCTCGCGCCGGCGGTACCGTCGTGGGCATCTGCAACGGCTTCCAGATTCTGTGCGAAGCGGGTTTGCTGCCCGGCGCGCTGATGCGCAACGCGCGGCTCAAGTTTCTGTCGCGCCCGGTGCGCGTGCGCGTCGAGTCGACGGACACGCCGGTGACGAATCTTTACGAACGCGGCGCCGAGCTGACGCTGCCGATCGCGCACGGCGACGGCCGCTACGTCGCCGACGCCCGCGTGGCCGCCGAGCTCGAGAGCAATGCCCAGATTGTCTTGCGCTACGTCACAGAGAATCCGAACGGTTCGGTGAACGATATCGCCGGCGTGTGCAACGCCGGCCGTAATGTGGTGGGGATCATGCCGCATCCGGAGCGCCGCAATGCAGCGGTCTTGGGTGGTGATGACGGCGCCCGCGTCTTCCTTTCTCTGGAGGCTCGCAATGCGACGCAGCACGCTGGCGATTTGCGCGCTGTTGACGGTCGCCACCTTAGGGTGTGAGCAGGTCGACGCCGCCAAGGCGAAGCTGAAGCTGGCGTGGGACAAGCTTCGCGGACGGTCGCCCTCGGCTCAACAGGCCCCGGCGCCGGTACGTCCAGCGCCCGATACGGCGGCAGCCCGAATCGCGGCGGCACAGCAACAAGCGGCGCAGCATCCGCGTCCTCCGCTTCCGGCCGCACCACCGGGTGGAGGCGGGGGCGGTCCGCTGACCCATGACGCACCCTACGTCTCCGACGACACGGGCACGATCAATCCGGGGATGAGCGAGCGGGAGGTCTACGAGCTCTGGGCCGCGCCCGCGGCGGTGCGCCGCGTCGGCGAATACACCTATCTCTTCTTTCGGAACGGCTGCGAGTACACCTGCGGCACGATGGACGTCGTGACGCTGCAAAACGGCAAGGTGGTCGACGCAGTCCTGCGGTGGGACGGTCATCGGTACTCCGGCGAGTCGTCGTCGCCGCCCGGCAAGGTGCCGATGGCGAATCCCGGTGGCGATACGCTGCGTGTGACTGCGCCGCCGCCCCCACCTCCGCCGGCGCCGCCGCCGGCCCCTGCGGAGGCGCATGCCTGACAAGCCGAGTAAGAACGAAGACGAGTATTTCGCCCGACGCGACGCCGAGCTGCTGCGACAGCAGCGACAGGCGGCAAAGCAGGCCGCGGCAGCGGCCGAGCGGCACTCCCATTACATGAAGTGCCCCAAGTGCGGTTATGAGCTCATCACCGGCGAATGGGACGGGATTCAGATCGATCAGTGCACCCACTGCCACGGGGTCTGGCTCGACGCCGGCGAGGCCGAGCAACTGCTCAAGTCCCCCTTCCCCAATGTGCTGGCGCGCGTATTCCGCGCGGTGGCAAAAGGTGTGACGCGTAAGTGACGGACCCGAAGATCACGCCAGAGCTCGTGCGGGAACACAACCTCACAACTGAAGAGTACGCGCGCATCACGGCCATGCTCGGCCGGGACCCCACGTTTCCCGAGCTCGGCATCTTCTCGGCGCTCTGGAGCGAGCACTGCTCGTACAAGCATTCCCGGCCGGTGCTGAAGACCTTCCCGACGACAGGCGCGCAGGTGGTGCAAGGGCCTGGCGAGAACGCGGGCGTGCTGCGGCTTCCCAACGGCTGGGCCGTCGCGTTCAAAATCGAGTCGCACAACCATCCGTCGGCCGTCGAGCCATATCAGGGCGCGGCGACGGGGGCCGGCGGCATTCTGCGCGACGTATTCACCATGGGCGCGCGTCCGGTCGCCTTGCTCAACAGCCTGCGGTTCGGGCCGGTGGACGAGCCGCGCAACCGCTATCTGTTCGCCGGCGTGGTGCGGGGGATCGGCGACTACGGCAATTGCGTCGGCGTGCCGACGCTCGGCGGCGAAGTCGATTTCGCGTCGAGCTACTCGGGCAATCCGCTGGTCAACGCGATGTGCGTCGGCGTGCTGCGCGAGAAGGAGCTCATCAAGGCCGCCGCGCACGGCGTCGGCAACGTGCTGCTCGCCGTCGGATCGCGGACGGGCCGCGACGGCATCCACGGGGCTTCCTTCGCTTCCGAAGAGCTGACGAAGGAAAGCGAGCGGCGCCGCCCGCAGGTGCAAGTGGGTGATCCCTTCACCGAGAAGCTGCTGCTCGAGGCCAGTCTCGAGCTGATCGGCTCCGGGCACATCGTCGCGATTCAGGACATGGGTGCCGCGGGTCTGACGTCCTCGTCGGCCGAGATGGCAGCGCGCGGCGGCGTGGGTGTCGAGATCGATTTGTCCGAAGTACCGACGCGCGAGCCGGGGATGACGCCGTACGAGAT
>DATDEZ010000177.1:0-9391 GCA_036522875.1 Gemmatimonadales bacterium | reverse complement strand
CCAGATTCGCCGCCGGTTTCCGAAAATCCCGCGCCGCGTCTCCGGCTACAATCTCGACCAGCTGCTGCCGGAGAACGGCTTTCACGTCGCTCGCGCGCTTGTGGGAAGTGAGGGCACGTGCGTCACCGTTCTGGAAGCGACGTTGCGGCTCGTCCCCAGCCCGCCGGCGCGAACGCTCCTCGTCCTCGGCTATCCCGACATCTACGAAGCGGCCGACCACGTCCCCGAGATTCTCACCGCGCGACCGATCGGCCTGGAGGGACTCGACCGCGTGCTCGTGGAGGACATGGCCAAGAAGGGATTGCACCCCGAGAGCGTGACGTTCCTGCCGGAAGGCCACGGATGGTTGCTCGTCGAGTTCGGGGGTGCCGATCGCGCCGAGGCTGACGCGCGCGCGCGCGCATTGATCGCGCGGCTCGAGCGCCTCGCCAATCCACCCAGCACCAAGTTGTTCGACGATCCCGCCGAGGAGCACGCGGTCTGGACGGTGCGCGAATCCGGGCTCGGCGCAACGGCGCGCGTGCCGGGCGAGGCCGATACCTGGGAGGGATGGGAAGATTCCGCCGTCCCGCCCGAGCGCCTGGGCGATTATCTGCGTGAGTTCCGCGCGCTGCTGCGTCAGCACGGCTACCGGGGCGCACTCTACGGGCATTTCGGCCAGGGCTGCGTGCACACACGCATCAACTTCGATCTCGTCACGCGCGACGGGATCGCGCGCTATCGCGCGTTCGTCGAAGCCGCGGCCGATCTCGTGGTGCGTCACGGCGGCTCGCTCTCCGGCGAGCACGGGGACGGCCAGTCGCGCGCCGAGCTGTTGCCGAAGATGTTCGGGCCGGAGCTCGTGCAGGCGTTCCGCGAGTTCAAGGCGATCTGGGATCCCGCGGGCCGGATGAATCCCGGCAAAGTCGTGGACGCGTTCAAGCTCGACGAGAACCTGCGACTCGGCACGCGCTACCGGCCGGAGCCCATCGACACGGTCTTCCGTTATCCCGGCGACGACCGCGGCAGCTTCGCGCGCGCCACGCTGCGCTGTGTCGGCGTGGGCGAATGCCGGCGTCATGAAGGTGGAACGATGTGCCCGAGCTACATGGTGACGCGGGAAGAAAAGCATTCGACGCGCGGCCGCGCGCGCCTGCTGTTCGAGATGCTTCAGGGCGAAGTCATCACCGACGGCTGGCGCAGCGAGGCGGTGCGCGACGCGCTCGACCTGTGCCTCGCCTGCAAGGGCTGCAAGGGCGAGTGTCCCGTCAACGTCGACATGGCGACGTACAAGGCGGAATTCCTGTCGCACTACTACGCCCGGCGGCTGCGGCCGCGGTCGGCGTATGCTTTTGGTTTGATTCCGCGCTGGGCGCGTCTCGCGAGTCGGGTGCCGGGGCTCGTCAACGCACTCACGCAAACGCCGGGGCTTCGGCGGGTGGCAAAATGGGCGGCTGGAGTGGCGCAAGAGCGCGCCATTCCACGATTTGCGCGGCAGTCGTTCGCCCAGTGGTTCCGCGCCCGTAAAACAGTTGCATATACAACTGATCCGGTCCCGGCCCCAGGGAAAACAGTTGCATATACAACTGATCCGCTCCCGGCCCCCGCCCCCGCCTCCGCCCCCGGACGGGCCCTAGCCCCGGTGCTGCTCTGGCCCGACACCTTCACGAACTATTTCCAGCCGGAGATCGCGCGGGCGGCCGTGCGCGTGCTCGAGCACCTCGGCTTTCGCGTCCAGATCCCCGCCGCGTGGGTATGCTGCGGCCGCCCGCTCTACGACTACGGCATGCTGTCCACCGCGAAGCGCTGGCTCCGCCACGTCCTCGATGTGCTCCAGCCACAGCTCGAAGCCGGCACGCCGATCGTTGGCCTCGAGCCGAGCTGTGTCGCCGTGTTTCGCGACGAGCTGCTCGGCCTCTTCCCCGAAGACCTGGACGCGCAGCGTCTCAGCAAGCAGACGCTGCTCTTCAACGAATTCGTGGCGCGGCATGTCGATGAGCGCGATCTCCCATCGCTCAGGCGTAATGCTCTCGTGCATGGGCATTGCCACCATAAGGCCTTGATGACGATGCGCGACGAAACGCGCGTCCTCCGCGCGCTGCAGCTCGACTTCACGACGCCCGAGGCCGGCTGCTGCGGTATGGCGGGCGCTTTCGGGTTCGAGAAGGAGCATTACGGGGTATCCATCCAGTGCGGTGAGCGCGCCCTGTTGCCCGCCGTGCGCCAGGCGCCGCCCGAGACGTTGATCATCGCCGACGGCTTCAGCTGTCGCGAGCAGATCGCCCAGACGACCGGCCGGCGTGCCTTGCACCTCGCCGAGGTGCTCGACTTGGCGATCCGTGAACCCAGGGACCGGAAAGCACTGCATGAAGAGCAAAGCCATAAAAAAGATCGGCGAGCGCACGTTCGTGCTCGTCATGGACTCGGGCGATGAGGTCGTCGCCACGTTGACCGACTTCGCGAAGGCGCAGGGCTTCGCGGCCAGTCATTTCACCGGCATTGGCGCGCTGCACGACGTCACGCTCGGATTCTTCGACTGGAAGACCAAGGACTACACCCGCATCGTGCTCGACGAGCAGGTCGAGGTGCTGTCGCTGATGGGGGACATCGCCCTCGACGAGAACGAGCCCCGCGTCCACGCGCATATCGTCGTCGGCCGCTCCGACGGCTCGGCACATGGTGGCCATCTGCTCGAAGCGCACGTCCGCCCGACGCTCGAGATCGTGCTAATCGAAACGCCCGCCCTGCTCCGCCGCACGTACGACCCCGAAAGCGGGCTCGCGCTCATCAATCTGAGAAAGTCTGGAGTCATGCCATGACCACAGCCGTCAAGCATCCCGCCCACGAAGAAAAACGCGAGCGTCGCGGCGACACCGCGGCCGAGCTGCTCGTCGATCGACTGATCCATTGGGGCATCACGGAGGTGTTCGGCCTTCCCGGCGATGGGATCAACGGCATCATGGAAGCGCTGCGCCAACGACAGGAGGAGATCCGCTTCGTGCAGGTGCGCCACGAAGAGGCAGCCGCGTTCATGGCCTGCGGCTATGCCAAGTACACCGGCAGGCTCGGCGTCTGTCTTGCGACGTCCGGCCCCGGCGCGATTCACCTGCTCAATGGACTGTACGACGCCAAGTCCGACGGCGTCCCCGTCCTCGCAATCACCGGCCAGACCTACCACGACCTCCTCGGCATGCGCTACCAGCAGGAGGTCGACCTGCTCTCGCTGTTCAAGGACGTCGCCGTCTTCAACCAGCAACTCATGGGCGCGGTGCATGCGCGCAGCCTCGTGGATGCCGCCTGTCGCACGGCGTTGTCGTGGGGCGGCGTCGCGCACATCACCTGCCCCGTCGATCTGCAGGAAGACAAGATCGCGCACGACGAGCGGTCGAAGAAAAACGTCGCCGGCCACACATCGGATCTCTGGACCCCGCCCGTCACCGTGCCGCCGGCGGCCGAGCTCCAGCGCGCCGCTGAAGTGTTGAATGCCGGAAAGAAAACCGTCATCCTCGCCGGCCAGGGCGCGCTCGGTGCCGCCGACGAGCTCGAGCGCGCCGCGGACCTGCTGGGCGCTCCCATCGTAAAGCCGCTGCTCGGCAAAGCCGTCGTCCCCGATGACTCGCCGTTCACGACGGGGGGGATCGGACTGCTCGGCACGCTGCCGTCCGAGCTCGCGCTCGAGGAATGCGACACGCTTCTCATCGTGGGATCGAGCTTTCCGTACATGGAGTTCTATCCCAAGCCGGGTGAGGCACGCGCCGTGCAGATCGACCGCGATCCCAGTCGTCTCGGGCTCCGCTATCCGGTGGAGCTCGGGCTCACCGGCGATGCGCGCGCGACGCTGCAGGCGCTGTTGCCGCTGCTGCGGCGGCAGACCGACCGGAAATTCCTCGAGACCGCGCAGAAGCGGATGCAGGAATGGCGCGAGCTGCTGGAGGACCGCGGCACGCGTGACGACGTGCCGCTCAAGCCGCAAGTCGTCGCGCATCAGCTCAGCGGTCTGCTCGCCGACGACGCCATCATCAGCTCCGATAGCGGCACGATCGCGACGTGGGCCGCTCGCCATCTCCAGATCCGGCGCGGCCAGAAGTTCTCACTGTCGGGAAACCTCGCCACGATGGCGCCGGCGCTGCCGTACACGATCGCGGCGCAGATCGCGTACCCCGAGCGCCAATGTGTCGCGTTCGTCGGCGACGGCGGGTTCACGATGCTGATGGGCGAGTTCGCCACCGCGGTGAAGTACGATCTGCCCATCACGGTCGTCATCATCAAGAACAACACGCTCGGCATGATCAAGTGGGAGCAGATGGTGTTTCTCGGAAATCCGGAATACGGCGTGGAGCTGCACCCGATCGACTTCGTGAAATTTGCCGAGGCGTGCGGAGGCGTGGGATTTCGCTGCGAGAAGCCGGACGAGGTGGGGCCGGCACTGGAAGCCGCGTTGCGCTCGCGCCGGCCGGCAATCGTGGAAGCGGTGGTCGATCCCTACGAGCCGCCGATGCCGGCGCGCATCAAGTTCGACCAGGCGAAGAACATGGCGAAAGCGTTAGCGCGAGGCGAACCGCATCGCGGCCGCATCGCGCTCACGCTGTTTCGCGACAAGATCCACGAGCTGCTGTAGCAGCTCCGCTTACATGTGCTCGCGCTGGCTCATCGCCGCGACGGCCGCATCGACTTTCTGACGCTGCGCGTCGGTCAGCAGCGCGCGCGAGCGCGCGGCGGCCGACAGCATCGCCCAATGCGCCTTGCCCATCGCCGCCTGCGCCGCGTCGAAGTGCGGGCGCAACGCGGCGGTGTCCGGCGACGCGGTCTCGAATGCCTGCGACAGCTCCGTCATGTGGGTCTTGAAATCATTGCCGGCCGCATCGTGCGCGGCTTTGGCGGAATCGCGAATGGCAGTGAGCTTGGAGACTTGATCGGCGGTCAGGTTCAGCGAGTCTTTGTGATTGAGCAGATGATCGGGCGTGTAGGCCATGACTTTCATCATGGGCGCCATCATCTCGCGCATCATCGCCATCATCTCGTCGTCTCCGCCGCGCATCGGCGCGTGTCGCGCCATCGCGCCGCGGCGCGACGGATGCCGGGCGTGCGTGGTGTCCTGCGCCACGAGGGGCGCCGCCACCATACAGAGCGCGGCGAGCAGTGTAAGCGATTTCATAAAGCCTCCGGTGTTGGAAAGGTCGGTTCTTCGACTAAAAGTTATCCTCACGCCGAGGACTGGGCCGTAGCGAAACGAAACCAAAATCCGCATCGTTGAGGGGTTGACCCGACTTGAAGAGTGGATCAATCCGCGCTGCGAGGCGAACGGCGGGCGATCGGCCTTGCGGCTCCTGCCGACCGGGCTCGATGCCTTCGTCGCGCGCGCGGTCCTCATCGAGCTGGCCGAGCGAACGCTGGACCTCCAGTACTACATCTTCCATCCGGATCAGACGGGCTCGCTCATCGTCGATCGCCTGATCGCCGCCGCCGATCGCGGGGTGCGCGTGCGCGTGCTTCTCGACGACTGGGGGACGATCGAAAAGAACGATGAATCGGTCGCGGGGCTGGACGCCCACCCCAACATCGACGTGCGGCTCTTCAACCCCTACACGCACCGCTCGGGCCTGCACCGCCTCGCCGAGCTGCTGACACATTTCACGCGCGTCAATCGCCGCATGCACAATAAGCAGTTCATCGCCGACGGCGTCGCGACGATCCTCGGCGGGCGTAACATCGGCGACGAGTACTTCAGCCGCGGCGAGCTCGACTTTCAGGACGTCGACGTGCTCGGCGGCGGCCCCGTCGCGCAACAGTCCCTGGAAAGCTTCGAGGCGTACTGGCAGAGCCCGTTCGCCGTCCCCATGAGCCGCCTCGGCAACTTTGCACCGAACGCGGCCATGTTTGACGCGACGCGAGCCCGCCTGAAAGACCGGTGTGAACAGCTCCACGATTCGGCGTACGCGCGCGCGCTCGCCGGCTCCGAATTTGCGCGCGATCTCCGCGCGCACGATCTGCACATGCACTGGGCACCGGCGCACGTAATCGCCGATCCACCCGAAAAACTCTCCCAGCGGGTCGGCGCGCGGAGCGACACCTACCTGAGCGGGCAGCTCGCGCCGTATGTCCGCGCCGCGGCAAAGCAGATCTTGGTCGTGTCGCCATATTTCGTGCCGGGCAAGGAGGGCGTCGCGTTCTTCGGCGAGCGGGAACGCGCCGGCGTCGACATCCGCGTCTTGACCAATTCGCTTGCCGCGACCGACGTGTGGCTCGTCCATGCGGGGTACATGAAGTACCGCCGCCCGTTGCTCGAGCGCGGCGTGCGGCTCTTCGAGCTGCGACCCGAAGCGGCCGGCGCCCGCAGGGCCCGGGCGTCCAAGGCAATTCCCGGCTCGTCGCGGGCCAGCCTGCACGGCAAGACGTTCGTGTTCGACGATGCGTCGGTGTTCGTCGGGTCGGTCAATCTCGATCCGCGCTCGTTGCAGCTGAACACCGAGGTCGGTGTCGTCGCGGAATGTCCCGAGCTCGCGGCCGAAGTCGCCGCACTGTTCGGTCGGTGGTCGAGCGCCGAGTTGGCGTACGAGGTCACCACACGCCCCGATGGCGGACTGGGCTGGACCGGCGGCTTCACCGCCGAGCCGAAGGCGGGATTCTGGCGGGCGCTCGGCGCACGGCTGTGCTCGCATCTGCCGATCGATTCATTGCTCTAGGACGGAGACGACATGCTGGCGTTGCTTCTGCTGCTCCAGGCTCCGGCGCAGGCCCCGGCGCGACTCACCGGCTTTCTCACGCAAAGCATCGGCCTCGACGCCGCGCAGCTCGCCACGCTCGAGCGCGGTGAGCCCGTGGTGAAAGTGCTGGAGACGCATGACCGTCGTGACGTGGCGATCTTCGGCGTTATCACAGCGTCCAAGTCACCGGCCCAATTTGCCGCCGCGGCGCGCGACTTCCCCGCGGCCCTGCACACGCCGAACCGGACAGGAGTCGGCATCTTCAGCACACCCGCTGCTCCCGGTGACGTCGCGGCCGTCACCATAGATGAACGGGACGTCGCCGACATGAAGAACTGCAAGCCGGGCGACTGCGTCGTGAAGCTCCCGGCGACGGACATGCGCCGCATTCACGACGAGATCAACTGGTCCGCCCCCGACGTGCAGGCGCAGCTCAGCAACTACGCGCGGCGCCGCCTCGTGGAATACGTCGGCGACTATCGCGCGCGCGGCGACTCCGCGATGGCGCAGTACGACGACCGCGGCAATCTCACCGTGCATTCGAGCGAAGCGTTCGCGGCGCAGCTCGCCGAGTCGCCGTACGTCTACCAGAACCTGCCGTCGCTCCAGCAGTATCTGGGATCGTATCCGCGCGGCACGCTGCCCGGCGCGAGCGACGTGCTGTTCTGGTCCGTCGACGCGATGCCGCACCTGCGGCCGATTCTCAGCGTCACGCACCTCGTCGTGTACTCTCCGCCGGAGCTGCCGGGCGTCACGCTCGTCGCCGCCAAGCAGATCTACGCCGACCATTATTTCGAGGCGGCGCTCGACCTGACCTGCGCCGTCGCGCGCACTCCCGGCAGCTACCTGCTCGTGCTGCGGCGGTATCGATTCGACAATCTGCCCGGCGGCATCCTCAACATCCGCGGCCGCGCGATCAACGCGCTGCGCGATCAGTTGGCGCTCGACTTGAAGCGCCAGCAGGGCTGACGTGCAGGTCCACCTGCTCGACGGGACGTACGAGCTGTTCCGTCACTACTACGCGATGCCCAAGCAACAGAGCGAGCGCGGCGAGGAAGTCGCCGCGATCGTCGGGGTCCTGGGATCGGTGCTCGGCATGCTCGAGACCGGGACGACCCACATCGGCGTCGCGACCGACCACGTCATCGAATCCTTCCGCAACGATCTCTGGGCCGGTTACAAGACCGGCGAGGGCATCGAGCCCGCGCTGCTTGCGCAGTTTCATCCGCTCGAGGCGGCGCTCGACGCGATGGGTGTGAAGGTGTGGGCGATGGTGGAGTTCGAGGCGGATGACGCGCTCGCGGCGGCGGCAGACCGCGCGGCCACGTTGGACACCGTGCAGCAGGTCGTCATCTGTACGCCCGACAAGGATCTCAGCCAGTGTGTGCGCGGCGCGCGAGTCGTCCAGCTCGATCGTCGCAAACGCGAGACGCGTGACGAGCAGGGCGTCGTCGCGCGCTTCGGCGTCGGACCCGCGTCGATTCCCGATTACCTCGCACTCGTCGGCGACACCGCGGACGGATTTCCCGGCATCGCCGGCTGGGGCGAAAAGGCGTCCGGTGCGGTCCTCGGACGGTACGCGCATCTCGAGCGCATCCCGGCGCGCGCCGCCGACTGGGACGTCCCGGTCCGCGGCGCCGCGCGACTCTCGGCGGCGCTCGAGGAAAACCGCGAGCTGGCGATGCTGTTTCGCACGCTCGCGACGCTGCGCACCGACGTGCCGGTGTTCGAGGATGTGGAGGAGCTGCGCTGGCGCGGACCGACCCCGGCGTTCGAGCAGACCGCGAAGCGGCTGCAGGTACCCGGCCTCTGGGACCGGGCGCGCCGGCTTACGGCTGTGCCTTCCCCCTGAGCGCCACCGCGAAGAGCGCGATCCCGCCGCGGACGTTCTGATTGACCTGGACTTTGAGCGTCCGGGGTGCGACCGCGTAGACGATGTCGTCGGCGATCCGGGCCGCCAGGCTCTCGCAGAACGCGCCCTCGTCCCGGAACGACCACAGATAGTACTTGAGCGCCTTGGATTCGAGACAGCGCTCGGCGGGTGTATACTCGATCACCACGCTCCCGAAATCCGGCTGTCCGGTTTTCGGGCAGATCGCGGTAAATTCCGTCGCCGTCAACGTCACGGCCTGCACGTTGGGCGCCGGGAACGCTTCCGCCTTGAGCACTTCACGCGCCTCGGCGGGATTCGCCGGTCGGGGGAGCGGTCCAGTACGCGGAAGAGGATTCGTGGGAGCCATGCCTAAGAGTAAACCGAAAGCGGTGGTCTTGCTGAGCGGCGGCGTGGATTCCACCACGACGCTCGCGATCGCGCGCCGCGACGGTTTCGAGACGTACGCGTTGACGTTCCGGTACGGGCAGCGCCACGAGCGCGAGATCGAGGCCGCGCGGCGCGTGGCCCGCGCGCTCGGCGCCGAGCGGCACGAGATCGTCGAATTCGATCTGCGCCGCTTCGGGGGATCGGCGCTCACCGATGACATCGCGGTGCCGAAGGACCGGACGGACACGCAGATGGGCGCGGACATTCCGGTCACCTACGTCCCCGCGCGCAACACGATCTTCCTGTCGTTCGCGCTGGCGTGGGCGGAGACACTCGAGGCGGCGGACGTTTTCATCGGTGTGAACGCACTCGATTATTCCGGCTATCCCGACTGCCGCCCAGAATACATCGCGGCATTTCAACGGCTGGCGGATCTCGCGACGAAAGC
>DATDEZ010000176.1:0-6624 GCA_036522875.1 Gemmatimonadales bacterium | reverse complement strand
CGTTGCGCCACCCACCATGCCGCCAGCGCCCCCGCGATAAAACCGAGCACGCCTCCGAACGGCCCCATGAGTTTGTCGCCGAGCGCGCCGACGATGGTACCGACGACGAAGCTGACCAGCGTCTTGAGCAGTCTCATGTCGTCTCCAGAATCCGGAGTGCGGTCGTCATATCGATTCCATCCACCGACACAATCTTGCGCCGTCCGGTCGTTCCCGCCGTGATGCTGATCGCGCGGCGCGGCACACCGAGCGTTTCGGCCAGAAACCGTATGAGCTCGGCGTTCGCGGCGCCTTCGACCGGAGGTGCAGCGATACGGATCTTGATGGCGTCACCATGCCGTCCCGCGACGGCCGACTGCGCCGCGCGGGGGACGACGTGAATGGCGAGCTTGGCGTTCAGGCGAGCGAGAGGGCTTGCAGCAGGAGCCACCGCAGAAAGTAGAGCACGAGCCACGCGACGAGCGGCGTGATATCCATCGCGCCGAACGGCGGCACGACGCGCCGCAGCGGCTCGACGATCCAGTCGGTCAGGATGTAGGCGGGCCGGATCCATTTGGAATATCGAAACAAGCCGAACCACGCCGCGATCACGCGCACGATTAGCGCGAACACGAGGATGCGATACACCATCGCGATGATGAGTGCGATCGTCATCGTCGGACCGGCGTGGGCCGCTGCCTCCGCGACGTAGAACGTCTGCACGAGCCAGCCGAGCAGCGACAGGAGCACGATCCCGGCGATCGCCGTGAGGACGATGAGCCAGCCGCCGGCGTTCGCCGGGTTGCCACCCATGCGATGCAGGCGGCGTTCGACGGGACGCAACACCGGGTCGGTCAACGTGCGGAGCGTGCGGCCGAGAAATCCGAACGGCGAGACACGCCGCGTGCGCACCAGCCAGGAGCCGAGCGCGACGAGCGCGGCGAGGACCACGAGCGCAAAGACGACGTAGCGGAGAACGGGACTGACGATGCTAGGACTCTCCGTACGCGGCGGTGACAATCCGGTCCTGCTCGGCCTTGTGCGCGGCGGGATACCCTTCGGCGGGGCTCGAGCGCTCGGGGCGCGAGACGTCGAGCAGCGCGACGCCGGCCGGCAACATCTCGCGAATCTTCGGCAGCACGAATTTGCGGGCGCCCATGTTGCGCGGCTCCTCCTGGACCCAGACGACTTCCTTGAGGTTCGGGTAGCGCCGCGCGTATTCCCCGATCTCCGCGCCCGGGAACGGATAGAGCAGCTCCACGCGGCCGATCTTCACGTGTGCCGCGTCGTTGCGGCGCGGCGACGCGATGATGTCGTAATAGACCTTGCCGCTGCAGAGCACGAGCCGGGTGACCTTCTCCGGCCACGTGCGATCGCGGTCCCACAACACCGAGCGGAATTTGCCGAGCACGAGGTCGTCGAGGTGCGAGGCCGCGGCGGGAAGCCGGAGCAAGCTCTTCGGCGTCATCACGACGAGCGGGCGAATCTCGGTGTGGCGGGCCTGGCGCCGGAGGAGATGGAAGTACTGCGCCGGCGTCGTGCAGTTCGCCACCCGGATGTTGCCCTCGGCGCCGAGCGCGAGGAAGCGCTCGAGCCGCGCGCTCGAGTGCTCAGGCCCCTGACCTTCGTAACCGTGCGGCAACAGCAACGTGAGCCGCGACGTCTCGCCCCACTTGGCGAGCCCGGCGATCAGGAACTGGTCGATCACCACCTCGGCGCCGTTCGCGAAGTCGCCGAACTGCGCTTCCCACAACACCAGCGCTTCCTGCGCTTCGACGGCATACCCGTACTCGAAGCCGAGGCACGCGTATTCGGACAGCGGGCTGTTATGCAGCTCGAACGGCACGCGGGCATCGGGCAGGTTCTGGATGGGAATGTGGCGCTTTCCGGTGCGCACGTCGTGCAGCACGAGATGGCGCTGGCTGAACGTGCCGCGCTCGGAGTCCTGGCCCGTCAGCCGGATCGGCGTGCCCTCGATGAGCAGCGACGCGAACGCGAGCGACTCGGCGTGCGCCCACTCGATGCCGTCTGCTCCGGTCAGCGAGCGGCGCCGCTCGAGCTGCCGCTGCAGCTTGGGGTGCGTCGTGAAGCCGCTCGGCACCGCGAGCAGCTCGTCGTTGAGCCGCGTGAGCACGTCGCCCGGCACGGCGGTGTCGGGCTCGGCCGCGACTTTCGATGTGATGCGTTGCGTGTCCTCGGTACGCGGCGCGCGCAAGCCCGCTTTCACGGCCTGTTGCACCGCGGTGAGCCGCTGATATGCCGCGTCCGCATCGCTCTGCGACTGCGCGGCGTCCAGCACGCCTTCGGTCGCGAGCTGCGCTGCGTATTTCTCGCGCACCGTGGGCTGCTGCTTGATGCGCTCGTACATGATCGGCTGCGTGTACGCCGGCTCGTCGGCCTCGTTGTGGCCGAAGCGGCGATACCCGACTAGGTCGATCACGACGTCGGCGTGGAATTCCTCGCGGTACATCATCGCGAGGCGGACGGCGGCGAGGCACGCCTCGGCATCGTCGGCGTTCACGTGGATGATGGGGGCGTCGAACCCCTTGGCCAGATCGCTGGAGTAGTCGGTCGAGCGACCCTCGCGCGGCTCGGTCGTGAAGCCGATCTGGTTGTTCATGATGATGTGCATCGTGCCGCCCGTCGTGTAGCCGCGGAGCCGCGCGAGATTGAACGTCTCCGCCACCACGCCCTGGCCCGCGAACGCCGCGTCGCCGTGCAGCAACACGGGCAGCGCGAGCACGATGTCGTGCTTCCCGTCCGCGCTGTGCCGATTGGTCTGCTCGGCGCGCGTGCGTCCTTCGACGACGGGATTCACCGACTCGAGATGGCTCGGGTTCGGCGAGAGCGTGACCGCGACGTCCTTGCCGGTGCTCGTGCGATACACGCCCTCGGCGCCGTGGTGGTATTTCACGTCGCCGGTGCCGGCGGTGCCGCCTTCGTTCTCCGCCGACTCTTCGCGGCGGCCACCCTCGAATTCCGCGAAGATCGTCTCGTACGGCACGTTGACGACGTGCGCCAGCACGTTCAAGCGGCCGCGGTGTGCCATGCCGATCACGGTCTTGCGCGTGCCGTGCGCGCCGGCGAGCTCGATCGTGAAGTAGAGCATCGGGACCGTCATGTCGAGTCCCTCGATCGAGAACCGCTTCTGGCCGAGGTAGGCTTTGTGCAGGAAGTGCTCGAGTGTCTCGACCGCGGTCAGACGCGCGAGGAGCTGCTTCTTGCCGTCGGGGGAGAGCGGGCGGCGATGCTCACCCGCTTCGATCACCTGCCGCAGCCAGATGCGCTCCTGCTGATTGCCGATGTGCTCGACTTCGTAGGCGATCGTGCCGCAGTAGGTCGCGCGGAGGTGGGGCAGTGCCTCGGCCAGCGTCTGACCGGGGACATAGATGCGCAGGACGTCCGCCGGGATCCGGGCCATGACCTCGGGCGTCAAGTCGAAGCTCGCGGGATCGAGCGACGGATCACCGGTCGGCTCGGTGCCGAGCGGATCAAGCCGGGCGGCGAGGTGGCCGAAGTTGCGGTGCGCGCGGACGAAGCGGGTCGCGGCGGCGACGTGTTGGAGATCGCCGGAGCTAACAGCGTGCGCCGTGAGCGGTGCGCCGTGCGCCGGAATGCTCTGCTGCTGTGTGGTTTCCGGCGCACGGCTCACGGCGGACGGCGCACGCATTGATTCGGTCACCTGCTCGTAAAACCGCTCCTCGCCCTGCAAGAGCGAGTCGAGGGTGCGCAGAAAGATCCCCGATTCCGCGCCCTGAATGATCCGATGATCGTAGGTGCTCGTGATCGTGATGATTTTGGCGCCGGCGACATCGCGGATCGTGCCGGTCGCGATGATCGAGCCCTGGCCCTTCATGAGGCGCGGGACGGAGGCGACGGTGCCGAGCGTGCCGGGGTTCGTGAGCTGGATCGTGCCGCCGGCAAAGTCGTCCGGCATGAGCCGATTGGTGCGCGCTTTCTCGACGAGCGCCTCGTACGCCGCGTGGAATGCCGCGAAGTCCATCGACTCCGCGTGCTTGATGACCGGAACGACGAGCGCGCGGCTGCCGTCCTTCTTTTCCACGTCGACCGCAAGGCCGAGGCCGACGGCGCCCGGATCCACGCGATGCGGCTTGCCTTCGATCTCCTGGAACGTGTGCGTCATGACCGGGAAGTGCTTCGCGGCCTGGACGATCGCGTAGCCGATCAGATGCGTGAACGAAATCTTCTTGCCGCTCGCCGCGAGCCGGGCGTTGAGCGCCTTGCGCCGGGCGTTCAACGTGTCGGCCGAGATGTCGCGGAAGGACGTCGCCGTCGGGACGGTGAGCGATTCCGTCATGTTGGCCACTAACCGAGCTGCCGGACCTGTTATGGGACTCGCGCCCGGAGGGAGTGGGGAGTGGGGAGTGGGACTTTGCGGTGGAGGCGGACCTTGCGGTGTTGCTGGCGTCGCTTGCGGCGCAACCGTACGAACAACTCCCCACTCCCCACTCCCCTTAGGGATGATCGGCAGCTCCGCCATCTTCCCGTTCTCGAACAGCTCGCGCCACTCCTGGCCGACGGCGGCGGGATCGCGCAGCCACTCCTCGTACATGACCTGGACGAAGGCGGCGTTATGGGTACCGAAGACGAATTCGCTCACGGGCTCGAAATCTATAGGGTATCTTATCCGGCAGAATGGGACCGCTCTCCATCGCGCTCATCCTGCTGCAAGCTCAAGCTCCCAAACCGCTTCAGGCCACCGACTCATTGCGCGCGCGGGTCGCGGCGCGCATCGCCCAGACACCGTCGCGCGCCGTCGGGGTCTACTACCGCGACCTCGCCACCGGCGACTCGCTGACGCTCGGCGCCGCCGTGCGCTTTCATGCGGCGAGCACGATGAAAATCCCGGTCATGATCCAGCTGTTCCGCGACCGCGACGTGGGCCGGCTGGCGCTGAGCGACTCGGTGACGATCACGAACACGTTCCGGTCGATCGTCGACAGCTCGCCGTATCAGCTCGACGTCACCGACGATTCCGACTCGTCGCTCTACAAGCGCCTGGGGCAGAAGGCGACGATCGCCGAGCTGATCGAGCTGATGGAAACGGTCTCCAGCAACCTCGCGACCAACCTCCTGATCGCCAGAGTAGACGCAAAGCGCGCCAACGCCACCGCCCACGCGCTCGGCGCCGATTCGATTCTCGTGCTCCGCGGCGTGGAAGATCAGAAGGCGTACGACGCGGGGATGAACAACACCACGACCGCTCGCGATCTGGGTGTCCTGCTGGCCGCGATCGCCACGGGCAAGGCGGCATCACCGCAATCCTGTCGCGACATGCTGGCGATTCTCGGCCGCCAGCAGTTCAAAGAAGGAATTCCTGCGGGAGTGCCGCCCGGCACGACGGTGTACCACAAGACCGGGTGGATCACGCAGATCTACCACGACGCCGCAATCGTGGAGCCCGCGGCCGGTGACCGTTACGTGCTGGTCGTGCTGACCGGCGGGATTCAGAAAGACGAGGACGCGCACGCGCTGGTGCGCGACCTCTCGCGCCTCGTGTACGACGCCCGGAGGAAGCGATGAAACTGATCACGACGATCGTACGGCCGGAGCGCCTGCCGGAGGTGAAGGCGGCGCTGTTTCGCGCCGGGATCACCGGCATCACGCTGAGTCGCGTGAGCGGTCACGGCGGCGAGCATGAGATCGTCAGCCAGTATCGCGGCACGACGCTCGTCATGGAATTTCACGAGAAGGTGAAGATCGAGATGGTCTGCTCCGAGCCGTTCGTGCAGCCCTGCATCGACGCGATCCTGTCGTCGGCGCGGACCGGTGAGGTCGGTGACGGCAAGATCTTCGTGCAGCCGATCGAGCGGGTGATCCGCATTCGCACCGGCGAGCAGAACAACGAAGCGCTGACGGCGGTGAACGCCAACGAGGTACAGCAGGCGGCCATTCGCGCCGCCGACGAGCCGTGAGCCAGGCGCCGGTCATCTCGGCCGGCGATACCGCGTGGGTGCTCGCCTCGAGCGCTCTGGTGCTGCTCATGACGGTCGGCCTCGCCTGCTTCTACGGCGGGCTGGTGCGATCGAAGAATTCGCTCAACACGATGATGATGAGCATCGTCGCGATGGGCGCGATCAGCGTGCAGTGGGTCGTGATCGGCTACTCGCTGTCGTTCGCGCCGGGCTCGGCGTGGCTCGGCGGGCTGGACTGGGTGCTGTTCAAGCACGTAGGCGGCGATCCGAATCCGGCGTATGCCGCCACGATTCCGCAAAGCGCGCACGCGATCTATCAGGCGATGTTTGCGATCATCACGCCCGCGCTCATCTCCGGCGCGATCGTGGAGCGCATGCGGTTCCGCGCCTACCTCGCGTTTCTCATTCTGTGGTCGACCTTCGTGTACGCGCCGCTCGCGCACTGGGTCTGGGGCGCCGGCGGCTGGCTGCAGAAGATGGGCGCGCTCGACTTCGCGGGCGGCACGGTCGTCCACATCAGCGCGGGCGTCTCGGCGCTAGTCGCCGCGCGCTTCCTAGGGCCGCGGCGCGACTTCCGCCGCATTCCGCTGTCGCCGCATAACGTGCCGGTCGTGCTGATCGGGGCTGGGCTGCTGTGGTTCGGCTGGTTCGGCTTCAACGCCGGCTCGGCGCTCGCGGCGAACGCGCTCGCGGGCCTCGCGTTCGTCAA
>DATDEZ010000175.1:0-2819 GCA_036522875.1 Gemmatimonadales bacterium | reverse complement strand
CGCCTCGCGGATCACGGCCTGCGCGCGCGAGAGGATCCAGCGATCGGCGAGCGTGAGCGTCCGGCGGTCGATCTCGTCGATCGTCGCCGCGCTTTGGGGCGACTGGCCGAGCACGAACTGACCGATGTTCCAGAGCTTGTTGGCGAAATTGCGGCCCGGCGCGAACGTCGTGTCGAGGTCGTTCGGGTCGAGCACCACGTCCGCGCCGATCGAGCTGCCGGCGATGAGCGTCCAGCGCAGCGCGTCGGCGCCGTACAGCTTCACGACCTCGCGCGGGTCGATCCCGTTGCCGAGCGACTTCGACATCTTGCGGTGTTTCATGTCGCGCACCGTGCCGGTCAGATAGATCGTGCGAAACGGCCGCTGCCCCATGAAGTGGTAGCCCGACATCAGCATGCGCGCGACCCAGAAGAAGAGGATCTCCGGCGCGGTGACGAGCGTGTGGCCGGGATAGAAGCGCTCGAGGTCGGGCGTGTCGTTCGGCCAGCCGAACGTCGCGAACGGCCACAGCCACGACGAGAACCACGTGTCGAGCACATCGGGATCCTGCTCGACTTTCGCGGCGCACGTGGGACACGCCTTCGGGTCCTCGCGATCGGCCCACTGATGGCCGTTGGTGCAGGTGAACACCGGAATGCGATGGCCCCACCACAGCTGCCGCGAGATGTTCCAGTCGCGGATGCCTTCCATCCAGTTCTCGTACGTCGCGCGCCAGCGCTCCGGCACGAACCCGTACTCGCCGTTGCGATAGGCCGCGAGCACCGGCTCGGCCAGCGGTTTCATTTTCACGAACCACTGGTCGCTGAGCCGCGGCTCGACCACGGTGTCGCAGCGATAGCAGCGCCGCACGGCGTGATTGTGCTGTTCGACTTTGGCGAGGAGGCCTTCCCGCTCTAATTGCTTCACGATCTTTTTTCGAGCTTCGAACCGATCGACACCCTCGAGGTCCTGCGGTACACGTCGGCCCGTCTGCACGTCGCCACGATCCCCCCGATCAGGTCGTGCCGACGTGCCGTCGTGCCGTCGTGCCTCCCCCATCCGGCCGTCTTCGGTCATGATCAACGGCATCTCCGCCTTCGGCCACACTCTCCGCGCGATCTCAAAGTCGTTCGCGTCATGCGCGGGCGTCACCTTCAGCAGCCCGGTGCCGAAGCCTTGCTCGACCGCTTCGTCCGTGGCGATCGGGATCACGACTTCGGTGAGCGGAATCCGGACGCGCTTGCCCCTGAGCTGCGCGTAGCGGCTGTCGTTCGGATTGAACACGAGGCCGATGTCGCCGAACATCGTTTCGGGACGCGTCGTCGCCACCGTCACGAAGGCCGAGCTGTCCTCGAGCGGATACCGAATGTGGTAGAGATTGCCCTGCGTGTCGTGGTGCTCGGCCTCTTCGTCGGACAGGGCGGTGAGGCAGTGCGGGCACCAGTGGATCACGCGGTGGCCGCGGTAGATCAGCCCCTCGTCCCACAGTCGCACGAACACCTCGCGCACCGAGCGCGAATAGGCGTCGTCGAGCGTGAAGCGGGTGCGGCTCCAGTCGCAGGAGCAGCCGATCGTCTTGAGCTGTTCGAGGATGGTGTTGCCGGTCGCGCGTACGAACTGCCAGACGCGCTCCACGAACGCCTCGCGCCCCAGATCGAAGCGCGTCCTGCCCTCGGCGGCGAGCTGCTTCTCGATGACGTTCTGCGTGGCGATCCCGGCGTGATCGGTCCCCGGCAGCCACTCGACCGCGCGGCCGCGCATCCGCTCGAAGCGGACCAGCACGTCCTGCACCACATTGTTCAGCGCGTGGCCGACGTGCAGCTCGGCGGTGACGTTGGGCGGCGGAATGACGATCACGTACGGCTCGCCGGTGCCCCGGGGCTGGAAGATCCCGGCGTCGAGCCAGCGCTTGTAAATGGCGGGTTCTACCGGCCGCGGATCGTATGCCATTCCTTAATGATCGTATGCCATTCCTTAATATAGAAGGCGCCGCTAGAATATCGTCCAATGACTCAGCCCAATCAGCAACCGGATGACTCGCTGCCCATGAGCCGCGTCGTGCGGTGGATGGTGCTCGGCGGCATCGTGCTCTTTTCGGTGGGATTGTATTTCAAGTTCGGCTTGCATCTGCCGCGCATCGGCACCCCGACTCCCTAAGCCATGGCCCCTTCCGAGATCCACGTCGTCCTGCCGGATGGGAGCAACAAGACTCTACCGGCCGGCGCGACCGGAGCCGACCTCGCCAAAGCGATCGGCCCCGGCCTGGCGAAGGCTGCGCTCGCGATTCGCGTCGACGGCGAAGTGCGCGACTTGCAGCGCCCGCTGCCCGACGGCGCCAAAGTCTCGATCCTGACGAACAAGGATCCGCAGGCGCTGGACGTGCTGCGCCATTCCTCGGCGCACGTCCTGGCGACGGCGGTCCGCCAGCTCTTTCCGAAAGCGCAGATCGGCTTCGGCCCGCCGATCGAAGACGGGTTCTACTACGACTTTGATATCGGCCGGCCCTTTGCGCCGGAGGATCTGGAAGCGATCGAAAAGGCGATGGCGGACGTGGTGAAGGCCGACTACGCGTTCATGCGCGAGGAGGTGAGCCGAGCCGAGGCAAAACGGCGCTTCGTGGACGATCCGTTGAAGCTCGAGCGAATTGATGACTTGAAGGAAGATGAAGTCATCTCGGTCTACACCGACGGCCCGTTCGTCGACCTCTGTCGCGGGCCGCACGTGCCGAGCACGGGGAAGATCCAGCATTTCAAGCTGCTGCACGCCGCGGGCGCGTATTGGCGCGGCGACGAGCGCCGGCAAATGCTGCAGCGCATCTACGGCACGGCGTGGTTCAGCAA
>DATDEZ010000174.1:0-10445 GCA_036522875.1 Gemmatimonadales bacterium | reverse complement strand
CCGCCGCCCCTGGCTCTCGGACGCCTTCGCCACCTGGTCGTACGTCACGTACGTCGCCAGCCCCTTGTCCGCCGCGACCTTGGTCAGCGCCGCGGTCAGGGTCGTCTTCCCGTGATCCACGTGCCCGATCGTCCCGACGTTCACGTGCGGCTTCGTCCGCTCAAATTTGGCCTTGGCCATGGAAATCCTCTAAAGACGTTTCACAAAACCGTTGCACACCATCGTAGCACGGAATCGTCACGCAGAGACGTCTTCGCGCGACGCCGGCGTGCTACGTCTTCGTGTTACGTCTCTGCGCGACGTCTCTTCTCTTAGCCCTTCACCTTGCTGACTATCTCTTCGGCTTTCGTCTTCGGTACTTCCTGATAATGACTGAACTGCATGCTGTAGATCGCGCGGCCCTGGCTCATGGACCGCAAGGTCGTCGAGTACCCGAACATCTCCGACAACGGCACCGTGGCGGCCACGACCTGCGCGTCCGCGCGCTGCGTCATGCCCCCGATCTTTCCGCGTCGGGCGGAAAGATCTCCGATGACGTCGCCCATGTAGTCGGACGGGGTGACCACCTCCACATCCATCATCGGCTCGAGCAACACCGGATGCGCCTGACGGGCCGCCTCTTTCACGGCCATCGAGCCCGCGATCTTGAAGGCCATCTCGCTCGAGTCGACGTCGTGATACGACCCGTCCACCAGCTCGACCTTCACGTCCACCATGGGGTAGCCCGCGAGCACCCCGTTCTCGAGGGCTTCCTTCACCCCCTGCTCCACCGGCCCGATGTATTCCCGTGGAATCACGCCGCCGACGATGTTGTCCTCGAACACGAAGCCGGTGCCCGGCTGGCCGGGCTCCATGTTGATCACCACGTGGCCGTACTGGCCGCGGCCGCCCGTCTGGCGGATGAACTTCCCCTCGACTTCTTCGACGCGTTTCCGGACCGTCTCGCGGTACGCCACCTGCGGCCGGCCGACGTTGGCGTCGACCTTGAACTCCCGCCGCATGCGCTCGACGAGGACCTCCAGGTGCAACTCGCCCATGCCGGAAATGATCGTCTGCGCCGTCTCGGCGTCCGAGTGCACGCGGAACGTGGGGTCTTCCTCGGAGAGCTTCTGCAGGGCGATCGAGAGCTTGTCCTGGTCGGCCTTGGTCTTCGGCTCGATCGCGACCGAGATCACCGGCTCGGGGAATTTCATCGCCTCGAGGATGATGGGATGCCCCTCGTCCGACAGGGTGTCGCCCGTCTTCGTGTCCTTGAGGCCGATCGCCGCCGCGATGTCGCCGGCGCGCACCTCCTCGATCTCCTCGCGCTTGTTGGCGTGCATCTGCAGCAGGCGGCCGATGCGCTCCCTCTTGTCCTTCGTGCTGTTGTAGATGTAGGAGCCGGCGGCGAGCACGCCCGAGTACACCCGGAAGAACGTCAGTTTCCCCACGTACGGATCGGTCATGATCTTGAACGCCAGCGCCGAGAACGGCTCGTCGTCCGAGGCATGGCGCAGCGCGTGGGTAGCGTCGTGGTGTGGCAGGTGGCCCTGGATTGCCGGGACGTCGACCGGCGCCGGCAGGTAATCCACGACGGCGTCGAGCAGCGCCTGGACGCCCTTGTTCTTGAACGCGGCACCCGCGAGCACCGGCACCACCTTGCCGGAGATCGTCGCCTTGCGCAGCACCGTACGGATCTCGTCTTCCGAGAGCTCGTGCTCTTCGAGATACTTATGCAGGATGGCGTCGTCCTGCTCGACGATCGATTCGAGCAGGTGGTGCCGCATTTCCTTGACCTTGTTCTGCAGCGCCGCCGGCACCGGCCCTTCGACGTACTTCTTGCCGAGCGACTCGTCGTCGTACACGATCTCGACCTGACGCACCAGGTCGATGATGCCGGTGAACAGCTCGCCCGAGCCGAGCGGCAGGTGGATCGGCACGACGTTGGCCCCCAGGCGCTCCCGCACCATCTTGACACACATCTCGAAGTCCGCGCCCACGCGGTCCATCTTGTTGACGAACACGATGCGGGGGACGTGGTAGCGATCGGCCTGGCGCCACACGGTCTCGGTCTGCGGCTCGACGCCGCCGACCGCATCGAGCACGGTGATCGCGCCGTCCAGGACGCGCAAGCTCCGCTCCACCTCGACGGTGAAGTCCACGTGCCCGGGCGTGTCGATGATGTTGATGCGGTACTGCTGGCCGCGGCGCGGCCAGAAAGCCGTGGTGGCCGCCGACGTGATGGTGATGCCGCGCTCCTGCTCCTGCTCCATCCAGTCCATCGTGGCGGTGCCTTCGTGCACCTCGCCCAGCTTGTACGTCCGGCCGGTGTAGTACAGGATCCGCTCGGTCGTAGTCGTTTTCCCGGCATCGATGTGGGCCATGATGCCGATGTTGCGAATCTTGTCGAGCGGCGTGGTGCGAGGCATTGCGCTCCCTTAATCAGCAAAAACGCGGGGCGACCGTGACGCCCGTCACCCGGGCCGGTCTCGCTCCGCTGGCACCCGGGAGGGGACACCTCCCTGGATGAGCGTCTGTTGTGTTAGCCCCGGGGCATGGCCCCGGGGTTGGCTACCCTACTACCACCGATAGTGCGCGAATGCGCGGTTGGCCTCCGCCATTCGGTGCGTGTCTTCCTTCTTCTTAATCGTCTCGCCCTCGCCCTTCGAGGCGAGGATCAGCTCGGCGGCGAGCCGTTCGGCCATGTTCTTTTCCCGTCGGGCGCGGCTGAACGAGATCAGCCAGCGCATGCCGAGCGCCGTGCGCCGCTCGGGCCGCACTTCCACCGGCACCTGGTACGTCGCGCCACCGACCCGGCGCGACTTCACCTCGAGCGCCGGCTTCACGTTCGACAGCGCCTGCTTGAACACGTTCACGCCCGGCTGCCCCGTGCGCTGCTCGATCAGGTCCATCGCCGAGTAGAACACCCGCTCCGCCAGCGACTTCTTGCCCCGCTCCATCAGGTTGTTCAAAAACTTGGAGACGGTCTGGCTGTCGTAGCGCGGATCGGCCGGGACCGGCCGACGGACCGCTTTCTTTCTGCGGCTCATGACGCCGCCGCCTTGGGCCGCTTAGCGCCGTACTTGGAGCGCGACTGCTTGCGCTCGTTCACCCCCGCGGCATCGAGCGTCCCGCGGATGATGTGGTAACGCACGCCCGGCAGATCTTTCACGCGGCCGCCGCGAATCATGACGATCGAATGCTCCTGCAAGTTGTGCCCTTCGCCCGGGATGTACGCCGTCACCTCGAACCCGTTCGTGAGCCGCACGCGCGCGACCTTGCGCAGCGCCGAGTTGGGCTTCTTGGGCGTGGTCGTGTAGACCCGGGTGCAGACCCCCCGCTTCTGCGGCGAGCCGGCGAGCGCCGGGACTTTCGACTTCGGGCGCTTGGCGACGCGCCCGTCACGCACTAACTGATTGACGGTGGGCATGTTTTACGGTTTCCAGAAACGAACGGGCGGCCACGTCGAAGCTTACGAGGCCGCCCCGGCACCCAAAAAAGAGGCCGGATTATAAAGAGGAAAATCGGTCAGTGCAAGAAAATGCCGGGGCCGAAACGCTTGACTTTCATAGCTGTGTGCGGCGCAGCGGAGGGGGCGGCGGGTCAGCCCGGCCGAGGGTCCGCGATGAAACCGAACCGCAGCTCGACCTCGGCCCGCGCGAGCCGCCTTCGGGCCGGCATTTGCTCGGCGAAGCCGGCGAGGTCGCGGTCGTCGAGCAGCGCGACGGTGCCGGCGCCGGCGAAAAGCACCGAGCCCTCGTCGTCCTCGAGCGCTTCGCCAGGCTGGAACGGCCTGCCGCAGTGGTCGACCAGCCCCTCCCCCTCGTAGCGCACCACGAGCGGCGTGTACGCGAGCGAGACGAAGACCCGCTGCGGCCCGTTCTGGAAATACCAGCGTCCCTTTTCGTCGGCCTGGTAATTGCGCCCAATGAAGTCTCGCAACGCGGCGTTGCCGATCTTTTCGAACCCAAGAGTCGCACTCGTGCTCCGGATCCGCCAGTTTCCCCGCCGATCGAGGGCGAGCCAGCCGTAGACCGCGGGAACGTTCGGCCACTTCGCCAGGCTGCGGGCAACGATCTCGTCCATCGTGGCCGGAATCTTCCCCGGAGGAGACGGACTGCGCAATCGAGCCTTGCCGAGCCGCTTTTTCTAGGCGAGCTCGTCGATCGGGCGCGGTTGCTGGAGGATGTTCTTCTCCTCGACGCACTCGGCCACGATGCCGATGCGCAGCGCCTCGGCGACGCGCTGGAGCCGAGCGTCTTGGCGGCGGCGAAGCGCACCACGGGATAGCCTGCGCCACTGTATTCTTCGCGTCCAATGAGCGCCCGAATCGACCTCAACCACAAGATCCACGTCCTCACCAAGAAGGAGGAGCTCGACTCGGTTCGCATCCCCGGCAAGGTGATCGTGGTGCTGGACATCCTGTTCGCCACCACCACGATGGTGGCCGCGCTGGCGCACGGCGCCCGCGAGATCGTGCCCGTGCTCGACGAGGCGGCGGCGCGCGCCCACGGCAGAGAGCTTGCCGCGGGTTCCTTCGTCCTTTCCGGCGAGCTCTACGCCGAGACGCTGCCCGGGTTCGCGCATCCGGCGCCGCTCTCGCTGCTCGAGCACGGCGTGAGCGGAAAGACGGTGGTCTACTCCACCACCAACGGCACCGTCGCCATGACCCAGTGCGCCGGAGCGGCACGCGTGTATTGCGGCGCGCTGCTCAATGCCGGCGCGATCGTCGAGCGCGTCCTCGCGACGCATCCGCGCGAGACCGTCCTCATCGTCTGCTCGGGCTCGGGCAACAACTTCAATTTCGAGGACTTCTACGGCGCGGGCTGCTTCGTGGAGCGCTTCGCGGAACGCCTCGGCGCCGCCGCCGACCTGTCGGACGCCGCAAAGGCCGCGCGCATGGTGTACCGCGCCGCGCGCGCCCCGGAGGCGCTGCTCGACTGCCGCGTCGGCCGGATCATGGCGGCCAAGGGGCTCGCGCGCGAAGTGGAGTTCGCCTGCCGCGTCGACGCCCTGCCCGTGGTCGCGACCCTCGACCAGGGACGCGTGCGCGTGTCCGTCTAGGCGCTAGGAGGGCGCTCCAGCTCGGCGCTGACGGCGAGGTGGTCCGACAGCCTCGACCAGGGCTTGCCCTTGTGCACCTTGGAGGTGTTGACCTGGAAACCGCGCACGTAGATACGGTCGAGGCGAAGGAGCGGCATCATGCTCGGGTAGGTCGCGGGCGCCCTGCCGTGGTGCGCGATCGACACCTCGGTCATTCCCAGCCGCCGCTCGAGGATGGCGGTGGCGCGGTGGCGCCAGTCGTTGAAGTCGCCGCCGATGATGATCGGCACGTCGCGCGAGGCGAGCTCTTCCAGCCGGCCCGAAATCGCCTCGAGCTGCCGGCTGCGCCCGCGCTCGTGCAGCGAGAGGTGCACGCAAACGAGGTGCAGGTTGCGGCGCCACCCGGGCACCGACACCACGCAGTGCAGCAGCCCGCGCCGCTCGAAGCGATGGTCGGAGACGTCCTGGTTCTCGAATGACACGAAGGGGAAGCGCGAAAGGATTGCGTTGCCGTGATGCCCGTGGTCGTAGACCGCGTTGCAGCCGTACACCGGCTGCCATTTCTGCCCGGCAAGGAACTCGTGCTGCGGCTCGACCGGATAAGTGTTGAAGCGCAGCGCGAAGCGCTGGTTCAGGCCCTGCACCTCCTGCAGGAAGACCACGTCGGGGTCGAGGGCCGCCAGCCCGTCGCGCAGGTCGTGGATCACCATCCGCCGGTTGAAGTGCGACAGCCCCTTGTGGATGTTCAGCGTGACGACCCGCAGCATCATCCCATCATATAGAAATCACCTGGCTGCGAAATCATCTTGTCGGCGCAGCGCGGCGCTCGATTTCCGCCACCATGGCGCCGAACTGCTCCTCGACCATCGTGCGCACCGCAAGCGTGCCGATGATCGGCGGCAGCCCGAAGTCGGGCTCGAGCGCGCCGCTGTAACGAAGCTGGATGCCGCCTGCGGCGTTGCGCAGCTCGTAGCGGCCCTGCATGCGCTTCAGATTGCCCCCGATCGCGCGCGAGACGATCGAATCGGTGGGCGATTCGAGGACCTCGAGGCGCACCTCGATCGGATACGAGAACACGAGGAACCGCGCCTCGCCCTTCTGCTCGACCACCACGCGGTTGGCTTCCCGCGCCTGTACCGCGCTGCGCGACAGGCCGGGGATGAAGCTCGCCAGATGGTCGTAGTCCGTCAGGACCTCCCACACCGTCGAGATCGGCGCGGCGACGGTGGCCATTGCGTGCACGGCGAAGCTCGAGCCGTTGCGATCGACATCGACCCAAAGATCGTCGGCGCCGAGCGCGACAGCAGCTTGCAAGGTGAGGATCGCGGCGAGGAGGTTAGGAAGCGTTCTCACCCAGCATGAGGATCGCGTCGCGGTTGGACCAGCTGAAGCACTTCGCCGCCGCCTCCCGCCACGGCAGCCAGCAGTAGGCAACGTGCTCGTCCGCAGCGAGCGCCACCGGGAGCGGACCCGCCAGCTCGAGGCCGAAGACGTGCTCGGTGTTGTGGGTCACACCCGGAGCGAAGCGATGACGCCATTGCAGATAGATCTCGAAGGTATTGGCAAGGTTCCAGCGCGTGAGCCTGCCGGCCCGCGGGTCGATGCCGGTTTCCTCGCCCACCTCGCGGGCCGCAGCCGCTTCGAACGGCTCGCCCGCCCAGTCGAGCGAGCCCGTCACCGACTGCCAGAAGCCCGGGCGGCGCGCCCGCTCCAGCAGCAGGACTTCGAGGTCGACCGTGTGGATCACGACGAGAACCGAGACCGGCAGCTTGTGGCTCATGCTTCGTGATAAAGGCTTGCCAGGGCGAGCGCCCGATCCGGATCGATGAACACCGCGAAGAAGGGCGTGGCCCTACCAGCCCAGAACTGCGCCGCCGAGATCATCACGCCGATCAGCTCGCCCAGCTCCTCGGTCGGGAGACACTGGAAAGCCTCGAAAACCAGGACGTGCCCTGCCCCCTGCCGCCACGATAGATCCGTGAGGCAGTCCTCCAGCGCATCCCAGTTCTCGCCGAACCACCCGGGAAAGCCCAGCGTGGCGGCGATCCGGCGCAGGAGCGCGCTCTTCTCGGTCACATCCTGCAGGCCGATGCGCGCGAAGCCGAGCCGGCTGCCGCGCAGCGCATCCTCGATCGCATCGAGCCGGCTCGCGCGGTACACGCCGGATTTCGCCGCGTCGCCCAGACGCTGCAGGAGCTTGGCCATTATTCCCTTATCCGGCTGAACGAACGGTAGTGATCCCCGCTGTAGAAGTACTCCCCGCCGCTGCCGGCAACGATACGCCGCGCGCCCCGGTCGCGCGCTCCCGGCGTACTGACGGTGTATTCGTGGTAGTAGCCCTTGGCTCGAGGCGGCAGCCGCTTTTCGCGGTTGGAGAACACTCGGCCGTCCTGCGTGTACGGAAACGGCCCGCCGGACTTGATCAGGTCGAGCGTCGCGCGCGCTTCGGGCGGCAGATCGCGCGCCGGGATGTCCTGGTCGAAAGCGAGCGCAAAGCACGAGACCACGACGGCCAGCAGGGCCGCGGCGAGCCTCACGATTGCGGCGGGTTCCTCAGCCGGATGTGCAGTTCGCGCAACTGCTTCTCGAGCACCGGCGTAGGCGCCCCGGTGAGCAAGTCCTGGCCGCGCTGCGTTTTCGGAAACGCAATCACGTCGCGGATTGCCTCGGCGCCAGCCATGAGCGCCACCATGCGGTCGAAGCCGAACGCGATGCCGCCGTGCGGCGGCGCGCCGTACTGCAGCGCCTCGAGCAGGAAGCCGAACTTCGCGCGCTGCTGCTCGGGGCTGATCTTGAGGGCCTGGAAAACCTTCTGCTGCACTTCTTGCCGGTGGATGCGCACCGAGCCGCCGGCGATCTCCCAGCCGTTCAGCACCAGGTCGTAGGCTTTGGCGTAGGCCTTTTCCGGCGCGACACCGATATGCGCCTCGTGCCCATCCTTGGGGCTGGTGAACGGGTGGTGACGCGCCTTCCACTCCTTCGTCTCCTCGTCGAGCTCGAACATAGGGAAGTCGACCACCCACAAAGGTCGCCAGCCTTTCTGCGCGAGCCCGCGATCGTGGCCGAGCTTTTGGCGCAGCGCGCCCATGTAGGCGCTACAGGCCGTCTCGCGGTCGGCGCCGAAGAAGATCAAGTCGCCGTCCCGCGCACCGGTACGCTCGAGGATCGCGGCGAGCGCCTTCGCGTGCAGGTTCTTGACGATCGGCGACTGCAGGCCTTCGGCGCCCTTCGCCCGCTCGTTCACCTTGATATAGGCGAGGCCCCTCGCGCCGAGCGTCTTGACATAGTCGGTGTACGCATCGATCTCGCCGCGCGTCAGGCTGCCTCCGCCTGGCACGTTGAGCGCGACCACCCGGCCGCCGGCTGCGTTGGCCGAGCTCGAGAACACCTTGAAGTCGACGTCCTTCATGACGTCGGTGAGCTCGGCCAGCTTGAGCGGCACGCGCAGATCGGGCTTGTCGACGCCGTAGTCGCGCATCGCCTCGTCGTAGCTCATGACCGGGAAGGGGTCGGGCAGCTCGATGGCCGCGGCTTCCATGAACATGCTGCGCGTGAGGCGCTCCATCAGCGCGCGGATCTCGCCCTCGGCGAGGAAGGATGTCTCGATGTCGATCTGCGTGAACTCGGGCTGCCGGTCGGCGCGCAGGTCCTCGTCGCGGAAGCACTTGACGATCTGATAGTAGCGGTCGAAGGCCGCGATCATCAGCATCTGCTTGAAGAGCTGCGGCGACTGCGGCAGCGCGTAGAAGTGGCCGTCGTGCAGGCGCGAAGGCACCAGGAACTCGCGCGCGCCCTCGGGCGTCGACTTGTAGAGGAACGGCGTCTCGATGTCGATGAAGCCCTGCTCGTCGAGGAAGCGGCGCGCCGCCATCGCCGCGCGGTGGCGCAGGCGCAGGTTCTTCTGCATCGGCTCGCGGCGCAGGTCGAGGACGCGGTTCTCCAGCCGTACTGTTTCCGACAGGTTCTCGTCGTCGAGCTGGAACGGCGGCGTGGCCGACGCGTTGAGGATCTCGACGTCGTGGACCAGCATCTCGACTTCACCCGATTTCATGTCCGGGTTGATGCTTCCCTCCGGACGCTTACGGATCTTGCCGCTGACCCGCAGCACGTATTCGCTGCGGATGCGCTCCGCGATAGCGAACGCCTCCTGGCGGTCGGGATTGAACACGACCTGCGCGAGCCCTTCGCGGTCGCGCAGGTCGACGAAGATCACGCCGCCGTGGTCGCGGCGACGGTGAGCCCAGCCGCACAGTGTCACCGTGCGGTCGACCAGCGCGGCGCTCAGCTCACCGCAGTAGTGAGTTCTCATTGGGTTCTTTTTCCGGCGGCGGCGCTGCGCCTTTTTCCAGCGGCGGTACCACTCCCATGGAAATGATGTACTTCAGCGCCTGGTCCACGGTCATGTCGAGCTCGATCACGTCCTTGCGCTCGACGATGACGAAGTAGCCGCCGGTCGGGTTGGGCGTGGTCGGCACGTAGACGGCGAGGCAGTCCGGCGGCAAGTGCCGCGCGACGCTTGCACCCGGCGTGCCGGTCAGAAACGCGATGGTCCACATGTTCTCGCGCGGCCACTGCACCAGGAGCGCCTTGCGGAACGCCTGGCCGCTCGAGGAGAACAGCGTGTCGGAGATCTGCTTCACGCTCGAGTAAATCGAGTTCACCACCGGGATGCGGTGCAGGATGTCGTGCCAGATCTCGAACAGCTGGGCGCCGAAGAAATTGGTGGCGAGGAGCCCCGTCACCAGCACGATCACGATCGTAAGAATCGCGCCCATCCCGGGGATATGGACGCCGAGCCAGCGCTCGGTCTGCCAGGCATCGGGCAGCAAGAGCAGCGACTGGTCGAGCACGTCCACGACGATCTTCAGGACCCACAGCGTGATGACCAGGGGAATCCAGATCAGAAGCCCGGTAATGAGATACTTCTTCAAGGGGATGGAATAAAAAGGCCCGGCTGGGCCGGGCCGTGGAGTTCACGCGCGAGGGCTCAGGCGGAGGCCTCGGACTTGGATTCCGTCTTGGGTTCCGTTTTTTTCTCGGGCTTGGCGTCGCTCTTCGACTCGGACTTGTCGTCGGTCTTTTTCTCCGCCGGCTTGGAGCTCTTGTTCTTGAAGTCGGTGGCGTACCAGCCGCTCCCCTTGAGCTGGAAGCCGGCAGCGCTCAGAAGCTTCTGAAACGTCGGCTTATGGCACACCGGGCACTCGGTGAACGGCGGCTCGTTCACGCGCTGCAGGAACTCCTCCTGGTGCCCGCAGGCCTGGCAGCGATATTCGTAGATCGGCATGGCGGCGATTATATCGCGCTGATTTCAGAACGGAATATCGTCTTCAAGATCGTCGAACTTGCCGGCCGGCTTCTTCGCCGGGGCGGCGGCCCGCGGCTCGGCGGAGCGCGGCTCGGACGGCGCCTCGCGCGGCTCGCCC
>DATDEZ010000173.1:0-18599 GCA_036522875.1 Gemmatimonadales bacterium | reverse complement strand
GCTGCCACGGGCGCTGCTGATCGGCACGTCGATCGTCGTCGTCCTCTACCTGTCGGCGAACCTCGTGTACCTCTATTTGATGCCGATCCAGCAGATCAAGGGCGCGGAGCTCGTGGCCGCCGACGTCGCGCAGCTCGTGATCGGTCCGGCGGGCGTGATCGTCGTCTCGGCCGCGATCGCGGTGAGCACGTTCGGGACGCTGAACGGCTCGATGATGACGGCGCCGCGCATCTTCTTCGCCGCCGCCGAGGACGGACTGTTTCCCCAGGCGATCGCGCGCGTCGATCCCAGGAACCATGCGCCCACTGGGGCGATCGTGCTGATGACGGTCATGGGAATGCTGTTCATCCTGGTGCGGAAGTTCACCGCGCTGGCCGACCAGTTCATCATCGGGATCTGGCCGTTCTACGCGCTGGCGGTGGCGGGCGTATACGTTCTGCGGCGCACGCGGCCGCGGCTCGAGCGGCCCTATCACACGCTGGGCTATCCGTTCGTGCCGCTGGTGTTTCTCGTCGCCGCGCTGTTCGTGCTCGGGAACTATCTGATTCGCGAGACGGCGAGTTTCGCCGTCGACATCGGGATCATTCTATCGGGCGTGCCGGTGTATCTCTGGCTGCAGCGGGCGCAGCGGCGCGCGTCGCCGCCGCCGATCACCGCGAGACCGCGCGCCGGCTAGAGCGGCTCGGCGGGTCCGAGCACGCGTGCGAAGAAGGCGGCGATGTCCAGTTCGAAAGCGCGCGCGGCGCCCGCGGGGTGCCAGCGCAAGCGTTGGGCGAGAATCTCGGGCCGCTGCTCACCGGGATGCCAGCATTCGATCACGCGCGCGTCTGCATCCACGATCCAATAGTCCGGCACACCAGCGCGTTGATACCGGCGCCGTTTGACGGTGCGGTCCGCGCGCGCGGTCGACGGCGACAGCACCTCCACGGCCAGCAGCAGATTTCGCACGTCGGCCCAGGACCTGGGGCGTCCCGCGCCGATGGGGACGACGAAGATATCCGGCTGCACGAGTGTGTGGGGATCGAACTCGATGTCCGCCGGCGAGAGCATCGCGTGTCCGACCTGGACCCCCAGGCAGTACTCGCGCAGCAGCGCGAATAGCTCTCCGACGATATCCTGATGGTCGTACGTGGGCGAGGGCGTCACGAGTAGCTCGCCGTCGACGACCTCGTACCGATTGCCGTCGTCCGGCAGCTCGCGCACGCGCGCCGCGGTCCAGCGCTCCTGCGTCTCAGGCATGCCCATAACGTGCTCGGCTCGGCGACGAAAAAGCAAGTGCACACCGCCGAATTTCGTGAGTGAGATTCGCGAGCTCGTCATCAGACAATCGTGTCGAGGTACAAAAAAACGCGAAGGGCGCGATTGCTCGCGCCCTTCGTTTCACCCCGCTGTTCGGCCTAGAACGCGTACCGTAACGTCAGCTGCACCTGGTAATTGCTGCTGAGCAGCGCCCGGCTCTCGAACGGCTTCGCCTTCAGCGTCGTCGCGTCGTACAGCCGCGAGTCGAGCGTGAAGATCGGCATCGAGGTCTGCAACGAGCCCGGGCTGCGGCCCTGCTGGATCAGCGCCGACTGGTTGTTGTTCGTCGCCGACAGGGTCGGCAGCTCGATCTGGCCCCAGCTGTGGTTGATCAGGTTCAGGAAGTTGAAGATGTCGAGCTGCAGCGACAGCTGCTGTCCGCGAATCGCCGGAATCGCCTGCCGGACCGACACGTCGAGGCGGTTTTGCGACGGGCTGCGGCAGCTGTTGCGCTCCATGATCCGGCCGCGCTGGCGATCGAGGCAGGGCTGCGACGAGATGAAGTTCTCGAACGCCTGCGCCATTGCCGGATTCGGCGTGAACACGCCGCCCGCCGACGTGCCGATCTGCACCTCGTTCACGTCCTTCGCGTTGCGCGGGATGTAGATCGGATCGTTGCCGTTCACGAGGTCGCCGTTCAAGTCGCCGTTGGTGACGTAAACGAACGGCACACCCGATGTGCGCTCGTAGTACACCGTGATGTCCGTCAGCCACGGCAGCGTGTACGTCCCATACGCCAGCAGGCGGCTCGGCCGCGAGAAGTTCGACGTCGTGGCCACGAGGTCGTCGTGCGCGTTCGCGAGCTGCCGGCCGAACCGGAAGTTCGAGATCGCGCGGTCGGACGTCAGGCTCTGCACGTCGTTCGACTTCATGTAGGTGTAGGCAACCGTCGCCTCGAACTTGTCGGAGAAGCGGCGGTGCAGCTGGCTCGACAGGGAGTAATTGTAGTCCTTCGACTCGTTCGTGACTTCGATCAGGCCTTCGCTGAACGCCACGCCGCGGAGCGACGTGAGCCAGCGCTGCCCGTTGTTGACCACGGCGCCGCTCGCCGTGATCGTGTCCGCATACATCACACGCCCGTCGCGATCGCGGTACACCACGCCGTTCGTCGAATCGACGAGGCGCGGGCCCTTGAGGTTCGCGTCCTGCACCAGCACCCCGTTGATCGCCTTGCGATACAGACCTTCGACCGTCAGGATGAACCCGCCCGGTAGCTCACGATCGAACCCCGCCGACACGCCGAAGAACTGCGGATACTTGAAATTGGGGTCGGTGATGTTGACGCCGAGCGTGCCCGCCTGGCCGGGGCCAGGGGCGGGCTGACCCGCGCAGGAAGTCGGGAGGTTGTTGACGTCGAGCGTGAACGCCGGCACCTGTCCCGCGACGGTGCACGCGAGCCGCACCAAGCCGAGCCCCGTGTTTGCGTATGCGTTGCCGAGCATGATGTAGGGCGGCGGGCCCGTGAAGACGCCGACGCTGCCGCGGATCTGGTTCCGCGTCGAGCCGCCCGGATTGTAATTGAAGCCGATGCGCGGCGAGAACAGCACCGCGGATCCCGGCTTCGTACTCGTATTGACCGCGAGTCGCCCAGCTGATGCCGAGTCGAACTTCACACGCAGCGTGTCGTTCTCGGATGGCGTGTCGGGCAGCGTCGGCATGTCCGCGCGGAGACCGGCGGTGATCGTCAACCGATCGTTGACTGCCCACTGGTCCTGGCCATACAAACTGAACACGTTGACGTGGAAGTCGGCCGGGATGTCGGCCGCGTTCTGGCTGTTCGCGTAACCCACGGCGTACCCGGCCGCGTGTCCTGCCACGAGCGAGTCGGTGTTGAGGAATTTGTATACGCCGAAGGAGCCCTGCGCGAAGTTGTTGAAGATGTGCGTGCGATCGATCCGGCCGCCCAACGTAAACGTGTGCGCGCCCTTCGGGATCGTGACGTTATCCACGGTCTCGAAGATCTTCTGATCCAACAGATTGCCGGGCGAGAACTGCTCGGTGCCCAGTGTCACGACGCGTCGCGTGCCGCCGACCAGCACGCCAACGCTGATCTCGGGCGCCTGCACCGGCACGATGCGCGCGTCCTTTATGGTGTTGTAGCCGACGATCAGCTCGTTGGAGATCCCGCTCCCGAAGTTCGAGTACAGCTGCGCAGTGGTCGAGGTGTTGCGGTTGTCGCCCTTGAACGCGTTGGAGCCGAGCCGGTAGCCCGAGTTCTGCGTCAGGGGATCGGAGGTGTAGACGTTCGTCACCGAGCGGGAGAAGTTGTCCTGCGTGTCGTGGTTGATGATCTGGCGAATGACGAAGCGATGCGTCGGTGAGATCTCCCAATCGAGCCGGCCGAACAGGTTCGACAACGGCGTCTGCTTCTGGACTGGGCCGACGTCACCGGCATTGAAGCCCATGCCGTTCATGACGTTGATGATGCGCTGGACCGAGTCGAGCGGAATGATTGGATCGTTCGGCGCCGGCGATGGCTGTCCCGCCAGATAGAACGCGCCGGACGCCGGGTCTTGGCGCGACTGCCACTCCGGGGCCACGAAGAACTGGAGCTTGTTCTTGATGATCGGACCGCCCGCCGTGAACCCATACTGCTTGACGTCGAACGCGGGCGTCCGGATCGCCGAGCCGACGAGCTGCACGCCCTCGATATCGTTGCTGTTGCGGTAGGTATACGTGGCGCCGCCGTGATACTCGTTCGTGCCGCTCTTCGTGACGGCGTTCACCAGCATGCCGGCGAAATTGCCCTGGCGCACGTCGGTGGGCGTGAACATCACGCGGAATTCCTTTACCGCGTCGAGCCCGATGATCTTACCGCCCGCGCTCCCGCCGGGCACGCCGCCCGTCGCGGAGAGATTGAAGCGCTCGCTCTGGTTCGCGCCGTCGATCGTGATCGTGTTGTAGCGGTTATAAGCACCGGCGCCGCTCGCGGCGCCGCTCGCCGGAAACGTCACCTGCGGCGACAGCTTGAGCTCGTCGATGAAGTCGCGGCTGACCGTCGGGATGCGGCGCACCAGCGTGTCGGAGATCTGTGTCGCGATGCCCTGACGCGTCGGCGCGAACTCAGCCGTCGCGGGGGCGCTGATGCTCACGGCCTGCAGCTCGACTGCCTGGGCCACGAGCTCGGCATCGACGCGGGTCGTTTCGGAGAGCTTCACCTGGACGCCGTCGTGGGTATAGGGACGGTACCCGATGACCCGAATCGCTACGGTGTACGGCCCGCCGGTCTCCAGGCCCTGGACCAGATACTGCCCGTTGGCGCGGCTGCGGGTCTGCGAGGTGAAGCCCGTCCCGCGATTCGTCACCTGGACGGACGCCTCGGCGACCGGCTGGCCCTTGTCGTCGGTGACTTTGCCGCCGATCGCGCCGGTCGTGACGCCTTGGGCGGTCAGAACGCCGCCTGGGAACATGGCAAGAAGCGCCGCGGCCAGTACGGCCCGGCTCGAGCCAACAATCGAGCGCATGGATGGACCTCTCCGAGAGAACGGATGCAGGTTGCGGGTACCCATTTTCAGACGGGGAGAAGGTCGCCCGCGCCCACACCCTCGTCAAGGACGCTAGGTCGGTGCTTTACGCAGCAGATACACCGCTGAAACCGCGACGAGAAGATTCGGCGTCCACGCCGCGACGAGCGGCGGCAACACGCCGCCCGCGCCGACCGCCTTCGCGAGCTGGAACATCAGCAGCACGATGAACGTCGTCGCGAGACTCGCCGCCACGCCCCACGCCGCCCCGCTCTTGGGACTCGAGATCGCGAGCGGCGCGCCGAACAGCGCGATCAACAGACAGATGAAAGGAATCGCGATCTTGAGCGCCAGCTCCACCTGGAGCTTCTTGACGTTCGAGCCCGACCGCGCGAGCGCCTCGATATACCGGTCCAGCTCCCCGTACCGCATTTCGTCCGGCGCCTTCGGCTCGGCCAGCAAATCGGCCGGCGTCTCCTTGAGCGTGCGCGAGCGCAGCGAGTCGAACTCGAACGCGAACTCGCCCTCGGGTTGCGAGCCCTCGAAATAGCGGATCGTGCCGCGATGCAGCGTCCAGCGCGGCGGCTTCGTCGCGCCCTTGCCCGTGTCGCTGTAGATCGCGCGCTGTGCCGCGAGCACGATCGTGGGATAGGCGTCGCCCGTCCCCTCGCGCTCGAGGATGAGGTCCGCCATCTCGCGCGTGCGCAGCTCCAGCGCGCGGATCGCATATACCCATCCGCGGTCGGCCCGATAGACGAAGTTGTAGCGCGAGCTCGTCGAGCGGATCGCCTTCTCGCCCAACAGCTCGGCGCGCTTCGCGGTCGTCACCGGCGCGATCTCGCCGAGCAGCAGCCCGGCGACGAACGACGTTGCCGCGGCCAGAAACAGCGGCCGGACGAGCCGGTGAAACGAAATGCCCGACGCCTTCGCCGCGGTCAGCTCCGAATGGCGGCCGAGCGCGCCCACCGTGAACACGGTCGCGAACAGAACGGCGACCGGCAGCACGAGAAACATCTTCTCGGGTAGGTCGAACACGTACGACAACGCGACGGCGCCCGACGTGATGCCGCGGCCCAAGTAGGTGTCGAGCTTGTCCGTGAGATCGATGACGATGACGAGAATCGGAAAGCCGAGCAGCGTGATGAGAAAGACGCGCAGCCACTCGCGTAATAGGTACTTATCGAGAGTTCGCAGCCCCAATGAGACGTGTGGCATTCGGAATGCGGCATTGAGTTTCATACGTCAATGCCGCACGCCGAATGCCGCGTGCACCTTGGGGAACCATCCGAACAACGTCTGCTTGAGCTCGTCCCAGTCGCCGCCATGCGCGGTGCTGCCGGCGCGGCGCACCGCCCACAGCATCGGGATCGCGACGACGAGGAAGATCAGATTCGGCGTCCACATCGAAAAGAACGGCGACACGATCAACCGGTTGCCGAGCTCCTCACCGCCGATCAGGCCGACGTAATAGATCGAGAAGACCGCGAGGCTGGTGCCGATCACGAGGCCGACGCCACCGCGCGGATAGCGGATCGCGATCGGCATCCCGAGCAGCGCGAACACGATGCACGCGATCGAGATCGCCAGCTTTTTCTGGATCTCGACCTCGTAGATCGCGGCCCGCTGGCGCGCGGCGCGCACGCGCTGCTCGAACGCCGAGAGCGCGATGGGCGATTGCGCGCCGTTGGTGATCAGCTTGGACGGCGTCTGCGCCTGCGGCGGATGCTGCACCTCGGCCGCGTGCGCGCTGTCGGGCTTCACCAGGCCGCCGATGAATGCCAGCGCCTTACAGTAGAGGCCCGGGGGCGGCGGCGCCGTATCCGGCGGCTCAGGCGGCAGGGGCGCGAGATGGCTGAGGCGGCGCAGCTCGCCGCGCACCGCGGTGAGGGATTCGCGGCGCACCCGGTCTTCGTCGAGCCGCGCGCGCGCCACCACGTCCTGCATCTGGCAGATCGACATCTCGCGATCGCTGCGATACTCGTCGTTCTGCGTGGGCTCGAAGGTGTTGCTGACGCCCGCCACCCGGATCCGGTTGACGGTATAGAATGTCCGATTGAAGTGATTGGGGTCGGACCGCTGCACCTCGTGGACCTCGCCGTCGCGCAGCGTGAGATACAGATCGGTGCCGCCGGTGCTGTAGGCCATGCGGCCGGAATCGGCCATGATGATGCGCCGGCGCTCGGGGTCGCCGAGATCGTAGATCGTCACGTCGCTCAACGCGTTGGTCGCCGGGTCGATCCGCGCGGCGCGCAGGAAGAATTGCCCCGGCACGACCTCGTTGATCACCTGCTCCTTCAATTGAAACGTGGGCTTCTTGCGCTGGATGTCGACGAGCAGGGTCCGCAGCGTGTGATTCGACCGCGGCAGGATCTGGTCGTTCCAGGCGAACGCGATGAGGGCGACGAACGTCGCGCCCACCGTCACGGGAACGAGCAGCCGGCCGATGCTGACGCCGCTCGCCTTCATGGCGGTGACTTCGTTGTCGGCGGCGAGATGGCTGAATGTGTAGAGCACGGCGACGAGCACCGCCATCGGCAGCGTCATCGCGACGATGAAGGGAATCGAGAGCGCGAACACTTCGAAGATCACGCTCCAGGGCAGCCCCTTGCCGACGAAGTTGCCGAACTGCTTCGCGATCTGATTGACGAGCATGGCGAACGTCAACGCTGCCAGCGCGTATCCGAGCGGAGGAATGTGTTGCCGCAGGATGTAACGACTGAGGATGCGCACGATCGGTCGCGCCATTATATTCGGAACCCCAAGTCATTACAAGGGATGCGGCTTCTCGCCACGATAGTCGTACTCGCCACCTCGCTCGTCGTACCCCGGGCTTTTGCGCAGGCTCCTCTCCCCGTGTACACGTTTGGCGTGCCTCCGCTCGCGCCGCCGCGCAATCCGGCGCTGGCGCCGGGCGGTCGCCTGGGCGCGCGCGTGCCGCCGAGTCTGCTCGCGCGCGCGTGGGCCGATTCCGTCATCGCGCAACGCACGACGCTGTTTGCCGCCAACCGGGCGACGCCCGACTCGTCCCTCGTCACGCGTCCCACGGCCCCAACTGGTCCGCCGACCTATGGGGGAGTCGGGCAGGGTGAGCACCCCGGGCTGCTCGGCCAATACGCCGACATCGGAATGCAGCTCAACCTGCGCTTCGAGCTGAAAGCCGATCAGTTCCGCAACCTCCGCTGCTCGGCGCAGGAGCGACAGATCGCTTTGTCGGGATGCACCGCCGGGTTTCCCACGATCAGTCCCAATCCGCAGTACTCGATTCGCACCGCCGGGGTCGTCGGACAACGGCTGCACGTGGACGTGGACTTCGACAGCCAGCGCGAGTTCGACGCCAACAACAATCTCCATGTCTGGTACGAAGGCCTCGAGGATGAAATCCTGCGCCGCGTCGAGGCCGGCAACGTCACGTTCGCGGCGCCGCCGTCGCGCTTCATCACGGCGTCCGTCCCCGCGAACAACTTCGGCATTCAGGCGATCGCGCAGCTCGGTCCGGTGGAGTTCCGCGGCATCGTCGCGCAGCAGAAGGGCAACGTGGTGAAGGACCGGCTGTACACGGTCGGTGACGTCACCAGCCAGCCGCTCGATCGCGTCGCGCGCGATCTGGACTACGAGCCGGGCCGGTTTTTCTTCGTGATCGATCCCGCGGCGCTCCCGGGGTATCCGGCGATCGACATCCTCCAGCTCGATCAGACCGCGCGCCCCGACACCCTCACGGTCGGCGCGCTGCGCGTGTACCGGCGCCGCGCCATCGCGCCCGGAACGAACGGCAACCAGAACGCCGGCGGCGTTCGCGCCGTCGCCTGCGGGCCGGGCGCGCGCGCGGTCGACTGCACGGCGCAGCGCGAAGGGCCGTTCGAGTGGGAGATCCTGCAGGAAGGCAAAGACTACTACGTCGATCCCAGCGGCACGTGGTTCGCGCTCGCCAACCGCCTCGACCCGGCCGACTACCTGGCCGTTTCATACGTCACCGGGAATCAGCGTGATTCGATCGGCACGTTCCCGCTCGATGCCGAGGCGGACACGACGCACGTCGACACGCTGCGACTCGTGTACGATCCGAAGCCCGCCGTCACCGCCACGTCGCCGTCATTTCGATTTGAGATCCGGAATGCCTACCGCGTGGGCGGGCGCGAGATCGATCGCACGTCGGTCGCGCTTCGACTCATGGTGAACCAGCGCGAACGCGCCGCCTCCGGCGCGACCTACATCCAGCTGCTCGGCGTCGCGCAGCAGAACGACGCGACGCAGTTCGACCAATACAATCGACTGTTTCCGCGCGACCGCGATCCGAACAACGGCGATCCTGTCCGCGATCTCTTCATCGTCTTCCCGCACCTCGCGCCGTTCGCCGACAGCACGAAGCTCGGCGCCACCGAGCGCAACGACTCGCTGTACCGCACGCCGCGGCAGTATCTGGCGACGCAGGGGCCGCCGTCCGTGTTTGCGCTGGGCCTGCACATGCAGGCGACGGCGTCGGCGGACCGGTCGGTGCTTTCCTTGAACAGCTTCCAGATCCGCGACGGCTCGGAGCGCATCTACGTACGCAACACCCTGCTGACCCGCGACGTCGATTACACGATCGACTACGCGACGGGGCAGGTGCAGTTCAAGAATCCCGACGCGCTGTTCCAGGGCGGCGCCTCACAGGTGCGCGCGCAGTTCGAGGAGCGCGCGGCCTTCTCGCTCGCTCCCACCACGACCTACGGCCTCTCGGCGCGCTACGACCTCGGCGCGGTCGGCCAGGTCAACCTGCTCGGCATCTTTCAGAACGAGCAGAGCAATTTCACCCGGCCGCCGCTCGGGTTCGAGCCGTCGTCGGGATTCGTCGGCGGGATCTCGACGCAGCTGCGGTTTCAGCCGGACTGGATCACCCGCGTGATGGACAAGCTGCCGGGCGTGCGCACGAGCGCGCCGTCGGCGGTCAGCATCAACGGCGAGCTGGCGATCTCGAAGCCGTCGCCGAACAAGTTCGGGCAGGCCTATATCGAGGAATTCGAGGGTGGCGTCGCGCGCGCGATTCCGCTCGCGGACAACGCGTGGCACTGGGGCAGCATCCCGACTTCCGTGCGCGGCGTCGAATCGCTCGGCTTCTCCAAGTTCGACACCACCGACGCGGCGTTCCTGACGTGGCAGAGCCTGCCGTACAACGTCGTCAACAATCAGTACCAGCCGGTGCAGTTTCTTCCGCAGCAGATCGACCCGACGCTGCGCTTCGTCGGCCAGGCACAGGCCGCCGAGCCGGTGCTGTGGCTGATGCTGAAGCCGGACACGGTGCTGGGGCTCGCCAACAATCGCGTGGGCTCGCCGTCGTTCGGTCTGCCGAACTGGGTCCGGCCGCACCACGACGCGCCGCGCTGGCGCTCGATTACGCAATCGCTGTCGACCACCGGCATCGATCTCTCGCGCGTCGAGTTCCTGGAGTTCTGGGTCTGGGAGGACGCGTCGCGCGGCGCCAAGGCGAATCGGACGACGGTGCTGTTCGACTTTGGCGGCGTGTTCGAGGACGCGCTGGCGTTCGTTCCGACGGCCTTCTCGGTCAGTCCCGACGGCGACACGACCTACACCGGCGTGCAGCGCGCCGGGGCCGGCCGGCTCGATTCCGAGCGCGATCCGCGCACCCAGACGTGGAGCGCGAGCCTGAACGACGAGGGCATCCTGTCCGACCGCGTCACCGGCGGCATCTTCGACGTCAACACCGGCACGGTGATCGACACGCTGCCGCTGTGCTCTGCCACGGAAAACGGGCAGCTCGTCCCGTACGCCTTCGGCGACATCCGCTCGCGCTGCGGCCGTCACAACAATGCGATCGATACCGAGGACGAGGACGGGGACTTCCAGCTCGACTCGCTGACCGGCGTGCGGACGGCCGAGAGCTTCGTGCGCTACGTCTTTCCGATCGGCGACGATCGGTATTTCGTGCGCGACGGCGGCATGTTCAACGGCGCCGGCTGGCGGCTGTATCGCATTCCCTTCCGCACCGACACGCTCCAGGTCGGCTCGCCGTCGCTCAGGCAGGTGCAATCGCTGCGCATCACCGTCGTCACGCCGGCCGGCCCGACGCCGGGCCAACCCGACCCGCAGGTCTTTTTCGCGCTCTCGCGCGTGCGGCTGATCGGCAGCTCCTGGGTCAAGCGCAGCGACACGCCGATCGCCGGCATCGGCGGCGAGATCGGCAGCGGCACCGGCGAAGTCGTCGCCTCGGTCGTGAGCACGGAGAATCGCGACCTCGGCTACACGCCGCCGCCGGGCGTCGCGGACGAAGCGGGACAGCGTGGCGCCACGTTCCAGGTGAGTGCGACCGAGATCAACGAGCGCTCGCTGCGCCTGCTCGCCCGCAACTTGTCGCTCGGCCAGCGGGCTGAAGCGTACGATCGCTTCACGACGGAAGGCGACAAGAATTTTCTCAAGTACAAGACGCTCAGAGTCTGGGCGCGCGGCCGCGGCGAAGGGTGGGAGGACGGCGACCTCGAGTTCTTCGTCAAAGCCGGCAAAGACCAGGACAACTTCTACATGTATCACACGCCGGCGCGGACGATCTCGTGGGAGCCGGAAGTCGTCGTGAATTTCGAGCGCTGGCTCATTCTGCGCGCGAAGATCGAGCAGGCGTGGCTCTCGGGCGACAGCGCGCACGTCTTCCCCGGCTGTCCCGATTCGACGCTGGTCCCGAACGACGGGGCGTTCGTCATGTGCGACGGCGCGTACATCGTGCACATCAAGGATCCGGGCACGGCGCCGCCCAATCTCGCGCAGGTGCAGGAAATCGCCGCGGGCATGTGGCGCGTCAAGACGAGCGTCTTCGTCGATCAGGCGGAGCTGTGGGTGGATGACATCCGCCTGGGCGACGTCGTGCAGGAAACCGGCGCGGCGGGCGCGCTCGATCTCGGCATCGCCGCCGCGGACGTCGCGGAGGTCACGCTCAATCTCTCGCGGCGCGACGGACAGTTCCGCCAGCTCACGGAAGATCCGTCGTACGTCACGAACAACACCGCGACGCTCAGCAGCACGATCCACGCCGAGCGATTCTTGCCATCGCAATGGGGATTGTCGGTGCCCGTCACGGTCCAGCGCACGCTGACGTCTGCCGAGCCCTTCTATCTGAACGGCACCGATCTGCGGGCCGACGCGCTGACCGGATTGCGGACCCCACGAGCCAACGCGTCGATCTACTCGTTCTCGGCGCGCCGCATCGTGCAGTCGCACGGCGGGCTCGCGCGCTGGCTGCTCGATCCCTTGTCACTCACGGGCATTTGGACGAGCGGCGACGATCGCTCCGAGCTGTCACGCGCCAACGCGTCGACCTATAACGTGAACCTGGATTATTCGTTCACCCCGAACGCCCGGAGCGTGCGGATTGCCGGAATTACGCTGCGGCTCAATCCCGCGCGCGTCCATTTCCGCTCGGGGCTCGCCTCGAGCGACGCGCAGCGCTTCACCTACCTCGTGCCGATTCCGCAGCCCGGCGACACCGCGCCACCGGCCGTCTCGCTGACGCGATTCTGGCAGAACGCCGGAACGATCGCGCTCGCGCCGTTCACCGGCGTGCAGCTCGGCATCGACGCCGTCTCGACGCGGGATCTGCGCGACTACGGTGACTCGACCACGCTGGGACGCCTGATGCGCGGGCAGCGGGCGTCGCTGTTCGGCGGCAATATCGGAGTCGAGACGCAGCGCTCGCTGAACACGACGTTCGCGATCACCCCGCGACTGGCGGCGGGGACGTGGATCCGCCCGCGCCTCTCCGTGAACAGCTCATTCTTCTTCGCGCGCGACGCGAACGCCCGGCAGCCGGCGCGCGAATTCGGCGACACGGCGGGCGAGTTCAAGATCCCCGCGGCCTTCAGCAACGCGCGGCGGCTCGAGACCGGCGCGCAGGTCGATCCGCGGCGCCTCGCGTCGAAGGTGTTCGGGGACTCCTCGAAGGTGAGCGCCTTCTTCGGCCGATTCAGCGGCGTCGACGTCACCTACAGCCTGCAGCAGGGCTCGACATTCGGTCGCGCGACCGACGTGCCGTCCGGCGCGTATCAGCTCGGATTCGGCGGCATGGACGCCTTTCGGGCGACGAGCGGCCTCCAGGCGACGTCGGCGACGCAGACCCGCACGCTGTCGTCCGGCGGGACCGCCGTCTTCCCGCTCGGCCTGCGCGCGAATGTGTCTTATCGCTCGACGCAGGGCGTCGGCTGGCTGCTGCGCACCGACAATCAAGTCGCGATTCACTCGCGCACCACCGACTGGCCGAACGGATCGGTCAGCTGGTCGATCACGCCGTCGCGCGAATTCATCGGCAAGATCCTGACCAACATCAGCGCGCGGGCGGGCTATCGCCGCAGCGAGTCCGTGATCGAGCAGCCGACCTTCGGCGCCGCGGACGTCACGCTGACCAGCACGCTCGAGCGCGCGTTCACGCCGTCGGCGTCGCTCACCTGGGGCGGGACGGTGTTCACGACGGTCGACATCTCGCAGACCTTGTCGGACCGCGTGACGGCGGGCAATCTGTTCCGGTCGAAGCGAAACGGACAGAGCGGGTCTCTGACCTTCTCGTTCCGCCCGCCGCACCTCGGGCGGTGGAAGTCGAACATTCGGACGACGGCCAGCTATACCGCCGCGGATAACACGACCTGCTTGCGCCGCACCGGCCAGGACGATTGCGTTCCCTTTGTGGACAGCCGGCAAACGCAGACCCAGCTTACGATGGACTCGGATCTCCCCAATAACATGAGCGCGGGACTTCAGATGGCGTATGTCTTGAACGAGGAGCGACAAACGAACCGCAAGATCTCGCAGTTTGTGATCACCGCGTTCGTCCAGCTGTCCGCGAGCGTGGGGCAGATCCGATGAACGCGTCCGGCGTGCGGCGCGCGGCGTGCGTGGCACTGGTCTCGGTCATCGCGTGTCAGGCCCGCGCGGGCGGAGAGCGAGCCACCAACACGCGCGAGTTCAACGGCAACACAGCCTTCGGCTACGTCCAAAAGCAGATGTCCTTCGGGCCGCGGATTCCCAACACGCCGGCTCACCAGCAGGAAGCGGACTGGCTGCTCGCCGAGCTGCGCCAACGCGCCGATACCGTGATCGTGCAGGAGATCACGCACAAGCTGAAGACCGGCGAGACCCTGCACCTGCGCAATTTCATCGCGCGGTTTCGGCCGCTGGCGACCGACCGCATTCTCTTCATGGCGCACTGGGACACGCGGCCCATGGCCGATCGCGCCGAGAACCTGGGGCAGCAGCGGATGCCGGTGCCGGGCGCCGACGACGGCGCCTCGGGTGTCGCCGTCCTGCTCGGCGTCGCCGACGCGCTCAAGGCGCGTGCGCTCACGGGCTCGACCGGTGTCGACCTGCTGTTCGTCGATGGCGAAGATTACGGTGACTTCGCCGATACCAACGACGTGTTGATCGGCTCGCGCTGGTTCGCGGCGCATCAGCCGCCGGGCTATCAGCCGTTGTTCGCCGTGCTGTTCGACATGGTTGGGGACAAGGACCTCCAGATCTTCCAGGAAGGTCAGTCCGTCGCCGGCGCGCCCGAAGTCGTGCAACGCGTCTGGCGCGTCGCTGCCGACCTGGGCTACGGCCATCAGTTCGTGCCGAGCGTGCGACACACGCTCACCGACGACCACGTGTCGCTGCAGAAGGTGGGAATCCACGCGATCGACGTGGTCGACTTCGACTATCCCTATTGGCACACCACGGAAGACACGATCGACAAGGTGAGCGCGGAGAGTTTGCAGATTGTTGGTGATGTCGCCGTTGCTTTGGTACGGCAATAGCGGCCCAGTCGCTCCATGTTGGGCGGCATGGACGACAAGCGTGCCGCGCTGATGCTTGCCTGCTTGGCGCTCGCCGGGGCCGGTGTGCGCTATGCCCTGTCACCAGCGCCCGATTCGCCTCCAGGCGACGTCCAGCTGCAGTCGACCGCGACGCCGCGCCCCAACGCTTTGCGAGAAACGGCGAGGCGCGCGGCGCAACTGTCCCGTCCGTTGATGCCCGGCGAGCGGATCGATCTGGATCAAGCCGACGTGAGCGAAATCACGCGCCTGCCCCGGGTCGGCCCCGCGCTCGCGCAGCGCATCGTTGCGTGGCGCACCGAGCACGGTCCATTTGGCAGCCTCGCCCGCCTGGATAGCGTACCGGGCGTAGGTGCCAAATTATTAGACGCGGTACGCCCTTTCGTCGTCCAGCCTTGACCCGGCCTACCTCGACTCCCATTTTAGTCCCTTCAAATTCAACGAGTTGCATACGGCGAGCGTCGCGGTTACACAGGACAAGCTCGGTGAAATCCTTGTCCGTGAAGGGCTGATAACTCAGGAACAGCTGAGGAAGGCCCTCCTGGAGCAGAAGAACTCCGGGATGCGCCTGGGCTATACCCTGGTCAAACTGGGCTTTATAGAGGAAACCGAGGTCAGCAAGATGCTGGCCCGGCAATACCGCATGCCCGCCGTCGATCTCTCCCGTTTCGAGGTCGACGCGAAGATCCTGAAGCTGATCCCGCCCGACGTCGCGACCAAGCACACCGTCCTCCCCCTGAAGCGGGAAGGCCGGACGCTCACCGTCGCGATTGCCGACCCGAACAACGTGACGGCGATCGAGGACATCAAGTTCATCACGCGCTGCGACGTCTTCCCGGTCATCGCGGGGGAGTACACGCTCCGCAACGCGATCGACCGCTATTACCAGCAGTCGGACGCGCAGCTGCAAAGCCTGCTGAAAAGCGTGGAGCAGGAGGAGGATCTCGAGGTTGTCGAGGATCAGGAGGATGAGGACGTCAAGGCGCAGGACCTGGCTGACGACGCCCCCGTCGTGAAGCTGATCAACGGCCTCCTGACGGACGCGGTGAAGCGCGGCGCCTCCGACATCCATATCGAGCCGTTCGAGCACGAGATGCGGGTCCGCTATCGGGTCGACGGCGCGCTGTCGGAAGTGATGAAGCCGCCGGTGAAGATGCGCGCCGCGCTGACCTCGCGCGTGAAAATCATGGCGCAGCTCAACATCGCCGAGCGGCGTGTCCCGCAGGACGGCCGCATCAAGCTGAAGATGGGCGCGCGCGTGATCGACTTCCGCGTTTCGACGCTGCCCGTGCTGTTCGGCGAAAAGATCGTGCTCCGGATTCTCGACAAGGGCAATTTGACGCTCGACCTGAAGACGTTCGGATTCGAACCCAAGGCCGAGCAGGACCTGCTGAAAGCGATCGAGAATCCGTACGGCATGGTGCTGGTGACGGGGCCCACAGGATCCGGCAAGACCACGACGCTGTACTCGGCGCTGTCGCGGATCAACCAGATCGACGTGAACATCATGACGGCCGAGGACCCGGTCGAGTACAACCTGCTGGGCATCAACCAGGTGCTCGTTCGCAACGAAGTCGGCATGACGTTCGCCGCGGCGCTGAAGGCGTTCCTGCGGCAGGATCCGAACATCATCATGGTCGGCGAGATCCGCGACCTCGAGACCGGTTCGATCGCGATCAAGGCCGCGCTCACCGGCCACCTCGTGCTGTCGACGCTGCACACGAACGACGCGCCGTCGACCATCACCCGCATGGTGGACATGGGCATCGAGCCGTTCAACGTGGCGAGCGCGGTGAACCTGATCGTGGCGCAGCGGCTCGTACGCCGCATCTGCAAGGAATGCAAGCAGCAGCACGAGTACACCGCCGAAGAAATGCACGCATTCGGGATCGACAAGAAGGAAGGCCCGTTCTTCAAGGGCGCCGGCTGCGATACGTGCGCCGGCAGCGGGTATCGCGGCCGGCAGGGCCTGTATGAAGTGATGGCGCTGTCGAGCCCGCTGCGCCGCGAGATCCTGAAAGGCGCTTCGACCGAAGAGTTGCGCGACGTCGCGGTCAAGGAAGGTATGCTGACGCTGCGCATGGACGGCATGTTCAAAGTGAAAAAAGGCGTCACGACGCTCGAAGAGGTCGTGAAAGAAACCGCGGCCGGATAAGGAGAAGTCAGATGCCAGTCAACCTTCGGGCGTTGCTCGAGGAAATGATCGAGAAGGACGCTTCCGACCTCCACCTGGTGGCCGGAGAGCGCCCCAAACTCCGGGTCGACGGCGACATCACGAGCGCGTCGAGCGAAGAAGTCCTGACGCCCAAGGACACGCTGTCGCTCGCGTACTCGGTCCTCACGGAGAACCAGAAGAAGCGCTTCGAGACCGAGAGCGAGCTCGACTTCTCCTTCGGTATTCAAAATCTGGCCCGCTTCCGCGGCAACGTATTCAAGCAGCGCGGCTGCGTGTCGGTCGTGATCCGGCAGATCCCGTTCAGCGTGAAGACGTTCGAGGAGCTCGGCCTGCCGCAGGTCGTGGCGCAGCTGGCCGACCGGCCGCGCGGCCTCGTGCTCGTGACCGGCCCGACCGGCTCGGGCAAGAGCACCACGCTGGCGGCGATGATCGACAAGATCAACAAAGAGCTGAAGGGTCACATCATCACGGTCGAAGACCCGATCGAGTTCATCCATCGCCACCAGTCCTGCATCGTGAACCAGCGCGAGGTCGGGACCGACACCAACTCGTTCCAGGCCGCGCTCAAGTACGCGCTGCGCCAGGACCCCGACGTCGTGCTGGTCGGCGAAATGCGCGACCTCGAGACGATTCAGGCGGCGCTGACGATCGCCGAGACGGGTCACTTGGCCTTCGCCACGCTGCACACGAACTCCGCCGCCGAATCGATCAACCGTATCATCGACGTGTTCCCGTCGCACCAGCAGTCGCAGGTCCGCGCCCAGCTGGCGTTCGTGCTCGAGGGCGTGCTGACGCAGACGCTGCTGCAGCGGGCCAAGGGACGCGGCCGCGTCATGGCGGCCGAAATCATGATCTGCACGCCCGCGATCCGGGCGCTGATTCGCGACGACAAGGTCCACCAGATCGAATCGTCGATGCAGGCGGGAAAGAAGTACGGCATGCAGACGCTGAACGACGCGCTGTATCAGCTCTACATGAGCCGCGAAGTCACCAAGGACGAGTGTCTGCGCGTCACGTCCAAGCCGAACGACTTCCTGCGCTCGATCGGCGAGACGCCGCCTGATGAACGCGAAGGTCCAGCCGCGCCGGGCGCAGCCGCCCAGGCCGGTCAACCTAAAGTCGCTGTCCGGAGGTAGGTATGCCGGTTTTTGAATACACCGCGCGCAACCTGAAGGGCGATCTCGTCAGCGATAAGATCGACCTGAAGACGCGCGACGACGTCATCGCCCACCTGCGCAAGAACCGCATGGTGGTGGTCCAGGTCCGCGAAGCCAAGTCGGGCGGCACGGACTTCATGGCGCTGCTGAAAGGCGGCGTGAAGACGCGCGACGTCGTGATCTTCACCCGCCAGTTCGCGACGATGATCAATTCCGGTCTGCCGCTGGTCCAGGCGCTCGACATCCTGTCGCAGCAGACGGAGAACAAGGTGCTGGCCGACATCACGCGCCAGGTCGTGTACGACGTCGAAAGCGGTCACACGCTCGCCGACGCAATGCGCAAGCATCCGAAGGCGTTCTCCGACCTCTTCGTCAACATGGTCGCCGCGGGCGAAGCGGGCGGTATTCTCGACACGATTCTGCTGCGCCTCGCGCAGTTCCTCGAAAAGAACGACGCGATCGTCCGCAAGGTGAAGGGCGCGATGATCTACCCGGCCGTCATTTTCTCCGTTGCCGGTATCGCCGTCGCCGTGCTGCTCATCTTCGTCATCCCGACGTTCCAAAGCATGTTCGCGTCGGTGAACCTCGAGCTGCCGCTGCCGACCCGCATCGTCATCGGCGCGAGCAACGTCCTCAAGAACTACTGGTGGGCCCTCATCGCCGGCGGCATCTTCAGCGTCGTCGCCGTCAACCGCTACTACAAGACACCGCCCGGCAAGCT
>DATDEZ010000172.1:0-27137 GCA_036522875.1 Gemmatimonadales bacterium | reverse complement strand
TCGAGGTTCGCGAGCACGATCACGTCGTAACCGCCCGGCAGATCGCCATCCACCGTCGCGTTGAGTCCCGGCGCGCCACCGGCAATCCCGACCATCCCCGGCTCGGGCGCATTCGGGATCCTGTGATTGCGCAGCGCGTTCATGAGGCTCAGCAGATCGTGCGCCGTCGAGTACCCGCCGCCCGCAGAGCTTCCCTTACCGGGAAGAAAATCGGTGTTGCGGCCCAGCGGCGCGTCGTCGCGGCGGTCCGGGCCGGGTCCCCTGGTGTAGCCGATCGCCGTGTTCGCCGGCCAGCGACCGATGCGCCAGCTCCCGGTCTGATGCATCCCCGCCGGCTCGTAGATGTGTTTGTTGACGTACTCGAAATAGTTCTCGCCCGAGATCTTCTCGATGAGCAAGCCGAGGACGATGTAGCCGGCATTCGAGTATTGCCGCTGTGAGCCGGGCGCGAATTGCAGCGGCTCGTTCACGAACAGCTGGAGATAGTCGTTCAACGTGACGACGTCGTGCCGCGTCTTGCCCGGGGGCGCGGCGAAGATGTTGCCCTGGATTCCCGACGAATGCTCGAGGATCTGCCGGATCGTGACGCGCTTCGCGACGTCCTGATTGGGATAGTCGGGCCACGCGCGCGCCAGCGAGGAATCGAGGTCGAGCTTGCCTTGGGCGGCGAGCTGCCGGACGGCGATTCCGGTGAAGAACTTGTTGATCGAGCCGATGTTGAACGACGTCTCAATCGTGTTCGAACGTCCCGATTCGCGATCGGCCATGCCGTAGGCCTGCTCGAACTCGGGAACTCCGTTTCGCGCCACGAGTACGACACCCGAGAAGTCGCCGCGCTTCGCCAGGCTATCCACACCGGCCTGCCAGCCCTGCGCCTGCAGGGCCATGAGAACCACGAGTGTGAGGGTCATGCTACTCCAGACGCGCAACGAGTGAGAAAGGTCGCTGCATGAATGCCATCCCGGAGCAAACACAGGATTTTCTGGCGCAGCGGCTCGACGCCGCGCGAGATCTCTACCTGCTCGCCCTCGCCGTCGGCGAGCGGGGCAATCACCAGTTCGGCACCCTGATCCAGGAAGCCCGGCTGCACTTCATCACTGTGATCGAGGAAGCCCGGAGCGCCGGCCTCGACACGATCGACATCCAGAACATGTTGGCGAGTCACGACCTGAACCTCGACGACACGATTCGCCCGGAGCTCCGGGAGCGACTTGACGAACTGCTGCGTCTGCACGCAAATCCGAGATAGTGCACGAAGCCGTCGTCATCGTCGGCGCCGGGCCGATCGGCCTGGCCTGCGCCATTTCGGCCAAACGCCGCGGCCTCGATCCGCTCGTGATCGACGCGGGCGCGATCGCCAACTCGATCGTCCGCTATCCCGTCAACATGGCGTTCTTCACGACGCCGGAGCGGCTGGAGATCGGCAATCACCCGCTCGTCTGCGCCGGTGCCAAAGCCACGCGCGAGGAGGCGCTCAAGTACTACCGCGGCGTGGCGCGCGTCGAGGGCATTCGCGTTCGGACCTACACGAAGCTGATCGACCGCACGCACGTCGAGACGCCGTACGGCCGCGAAGCGCTCAGCTGTGATACGCTCGTGCTCGCGACCGGCTACTTCGACCAGCCCAACCGGCTCGGCGTGAAGGGCGAAGATCTTCCGCACGTCCATCACTATTTCGACGAGGCCCACAAGTCCTACGGAATGGACGTCGTCGTGATCGGCGGCAAGAACTCCGCGGTCGAAGCGGCGCTGCAGCTGTTTCGCGCCGGCGCCCGCACGACGATCGTCTACCGCGGCACCACGTGGCCGAAGAGCGTGAAGTATTGGCTGCGCCCCGATCTCGAGAATCGCATCAAGGCCGGGGAGATCCAGGCGCGACTCGGCCGGCAGGTTGCCGAGATCGCGCCGCGCCATGTGGTCCTGGACGACGGCGAGCGTGTCCCCGCCGATCGCGTGTATCCCTTGATCGGCTTTCGTCCCGATCTCGAGCTGTTCCAGCGACTCGGCATCGCGTTCGACGCGACGACGGGACGGCCGGAAGTCGATCGTGAGACGCTCGAAACTTCGGTACCCGGTGTGTACGTAGCAGGGAGCGTGATCGCCGGAAACAAGATTTCGGAGATTTTCATCGAGAACGGCCGCTTCGACGGCGAGAAGATTTTCGGCTCGCCCAGCGAGCGCGCAACGGCTCAAAACCTATACCAAGGGATTAGACGCGAGACCGGCGAGTAGTCCCTTCCCATTCCCCGAGTCTTCGCGCTAACTTGCCAACCATGTCCGAACTCCGCGCCGCCCTAGCGGAAGCCCTCGGCCCTCTGTACCGGATCGAGCGCGAAGTGCGTCCGGTCGGCGAGTACCGGCTGTTCGTCGCCACCCAATCGCAAAACGGAACCGAGCTGCTCATCAAGGTGCTGCCGGCGGCGCTGTCGCTGGGCATCAACGATCTGCATTTCGAGCGCGCCGTACTCTTGCTGGCTCAACAACTCCGCCATGCGAATCTCGTGAAGCCGCGCGGGGCGGGGCGAGCCGGCTCGTTCGTCTACCATACCAGGCCGTTCATCAAGGGCACCACGATGCGCGCGTGGATCGGCAACAACGGCCCCGTGCCGCTCGCGCGCGCGGTCGAAATCCTGCGCGGCGTGCTGAGCGGCGTCGCGCATGCGCACGCGCAAGAGATCGCGCACGGCGACATCAAGCCCGAAAACGTCCTGCTCGCCGAGGAGGGCGTGTTCGTCGCCGACACCGGCATCGCCGCCGCGCTCGGCAAGCCCGCGTCGCGCCGCAACGACATGGCCGCCATCCAATCGCTCGCGCACGAAATGCTGACGGGGACCAAGCCCGTGGTCGGCGAAGAGCCGATCGAGCGCGGCCGCTCGCTCCCCCTGTGGTTGACCGAATGGATGCGCTCGCGCTGGAGCGACGCGGGCAAGGCGCTCGCCGGCATGCGGCCCCCACCTCCCTCGAGCTCGACTTCGTCGCAACTGTTCGCGTAGCGCGGTATACTATCCGGCGGTGATTCTCACCGCCGTCGTTCTCGTCCTGACGCAACAACCGGTCGTGCTGACGTCGGCACAGCGCGCGAAGCTCGCCGCGCTCGGCTGGCCGCCTGCGCCGCCCGTCGTGCGCGCCCGCGACGACATGCTGTTCCGGCGCGACGGCGGCGAAGCCGTGACGGGATCGTTGAGTCTGCTCCATGCCTTCGCGACCGTCACCACGCCCCAGGGTGACGTTCGCGTCCCCCGCGAGCAGATCAGCATGATTCTCGTCAACGGCGCGCTGCTTCCCGCCAATACGCCGGTGCTGCCGCTCGATTCCGATGCCGTCGTGCTGCCCAGTGGTGAGAAGATCGTCGGCCCGGTCGACGTCGATGGCGACGCGGTTCACGCCGGCGCTCGAGTATTCCCTCAAAGCGCAATCGCGTTCATTCGACTGCGCGATCCGAAAGCGTCACAGGGAGCGGTGCAGGCGGCCGGCGCGAACGGCGCGCCATCGAGCACTACCACCACAACGGGCCAGGCCGGAGCGGGAGCAGCTGGGCCGGCGGGTGCAGGGAGTGGCGCGGGCGCCGCCCGGCCGCGGCCGCGGGGACCCAACGAAATCCCGTGGGGCCAGGCCGTGTGGCGCGGCGTCGTCCGCTTCTCGACCGTCTCTTCGAGCCTCGGCGAGACGGAAAGCGGCACGTACTACGCGACATTCGCGGAGTCGGCGATCGGCCGCCCACCGTACTTGCCGGCGGTCCGGTTTCGCGTGCAGTCCCTCGTCTACCAGTACCAGCTCACGGAGCCAAAGATCGGCTCGTGCGCCGCGTTTACGGCGTCCAAGCAGGGGTCCGGGGTCGACGGCTGGAACCCGAATCTGCATTCGGGCGGCATGATTTCGCTGCCGATGCAGGGCCGGCCTGCGACGGCCGCCGGCGTCGGCAAATACAACCTCGACCTGTTCGCTCCCGTGTTCGTGCCGGCCGAGGGTTGGCCGAAGGTGTGTACGACCGGCGGACCGCCGACGTCGGCATTCATCGATGGCAATCCTTTGCCGTCGATTACGATCGGGTCGTCGATGACGGAGAACAACTGCAGGCCGAATTACGATTCGCTCCGTGCCATGCCGCCGTTCACGACCATCGCGGGGGAAATCGCGTGCGGCACATCCGGCGTCTATCCCTATCTATGGATGAAATGGCAGTTCGATCGCGGGGTGCCGCCCGTCGATCCCACGATGACTCAGGATCCGTGCGAGACGCCCAAGGGTCTGCTCTCGCTCAGCCAGGATCAACGACAGCGAGCGGCGGACCGGCTGAAGCAGATCGGCGTCGAGTTCGCCGCTGCGCGCGATCAGGAAGCGCGAACGCGGCAGGCGCGCGACCAGTTGCAGCCTGCCTTCGATCTGCTGATCGTCGCGGCCGCCGGCTCGGACCTCGGCCAAAAGCTGCTGCAGCTCGCGCTTGGCGACGGCATGCTGAAGACCGCAGCCGCGACTGGTGAGATCACGGAAGCGCAACAGGCATTCATTGGCAACCTCAACACGTTCATCAAGTCGTACGAGGCGTGGACCAAGTTCGCGGACAATCCGGGCGGCTGGGGAGAATCCAAGTTGATCGGTGCCGCGAAGTCGCAGGCGGTCGGCGCCGACAATATGGAAATCATCCAGAATGCGCTCGAGCTCGTCGGCTACGGCAAGGTGCTCGCGGGCGCGATCGGGCAGGGAAACGGCAGTGAAGCCCTCGACTACATCGAGGAGAACCTCGGCGCGCTGGGACCGCTCGTTCCCGATTATGCGATTTCGAAAGGCCGGGAGTACGTCGACGTGTCGCGCCAGTGGGCGAGCGCGACGCGAACGATGTCGCGACTCGCCGCCGAAGGCGCGAACCTCGCGAGCCAGATCGCCGAAGCCGATCTCGGCATCGCGGTGCGGCAGCGCGCGCTGGCCGACTGCACGCAGGCGAATCCCTCCAAGTAGTTAGCCCGCCGGTCCCTCCAAAACCGATTCAACGGACGATTACACCGTCGCGCGATTTTTTCTATTCTCCGGCGGAGTTACTCCATTCACCCGGAGGCTGTCCATGTTTGCCGCACTAGCGGTGATTCTTCTGGTAGCCTGGTTACTCGGCTTCGTTGTCTTTCACGTAACGGGCGGTCTGATTCACCTCCTGCTCGTGATCGCACTCATTGCCTTCATTTGGCAACTCGTTGCTGGACGACGCAGTACCAGCGTATAAGTGTCACCTTCTTCACTGGAGCTGATCATGGCCCGAAAGCCCCGCACATCGAGCATTCGTAAGCGCGCCAAGTCGGTGAGCAAGCGCGGCCGTCGCAGCGTGAACAACAAGGCCTCGATGTAAGTCGCGGTAGTCGGGAGCTATCAAGCGGCGTGCGGTGATGGCGCCGCTTGATCTGCTCTTTCCACCTCAGGGAGTGTTGACCCATGGCTCGGAGAAATCGGAAAGCGCGTCGCGTGAAGGCCGCCCCAAAGCCCAAGGCGCAGCCGAAACGCTCGATCATCTCGCGGCTCAAGTTCTGGTAAGTCCCAGCGCCCCTTCGCTGCCCGGGGAGCCGTCACAACGAGAAGGACGGGCAGCCGAAGCCGCTTCGCAGCCATAGAGCGGACCGGGCCAGGTGGGTGTGGACCTGGCCCGGTTTTGTATCCTCTGAATCATCCCGGCCGGTCTTGCCGTATACTGTCCTGTCCCCCAACACCGGATTCCGTGATGATCAAGCCCGTTCTGCAGCTCGCCGCCGTCGGCCTGGTGGGTATCGGCCTCGTCAAGCTCGCCGGCCTGTTCCTCCTGCCGGTCTTCTTCTTCCTGCTGAAGGTGCTGCTCATTGCGGGACTGATCATGCTGGCGTTCTGGTTCCTCAATAAGAAGGACCGTGGTAAGGAGGACACCCCGCCCCCGGCGTAGGCGTGTCCCGCACAACACAATCGAGGCGCGCTCGACCTGCAACCGGTCTGGCGCGCCTCGTGCTTTTCCCCTCGGTGAAAGGGGGGGAGCATGACCTACATCAAAGCTGTGACCGTTTCCCTGGCTCTCGCCTTGGGGTGGATCATGGGTAACCCGGCAGTCGCGCTGGGCCCTCGCCCCGCACCAGACCCACAGGCGGAGGTCCAGATGAACGTCGCGCGCGTCGAATCACTCACGCAGCATCTGCGGAGCAATCCCGAGGACGCGAGCGCGATGGAAGACCTGGCCGCGCTGTACATGACGAACGGGGCGTACGACGCCGCGATCGGACCGCTCGCCCGGGCGCTCGAGCTCGACCCGCATCGCCGCAGCCTCTGGGTGGCGCTCGACGTCGCGGTGATCAAGTCGGGGCGGAAGATGGTTACGGATGCTGAGTTGTCGCGGCGAGCGGCAGCCTTCAAGAGTGCGCTGACGTCATGACGGCGTAATGAGGCGTGAAAAGGCGTGGAACTGCGTTCGCAATCCCACGCCTTCTCACGCCTTTATACGCCCTTTTACGCCTTTTTTTCTATCTCGTCACTGATCTACCCAAGTACTCCTGACGTCGTACGTCACATTGTATACCAGCCGATTGATGAGCTGCCCGTACGCGTCGTTCGGGTCGCGCGCCGAGAAGGACGGCAGGCCGCCGGTAAACGAGAGGCCGCCCACTTCTTCGGTCGACGCGGAGCTGCGGCGCCACAACACACCACCGGTTCGGGTGTTGACGAGCCACACCGACAGCTCGACCGTGACCGTCGCGCGCATGACGGGCGACAGGCCGGCCGTGAGACCGCCGTGCGGCTTCACGTTCGAGATCTTGAGATGACCGAAGAACGCGACCGGTGTGGTGTTCGAATCGGCCGAGCTGGAAAACACGCGCGCGGAATCGGCGGAGGTGAACTCGCGCATCTCGATCCCGCTCTGTGCGGCCAGCACGTACTCCTCGAATCGCTGGGTCGCGAACTGCTGCAGGTTGCCCTTGCCGTTCTCGACCGAGAACTCGAAGAGCCCGATGTTGTGATGCGGGACGAGATTCAGTGTCGGCGGCAACAGCACGCGCTGGCGCACGGGGCGATGCCCGCCGCAACCGAAGATGGCCAGAATGACCAGATAGCAGATCAAGACTCGAAGCACGCTCATAGGCACCTCCAGCCTGAAAGGCTAGGGTCCCAACATAATGAATGGCGGTGCTTGGGTGGGGTCGTGGGTCACAAATGCGCGGTACGCAGCTCGGCGCCTCTAGCGCTTTCCTTCTCCAGCTCGCGGCCACCGCTCCGTGGGCACTCCATTGGGTATCGGTTGGGCCTTCAAGTAGGTGATCACCTTCCAAATCGCACCGGGCGACATCACGCCGCCGTACGCGGGCATGCCCTTGGGACGGCCGTAGAAGATTGATTGAAACAGCGCGCCGTCCGTGCCGCCGTAGCGCCAGCGGCCGTCCACGAGGCTTGGGCCCACCCATCCCGTCGCGCCACCACCGTGGCAGCCGTCGCAGTTCATCGCGCTGAAGACCTTCGAGCCGTCGGTCACCGAGCCAGTGTCTTTGGCGAACGGATTCGTCATTTCTCGCGCGGCGGGCGGTTGGTTGCCGCCGGCGGCGACGTGATCGGGATAGCGCACCGAGGGCGGCGTGCTTTCCGCGCGACCGCATGCTGCGAGCACGATCAACGCGCATACCGCACGCCGCACGCCGCACTCCGTCACAGCCCGAACACCCAGACGATGCCGCCTTGACTGGTGTGGCGAGCAAGATTGGGCGCGAAATCGGCGGGGGGGCGGACGTCGGCCGGATCGTCCGAGCGCACGTCGCCGGAGAGGAGGAACCAGTCGCCGCCGATGCCGGCATACACCGCGATGTACTGCTTGCCGTCGGCGCCGCGGAATGAGATCGGCGCGCCCACGACGCCGGACCCGACTTTCTGTTTCCACAATACACGGCCGTTCCGCGCATCGACCGCCTTGAACCAACCGTCGAGCGTGCCGTAGAACACGACGTCGCCCGCGGTCACGACGCTGCCGCTCCACACGGGAAACTCTTCCTTGATGTCCCAGACCTTCCGGCCGCGCGCCGCGTCCCACGCGAGAAACGCGCCCATGTAGCCGCCCGGACCGGCGACGTACGGCGTCGTCGCGCCGATGTACGGCGTGCCCGGAATGCGTGTCACGGGGGCGGCCTCGAAGTTCATGCAGAGATTGTTCGTCGCCGTGTAGAACAGGCCGGTGCGCGGCGAGTAGGACGCGGGGGAGGCGGGACTCTTGCCGCCCTCGAGACTCGGGCAGATCCCCTGCACATTGCCCTTCGACGCGCCGGTCGTCTTGGTCGTGTCGACGATCGGCAGGCCGGTCGCGCGATTGACCCCTTTCGCCCAGGTGAGATTCGCGATGAACGGCTCGGCCACGAGCAGCTCGCCGGTCGCGCGGTCGAGCGTGTAGGCGAAGCCGTTCTTGTCGAAATGCACCAGCACTTTCCTGAGCCGCCCGCCGACGACGAGATCCGCCAGAATCATCTCGGCGTTCGAATCGAAGTCCCAGCTGTCGTGCGGCGTGAACTGATATGCCCAGACGAGGGAGCCGTTGCTCGGCCGGCGCGCGAGCACGCTGTTCGTCCATTTGTTCTCGCCGGGCCGCTGCTCGGTGTTGTAGGGACCGGGATTGCCCGTGCCGAAGTAGATGAGATCGAGCTGCGGGTCGTAGCTGATCCAGCCCCAGACCGGCGCGCCGCCGCGGCGCCAGGAATCGCCCTCCCAGGTCGAGACGCCGAGGTTCCCGGTGCCGCGGAATGTGCCGGCGCGCGCGAGCATCGCCGAGTCGGGCCCCATGTTGTGCGCGGTCCAGAGAATCTTTCCGGTCGCGAGATCGAGTCCTTTGACCCAGCCCCAAATCCCGAATTCGCCGCCCGACGGGCCCACGATCACGCGATTCCCCGCGACGAATGGCGCCATCGGCGTCGTCTCGCCTTGATTGATGTCGGCGATCTGCGTTTTCCAGACTTCGTGGCCGTCAGTGGCGTCGACCGCGACCGTGTGGCCGTCCAGGAGGTTGTAAATGATCTTGCCGTCCGCGTACACCGCGCCGCGGTTGATCGCGTCGCAACACGCGATGCCGAGCGACGCCGGATTCACGTCGGGCCGGTATTTCCATTTGAGCGGGAAGCCTTCCTGCGTCAGGTCGAACGCGTACAGCACGTTCGGGAACGGCGTGACGACGTACATCGTCTTGTCGACGACGAGCGGCTGGCCTTCGTGGCCGCCGAGCACGCCGGTCGAGAAGGTCCAGACCGGCTTCAGGTGGGCCGCGTTCGCCGGCGTGATCTGATTGAGGCCGCTGTAGCGTGTGGCCGCGTAGTCGCGCGCGGGCATGGTCCACTGGCCGTCGTCGCGCTGCGGGCTGCTCTGTATCAGTGAGAGAAGAAGAAGCAGCATGCCTTAATGATAAGCGACGAGCGCGAGCGGCACCCTGCGCAGTCCCTTCCAGGCTCTCGCCCGACCGCTCGAGTCCGTGACGGTGAGCTGCGCGGAGATTCCGCCGTCGAGCAGCATCGCGTGCTGCGCGCCGAGCGCGCCCATGACGCCCGCGATCTCGGGAACGGTGAGCCCAAATGGAACGCGGTCCGCGCCGGGGATGGGAACGTCCAATCGGGTCAGCGCGACGAGCAGGCGTCCCTGACGATCGAGTCCCAGTGCCAGCCGCGCGTCACGATGCGTGACGTTGATCGCCGCCGCGCGCAGCGCCGACGGGACCGTACCGTCGCCCGTGAGCAACGTCGGGTAGGACTGAAACGCAAAGCGCACGTCGCGACGGCGGCGCCACGCGGATACGTCGTCGCCATCCACCCACACGAGTCGGCCGTTCGCGAGGCCCACGAGGGCCGATGAGAGGGGTCCGGTCCCGGGTGGGAGCCGCTCGTGACCATCCACGACAACCCAGCCCCACGGCAATCGGTCCACGAACATCCCGGCGTTGACGGCGACCGGTGCATCGGTTGCGCGGTCCACACTCCAGCTCGGCCGGTCATCCTCGATGTCCCATACCAGCTGCAACGACACCCGCGGATCGATGCGCGCGAGCACGAGCGTGAGCGCGTGCGCTTCGCCCGCGCCGGTGATCGGAAGCGTGGCCCATTCGACGCCGGGCTGGCCTGAGTGCCAATCCACGAGCGCCGTGAGCCCGTCATCCGGGTCGATCCAGCGGGCGGGCGCACGCGTCGCCCGCCAGAAGACATACGGCGCTCCGGTCGGCAGCCGGACGGCCAGTGCCTGCTCGTCGCGAGCCGCCGGCCCCGCGGCCACGGCGAAGAGCACGACCGCGACGGCACCGGCCGCGGTACGTCCGATCATCCGAGGTATTTCTTCAGATCGGGCAGCCGGGCTGTGAGCGCTTGCTCCTCGGCCGGCGAGTAGACGTACCCGCTCCCGACATTGCCGGACTCTTTGATCACGACGAAGCCTTCGGCGCGCTCGGCCGCCATCGCGAATTGCTCCGGCGTCATTGCGGCGGCGCGAGCGGCGGCGGCGTTCCCCGCGCCTTCCGCGCCGCGCGCGCGAACCGCCAGCGTGTCGCCGAGCGCGGCGAGCGAATCGGCGCGCCGCATCCACGCAGGCACCGCTGGTACATGGCACGTGGCGCGTGCTCTGACGGTGTCGGCGTGCGCGTCGATCCCCATCAGTCGATTGATCTTCACCTGCGCCCGCCGCAATCCGGCGGTATCGCTCGCCATCGCCGCTTGCTGCGCTTCCTGCGTGGCGGCGGTGTAGTCCTGCATGAACTTGGTTTTCTCCGGCGTGTTCACGCCCGTCATGCTCACGAAGCGCTGCTGCATCTGCTGCGCGTGCTGCTGCTCTACCGTGTTCAACTGCTCGCTGACGCAGTTCTCGGCGGCGCCGTTTGCGTTCTGCCACTGCTCGCGGTCGTCGCTGTGCTGGTTGTTGAGCGTCGCGGCTTCATCGGAAGCGGCGGCCGCACGGCGCCGCAGATCGGCGACGGTCTGGCCGCCGGGGCCGACCGCGCGGCTCCGGGCCTCGAGCCCGGCGATCAGCCGCGTCACGACTTGCGGAGTCAGCTCGAGGACCGTGTTGTCGAAATTGGGCTGGCGCTGCGCCGGCTGGCCCGTGGCCGCCTGTCGACCGGCGTCTTTCAGTTTGCGCCGCAGGCCCGGCAGCTGGGCCTGCGCGACGGCAGTGGTGAGGACGAGAGCGGTGAGAACCATCGAGCGACGCAGCATGGAGTCCTCGGGTGGGGGAGGGGATATGTCCACCAAACCTCACGCGCGCGTTCGGAACCCGCTAGATGCCCATCAATGTCCGGATGATAGGAATATGAGAACCCTCTCATAAGTCGCGGAGCCTCCTCCATTTTCGCGGTCGCGCGCGTTCATTGTCCCGAGCAATTCATCGTCACTCATCACTCGGGAGGTTTCGATGCACGGACGTGGAGCACTCGGCGCAGTCGCGATGGTCTTACTCGCAGCGTGCGCGCAGGATCACACGGTGACCGGCCTTGCGGCGGAGCGCACGCCGTCGCTCACATCGTCACCGACAGCCGGCACGGACGTTCCCGGCGCGGTTTACGCTCTGACGAATCAGGTGGGCGGGAACGCCGTGGCGATTTACGCGCGCGCCGCGGACGGCAGCCTGTCGTGGGTCGGTGTGGTGCCGACCGGCGGCACCGGCACCGGCGCGAGCCTCGGCTCGCAGGGCGCACTGGCGTTGAGCGATGACGGCCGCTGGCTGTTCGCGGTCAACGCCGGCTCCAACGACGTCAGCGCATTCCGCATCACGTCGTCGGGCCTGTCACTCGTGAGTCGGGTCGCGTCCGGTGGCGTCGGGCCGAGCAGTGTCACGGTTCACGGCAACCTGCTGTACGTCTTGAATGCCGGCGGCGCCGGAAACATCAGCGGCTTCAGCATCGGCGCCGACGGCGCGTTGACGCCGCTGTCCGGCTCGACTCGAGCCTTGTCCGGCGCGGGTGTCGGACCAGCGCAGGTGTCGTTCAGCCCAAACGGTGATTGGCTGGTCGTGACGGAGAAGGCGACCAATCGGATCGATCTTTACGCGGTCGATGGCGACGGCGTCGCCGGTGCGCGGAGCACGAGTCCGGCCGCCGGCGGCACGCCGTTCGGCTTCGCATTCGGGCATCGCAATGATCTGTTCGTATCGGAAGCGGCGGGCAGCGCATCGTCCTACCTGATCGGCGGCGACGGCACCCTCACGGTCGCGAGCGGTGCGGTTTCGACCTACCAGGGAGCGCCGTGCTGGGCCGCGGTGACGAAGAACGGCAAGTTCGGCTATACCGCGAACGCGCATAGCGGCACGATTTCCGGATTCGCGATCGCCGACGACGGCACGATTGCGTTGATCGACGCCGGCGGCCGCACTGCCGACGTGGGAGCGGGGAATGTCGATCTCGCGATCAGCGGCAACGGCCGCTACCTGTATCAGCTGAACGGCAATCGCAGCATCACCGGCTTTCGAATCGAGAGCGACGGACATCTGACCGACGTGGGCGCATCGGCATCACTCCCGGCGAGCACGATCGGCCTCGTAGCGCAGTAGGTCTTACGCATGCTCGGCCGAGGGCAGCCACAATGTGAAGCGGCTCCCTCGGCCGACCGTGCTGTCGACCTCGATCCTTCCGTCTTGTAGCTCAGCCAGCAGTCGCGCGATCGCGAGCCCGAGTCCCGTGCCCCCGAGGTCCCGGCTGCGCGACTGATCGATGCGGAAGAAACGGTCGAAGATGCGGCGGACGTGCTCAGGCGCAATGCCCGGCCCCGTATCGGTGACGCTCACTCCCACCTCGGATCCATTCCGCAGAATCTCGAACGTGACCGTCCCACTCGGTGTGTAGCGCACCGCATTGGAGGCGAGATTCAGCAGGATGTGGCGTGTGCGATCGGCGTCGCCCAGTGCGGTGGCCGGCGCGGGCGCGCCGCCGCGAATCGTGAGATCCCGCTCCACGGCCATCGCTTCCGTGATTTCCACCACCTCGGCGACGACGGCCGCGAGGTCGAACGGCGCGTGCGCGAGGGCGAGCTGGCGGTTCTCACCGCGCGCGATCAGCAACAGCTCTTCGACGAGCTTGGTCGTGCGATCGAGCTCGCGCTCCATCGCCGCGAGCGCTTCGCGAGTCTCCGCCTCGGTGCGGCCCTCCTCGGACGCCCACTGCACCTGCGCACGCAGATGGGTCAGCGGCGTGCGCAGCTCGTGACTCGCATCCGCCGTGAACGACTGCAAGGCACGATGCGCGCGATCGACGCGCTCGAGCATCCGGTTGACGCTCTCCGCCAGCTCCGTCACCTCGGCCTGGCCCGTGGGACTCGTCAACCGGATGCCGAGCTCCGAGGGACCGATGGCCGTCGTCTCACGCGTGACGCGGCCCAGCGGCTGCAATGCCTCGTCGACGCCCTGGCGCGCCCCGCGCGCGGACGCCAATGCGGCGAGCGGCAACAGCAGCGCCGCAACCGCCGCCAAAACACCGAGCGGCAGGAGGTAGGAATCGCGGCTGGCCACGGCGTAAATGTCGAATTCGCCCATGGACCGATGCAGCACACGATCGCGCCACCGCGCACGCCGCGTGATCGCCGCGACCAGCGCGGCCCGCGCCTGCTCGGGCGAGGATTCGGGAAGCCCTTCGAGCCGGCGCGCGGGCATGCCGGGCGAGAGATAGTAGACCTGCGGCATGCCGCCCGCGTTGGTCGTCGTGCGCGTGATCACGACCTGGCCGCCCATCCCGACCAGCTGGTCGGCGAGGGCCGAGGGCATCACGCCACCGGGCGCGCTGGTCGAATCGCGATAGGCGCCGAGCAGCGATTGAATCACGTCAGCGGAGTGCTCGAGCGAGCGACGCAGCGCCATCTCGGCGGCCACGGTGAACAGGGCGACCACGACGGCGGCGTATCCGGTGAGCGCGATCCAGGCGATGCGGCGAAAGCGCCTGGTCAGAACCTCGTTGAGGCGGCGTTCAGGCATGCTCGGTCGCGTCGAGCCGATAGCCGACGCCGCGCACCGTGCGGATCGGCGCCGTCCGGCCGCCAAAACTCAGCTTCCGGCGCAGGTAATTGACGTAGACGTCGACGACGTTGGTCTCGGGGTCGAACTTGTAGTTCCAGACCGCCTCGGCGATGCGCGAGCGCGAGAGCGTGCGCCCGACGTTGCGCATCAGGAATTCGAGCAGCGCGAACTCGCGTGGCGAAAGATCGATCACCCGATCGCCCTGCGTGACCCGGCGACTCAGCGGATCGAGCGTCACGTCGCCGGCCCGGAGGGTTGCGTCCTTGTGCCGCAGCTCCGCCCGGCGGATCAGCGCGTGCACGCGCGCGAGCAGCTCCGGGAGATCGAACGGCTTGGTGACATAGTCGTCGGCGCCGCCTTCGAGCCCGCGCACACGCGACTCGAGCTCGTCTTTCGCCGTCAGCAGCAGGACCGGCGTGGACACGCCGCGCGCGCGGAGCTCGGTCACTACACTGAAGCCGTCGCGCCCGGGCAGCATGACGTCCAGCACGAGGCAGGTGAAGCTCCCCTCCAACGCGCGCTCCAGCGCGCGGTCGCCGGAGTCCGTCTCCGTGACGCCGTATCCTTCTTCGCGAAACGCTTTGCTCAGAAATCGCCGGAGGTCGCGATCGTCTTCCACGAGCAGTATCTGCACGAGCGTAACCTACGGCTCGCCGGAGTGCCCCAGCAATGTGAGAAGGATGAGAAACCTCTAAGAAAGGAGTTACGCCACTACCGCCGGTCCGACGCCCTGGTCACATTCAGCCCATGAACATTGCACTCTTGCTGGCGCTCACTCTGGCGCCCACCACGCCCCTCGATACCGCCGCGTTTGCGGGCGGCTGCTTCTGGACCATGGAGCACGCCTACGATGACCTGCCCGGTGTGATCTCGGCGACGTCGGGCTTCATGGGCGGGACGACCAGGAATCCGTCGTACGAGCAGGTGGTCGAAGGGACGACCGGGCACCTCGAATCGGTGCAGGTGGTGTACGATCCGGCCAAGGTCAATTACGAGACGCTGCTCTGGACCTATTGGCACAACATCAATCCCTTTCAGGCCGACGGCCAGGCGTGCGACATCGGTCCGAACTACCACTCGGCCGTATTCGTGCGCAACGCGGAGCAACGCCGCGCGGCGAGCGCGACGCGCCAGCAGATCATGGATCACTTCCACAAGGAAGTCGCGACTCAGATTCTCACGGCCGGCCCGTTCTACGCCGCCGAGGACTACCATCAGGATTACGCGAAGAAGAATCCGGTGCGCTACGGCATGTACCGCCAGGGTTGCGGCCGCGATCGCGTGCTCAAACAGATCTGGGGCGACGAGGCGGGGATGGGATCAACCAAGCTGAGTGCCGCGCCAACTCCACAACTTCGACCAGCGATGTATACCGTGAAGCCAAAACCAAGCGACGCCGATCTCCGACGCACGTTGACGCCATTGCAGTACGAGGTGACGCAGCACGAGGCGACGGAACGGCCGTTCCAGAACGAGTACTGGGACAACCATCAGGATGGGATCTACGTGGACGTCGTGTCCGGGGAGCCGCTGTTCAGCTCGACCGACAAGTTCGAGTCCGGCACCGGGTGGCCCAGTTTCACGCGCCCGCTCGAGGTGAGCAACGTCAAGGAAAAGACGGACCGCTCGTTGTTCATGGTGCGGACTGAAGTGCGGTCGGCCCACGGGGACTCACACCTGGGCCATCTCTTCGACGACGGTCCCAAGCCGACGGGGTTGCGCTACTGCATCAATTCCGCGTCGCTGCGGTTCGTCCCGGTGGATAGCCTGGCCGCCGAAGGCTACGGCCAGTACCTCGCGTTGTTCAAGAAGAAATAGCGATCGCTTAGCGACCGGGGTGTCGCTCCAGCAGCGCCACCGCGCGGTGGAGGCGCTCGATGGCGGCCCCCAGGTCTTCGCTCGGTCCCGCCGACAGCTCGCCGACCAGCGCCACTTCCTTAAGCAGCTGCAGCGCGTTCCGCACGTGCTCGACCGGCCGCTCGGCGTTCGCGGCGCGCAACGTGCGCCCGCGCCGGTCCAGCGTGCTGCGCCGCTCCGCCCCACGACGCCGGTCGACTACCTGGCGGCGTTCTTCTGTCATGAGCATGACAGAGCGCCGACGTGGCTCTGACCGGCGGTCATTGCCGGTCCGGCGATCAGTCCACAATCTGGTAAACGACACTGGGCCTCGTGGAGGAAGGGCGCGCAAGGGCGAGGCAACCTATCACGAAACCAACCATTTGTCGAATCGTACCATCCAAGGAATAGCCTCTCATTCCCGGGACAACCATGATGCCGTTCATGCCGGTCGCCGCCGTCCTGCTCGCTTTGCAGTCAGCGCAGCCGCCACAGTACTCCCCAACGGCGACGCCGTCGGCGACCACCGCCGTCGCCCAACGCGCGAGCACCGCGCCGGTGATCGACGGGAAAGACAATGACGACGTGTGGCGCGTCGCCCCGGTGATCAAGGACTTCCGGACGTTCCAACCGCACGAAGACTCGGTGCCCACCCTGCGCACCGAAGCGCGGATCGCGTATGACGCGCGCAATCTCTACGTTTTCGTGCGCGCGTTCGACGATCATCCTGACAGCATCAAGAAGCTGCTCGCCCGCCGCGACGTCCGCATCTGCTGTGACCAGATCAAGATCGTGATCGACTCCTACCATGACCGCCGCACCGGCTTCGAGTTCGCCGTGAATCCCGGGGGCGTGAAGCGCGACTACGCGATGTACGGTGACGATCAGCAGGAGGACGACGCGTGGGACGGCGTGTGGGAAGTCGGGACCGAGGTCGACTCGCTCGGCTGGACGGCGGAGTTCCGGATTCCGTTATCGCAGCTGCGGTACGCGCATGCGCCGACGAATACGTTCGGCTTCGCGATCTGGCGCGACATCGATCGGCATGGCGGCGAGCGCGACGGCTGGCCGCTCTACCGCCCGTCGAAGCGCGGCTTCGTCTCGCAGCTCGGCGATCTGGTCGGGCTGGACGGTCTCGAGGCGCCGCGGCGGCTCGAGCTCGCGCCCTACGCCGTCGCCAAGAACATTCCGGCGCCGGGCTTCGAGCGCGACCAGAAGTTCGACGGCGGCGCCGACGTCAAGTACGGGCTGACGTCGAACATCACGATCGACGCGACCGTGAATCCCGACTTCGGGCAGGTGGAAGCGGATCCGTCCGTCGTCAACCTGACGTCGTTCGAGACGTTCTATCAGGAGCGCCGGCCGTTCTTCGTCGAAGGCACCGGCATCTTCAATTTCGGCGTCGACTGCAACATCGTGAACTGCCGCGGCGAAGGACTGTTCTATTCGCGGCGCATCGGTCACGACCCGACGCGGATCCTTGGCGCGGCCAAGATCACCGGCCGGCTGCCGAGCGGGCTGACCATCGGCGCCGTCGAAGGCGTCACCCGGCGCGCGAGCGCGGGCGGCGCCACGCTCGAGCCGTTCACGAACTACGGCGTCGTGCGCCTGCAGCAGGATTTCCGCGACGGCAAGGACGGCATCGGGTTCATGACGACGGCGGTCAATCGGAACAGTGATCCGCTGACCGACGACTTCCTGCGCTCGAGCGCGTACGTCGGCGCCGTGGACTTCCGCCACCGGTTCCACAAGGACGTGTACGAGGTGACCGGGTCGTTCGACCTGAGCCGAGTGGCCGGCAGCGCGCCGGCGATCACGGCCACGCAGCTGAATTCCACCCATAACTACCAGCGTCCCGACGGTCGGCTCGGGTTCGACAGCACGCGCACGTCGCTCGCTGGCACCGACGCGGAGCTGCTGTTCACGCGCCGCAGCGGGTTCATTCAATTCCAGACGAGCTATCAGCGGCTGTCGCCCGGATTCGAGATCAACGACCTCGGCTTCCTGCGGCGGGCGGACCAGGTCGGGTGGAACACGTGGGGATCGCTCAACTGGACGCAGGCCACGAAGAAAATCCAGCGTGCGTTCTGGAACTTCAACTGGTGGCAGTTCTGGACGACGGGCGGGCTGCCGCTCGACCGCGGCTTCAACACCAACGCGCACGTGCAGCTCCGCAATCAGTGGTTCCTGCACGCCGGCGGCACGATCGGACAGCTGGGCGCCACGTATTGCGACCGGTGCGCGCGGGGCGGACCTGCGGTCCGGCAGAGCTCCTTCATCGCGCCCTGGTTCGGCCTTGGTGGCGACCAGCGCGCCGTGATCACGCCGTTCCTGTTCTTCAACTTCTTCAAGGGCGACGACGGGCACTCGCAATCGGTCGACGTGAGCCCGGAGATCGACCTGCGCGTCTCGTCGCAGTTCCGCGGCTCGATCAGCATGGATATCTCGCACCAGATCCAGGACGCGTTCGACCGCAATCCGCAGGTCGACTCGCTTGGCGCCACGCATTACGTCTTCGCGCATCTCGACCAGCAGCAGGTGAGCATGTCGTGGCGCGCCGACTACACGATTACGCCGACGCTGACGGTCCAGCTGTACGCGCAGCCGTTCGTCAGCAAGGGCCGCTGGTCCAACCTGCGCGAGCTGTCGGCGACGCCGCGCGCGGATTCGTACGCGAACCGCTATCAGCCCTATGCCGGCACGATGCCCAGCGACTTCAACATCAAGTTCTTCAACTCGAACGTCGTGGTGCGCTGGGAATACCGGCCGGGCTCGACGCTGTTCCTGGTGTGGAACCAGGGGCGGCAGGACTTCGAGACGCAGATGGGGACGCGCAATATCCGGGGCGACTTCGGACGGCTGTTCGACAGCTACCCGAGCAACACGTTCCTCGTGAAGATGTCGTACTGGCTGAACCGCTAGGCCGCTCGCACTCCAAGCTCATCGATGTGCAGCAGAAGGTCTGCCGGGTCTTCATAGACCCGGTAGGCCCCTGCGCGCTCGAGCTCTTCGGCGCCGTAGCCTCCCGACAGCAAACCGACGCCGAGCGCCCGGGCGCGCCGCGCAGCGAGGAGATCCCACACGCTGTCGCCCACGGCGATCGCCGATTCGATCGGTACGCTGAGCCGCGCCGCCGCGGCGAGCCAGAGGTCGGGGTTCGGCTTCGCGTGCTCGACGTCGTCGCGGCTGATGATCGGGACACCGGCCGGCGGATCGACGAGGTCGAGCAGCGGCCGGGCACTGTGGAGCGCGCCGCTCGTCGCGATCGCCCAGGGGACCTTCGCCTTGGTCAGGTGGCGGAGCAGCTCTTTCGCGCCCGGCAGCAGGCGGACGTCGCGAATCTGCGTCTTGAACAGACGCGCGTGCGCGGCTTTGACCTTCGCGGCCTCCTTCTCACTGAGCTCGCGGCCGACCTCGCGCGCCAGGCTCTCCGCCAGCAGCCCGCCGCTCATCCCGATGCGCCGGTGGATCCGCCAGACGGAGAGGTTGATGCCGCCGAGCTCCAGCGCTTTGCGCCAGGCGAGGGCATGCTGGTAGACGCTGTCGGTGAGGGTCCCGTCGAGGTCGAGCAGGAGGGCGGGGCGATTATTCAGTATCGATTCGCTCCAGCGCGAACCGCAGCCGCAGCATCGCCGTGTCGAGCAGCCGCCGCGAGTCGTCGCGCAGCGCGCCCTGCTCGGCAAGCTGGGTGAGCAGGTCCATGACCGCGTGAATCTGCGCGGTCGCCGATTCGACGATCATCCGGCGGTCGAGTCCGCTGCGGCGCTCGATGTCTACCGGCACGTCCTTCACCCGGCGATCCGGCCCCCGCCTGCGATTCGCTACGGTCATTCGCCACCTCCGACTTCCCAGGTGCGTTCGCTGTTCAGCAGTGCGTCGAGGTCGGGACGACCGGACGCGGTCTTCTGCGCGTACACGTCGTGCTCGTACGACTCCGTCGGATTGCAGTACAGCACGCCCATGGCCGCGGGGAACGGTGGCTCGAGCGTCGCCAACAACTGCGCGAGCGGGCGATTGGTCTCGTCATGAATCAACGTGTCCGGCCCGGCCGGCGCCACTTCGATTTCCAGCTTGCCGGGTTTGAGCCGCAGGCCTTTGTCCTTGTTCTTCCCGAAGACCAGCGGCTTGCCGTGCTCGAGCAGAATCTGCGCGTCGCCGGCGGCTTCCTTGCCGGTGATCTGGTCGAAGACGCCGTCGTTGAAGACGACGCAATTCTGGAGGATCTCGACGAATGAGGCGCCGCGGTGCGCGTGCGCGCGCTTCAGGACGCCGACCAGGTGCGGTTGCAGCGTGTCGATCGACCGCGCGACGAACCGCGCGCCCGCGCCGAGCGCGAACCCGCAAGCCGAGACGGGATTCTCGATCGATCCGAGCGGCGTGGACGGCGAGCGCGTGCCGCGGCGCGACGTCGGCGAGTACTGGCCTTTGGTCAGCCCGTAGATCTCGTTATTGAACAGCACGATGTTGAGATCGACGTTGCGGCGCAGCACGTGCAGCATGTGATTGCCGCCGATCGAGAGGCCGTCGCCGTCGCCCGTCATCACCCACACGTCGAGCTCGGGGTTCGCGAGCTTGATGCCGGTGGCGATCGCCGGTGCGCGGCCGTGCACGGTATGGAAGCCGTACGTCGACATGTAATAAGGAAAGCGCGCCGCGCAGCCGATGCCGCTGACGAACACCGTGCGCGCGCGGTCGAGCTGCATGTCGGCGCACGCCTTCTGCACGGCCTTCAAGATCGCGTAGTCGCCGCAGCCCGGGCACCAGCGCACTTCCTGGTCGGACGCGTAATCCTTGGGCGCGAGCTGCGCGTCGGTGATCGTGGTGACCGTCATGTGGTCTTCCGAATCGCCTGCGCGATTTCCGTGACGCGGAACGGCTTTCCCGTCACCTTTGGCAGCGACTCCGCTCCGATCAGGTACTCGGCGCGAATCAGCTTCACGAGCTGGCCGTTGTTCATCTCCGGGACCAGCACACGATCGTAACGCCGCAGCAGGTCGCCGAGATTGCGCGGGAACGGACTCAGATAGCGCACGTGGATGTGCGAGACGTCGCGCCCCTCGTCGCGCGCGATGCGGACCGCGCGATTGATCGCGCCGAACGTCGAGCCCCAGCCCAGAACGGCGAGGGCGCCGTGATCTTCACCGAGCGCCACCGCTTGCTCGGGAATGTCGTGCGCGATTCCGGCGATCTTGTCGGCCCGCGCCTGGGTCATGCGCGCGTGGTTGTCCGGATCGTAGGAGATGTGCCCGCTGTCGTAATCGCGCTCGAGCCCGCCGATGCGGTGCTCGAGCTCCGGCGTGCCCGGCTTTACCCACGGCCGCGCGAGCGTCTCGGGATTGCGAAGGAACGGATGAAATCCCGCCGGGTCGGTGCGATAGCTGATTGGGAAACGCGGCAGGTCGGCTTCGCGCGGAATCCGCCACGGCTCGGCGGCGTGCGCGAGGTAGCCGTCGGACAGCACCATGACGGGTGTCATGTACTTCGTCGCGAGCCGAACCGACTCCATGGCGATGTCGAAGCAATCGGCCGTCGTCATCGGCGCGAGGACGACGAGCGGGGCATCGGCGTTGCGGCCGAGCACTGCCTGGAAGAGGTCGGACTGCTCGGCCTTCGTGGGCATGCCGGTCGATGGCCCCGCGCGCTGCGAGTCGATGACGACGAGCGGCAGCTCCGTCGCGATCGCGAGACCCAGCATCTCGGTCTTCAGCGCGATACCGGGACCGGAGCTCGACGTCACACCGAGCGCGCCCGCATACGACGCGCCCAACGCCGCGCCCGCGGCCGCGATTTCGTCCTCGGCCTGGAACGTGACGACGCCGTAGGCGCGCAGGTGCGCCAGCGAATGCAACAGCGCGGATGCCGGCGTGATCGGATATCCGGCGAACACCATCTTCTCGATTCCGGCGGCCCGCAGTCCGGCCACCAGCCCCCACGCCAGCCCTTCGGTCCCGCTCACCGTGCGGTAGCGACCGGGTTTGACATCCGCCTTCGGGACGGTGTAGCCGACGAGGTGCTCGGTCATCTCGGCCGTCTCGCCGAAGGCGTGCCCGGCGTTGAGCGCCGCGATGTTGGCGTCTGCGATCATCGGCTTCTTCGCAAACTTTTTCTTGAGCCAGTCGATCGACGCGGTCCGGTCGTACCCGTACATCCAGAGCAGGAGGCCGAGCGCCCACATGTTGCGGCAGAGGCGCGCCTCGCGGGACGACAGGCCGTGCGGCTTCACCGCGTCGGCCGTGAGTTTCGCGATGTCGAACTTGAGAACCTGGTAGCGGGCGAGCGAATCGTCCTCGAGCGGGCTCCTGGCGTAGCCGGCCTTGCTGAGATTGCGCTCGTTGAACGCGTCGGTGTCGACGATGACGGTGCCGCCGACCTTGAGATCCTTCAGCTCGACCGTCAGCGCGGCGGGATTCATGGCGACGAGCACGTCGATGGCGTCGCCCGGCGTCATCACGTCGGTGCTGCCGAAGTGGATCTGGAACGCCGAGACGCCGAACGTCGTGCCGGTCGGCGCGCGAATCTCGGCCGGAAAGTCGGGGAACGTCGAGAAATCGCTGCCGGCGAGCGCCGTCTCCAGCGTGAATTGACTGCCGGTCACCTGCATGCCGTCACCCGAGTCGCCGGCGAACCGGATTACGACGGAATCGCGGGTTTCACGGTGTTGGTGCGGGACGGTGGAGGTGGCCATGACTCCAATCTATACCACGTTGCGGAGCACGAACCAGACGTTCGCCGGGCGCTCGGCGAGGCGGCGCATGTACCAGGCGAACCACGCGCTGCCGTAGCTGATCAGGACTCGCACTGCCGCGCCCATCCCCGCCAGCGCTCGCTGCTCGGCCGCACGAATTCCATAGAGCATGTGAAATTCGTATGAAGCGGGATCGACGCGTTGCTCGACGGCCGTCTTGCGAATCGTTTCAATCAGCCCGATGTCGTGGGTCCCGAAGACCGGCTTTGCCCGCTGCCGCGCGGCCTCGGCCAGGAGGCGACCGGCGAGCTCGCGATACCGGGCATCGACGTCGCGCTTCTTCGGAAAGGCGATCTCCGGCGGCTCATTGTATGCGCCTTTGACCAGCCGGATCGCGGGCGCGATCGGCAGCAGAGCGTCGAGATCCTTCGGCGTCCGGCGCAGATATGCCTGAAGGCACACGCCGACGTTCGGCCACTCGGCCTTGGCGCGACGGTAGACGTCCAGTGTCGCGTCCACGTAGCGCGACTCCTCCATATCGATCCACAGGAACGACCGTGCCTGGTCGGCGCGCGCCGCGAGCTTGAGAACGTCCTGGACGCAGCCTTCGCGGCTCCCCTCGAGTCCCAGGTGCGTGAGCTTGATGGAGACGTGGGCAGGGAGTTTGCGTCGCTGGATCTTCTCGAGCACGCCGATGTAATGATCGCGCACGGCGGCGGCTTCGGCGCGATTGGTGACTTGCTCCCCGAGCTCCGTCAGCACCGTGCCGAGGCCCGCCTTCCCAAATTGGCCGGCGGCCTCGAGGGCGTCGTCGAGCGTTTCGCCCGGCATGAATCGTTTGACGGCGCGCTGAAAAAACCGGCGCTCGCGCAGTTGCCGCGCGAGCCATTGGCTGCGGGAAGCTTTCAGGAGAATACTGCGTGCGAGTCCCATGTCGGGTAACCTCACCCGCTGACCCCCTCTCCGCAAATCGGACAGAGGGTGCGACCGGCCATGTTATCCTTAATCATGTCTAAGATGCGATTCCATGCTCTCGCCGCTCTCCTCGCGCTCAGCGCGTGCGCCCACCCGCGCATCGGCACCGGCGCGGGCGGCGTTCCTACCACCGGGGGCGGTGAGGCTCCGAAGCAGGCAGTCAACGATGCCTGCGTGCTCGCCACGGGCTCCGTTTCCACAAACAGGCCGACGATCACGGTCGGGCTGACCGAGGTGGTCGATCCCCACGACGCGCCGCTGCCGCGCAACGACGCCGAGCGACTCGTGTTTCGTCATTTGTACGAGACGCCGGTGCGGCTCGACTGTCAGGGTCATGCGACACCGCAACTTGCCGAGGAGTGGGTACGCGACGACGGCGGGCTGCGCTGGACATTCCGGCTGCGCGACGGCGCGCAGTTCTGGGACGGGGCGCCGGTGACGGCGCAGGACGTCGTGTTCGGCCGCGGCGGGCCGGGGTACACGCTGAGCGCGCTCGAGACGCGGGTTGTCACGGTCGCGCTCGCCAAGCGGAGCGACGATCTGCCGCCCGCGCTCAGCGATTGGGGAATGGCGGTGACCAAGGCGGCGCCCGATTCGAGCTGGCCGATCGGGACCGGCACGTACTGGGCGACGAGCGCCACCACCACGGCGCAGGAGATCCGCGCCCGCAGCGCGCGGGGCGACACGCTCGTCTTCCGGATGGCCGCGAGTGGAGACGCGCGCGACTTGCTCGACGGTGGCGTCGATCTTCTGGTCACGCGCGACCCCGCGTTGCGCGACTATGCCGCCACCTTGAAGGACATGAGCGTCGTGGCGCTGCCGTGGGATCGGACCTACGTCTACGTGACCGCAGAGGCCGGCGGAACGCGCTTCGACGGGCTCGAGCAGTCGGTACGAGCCGAAGCGCGGCGGGCGGAAGGCGGATTCTGGTGGCTCGATCTCCGCGCCTGCGGGAGCGGTGGGTCCAACGTCTCGCCTCCGGCGTCGGGTGGGCAGCACCGCATTCTCTACGTGCGCAGTGACCCGACCGCGCGCGAGCTCGCGGGAAGACTCGCCGCGTTGACGCATGGAGTCGCCACCGCGCGGAGCGCCGACGACTTCAGCAACGCGCTCACCAGCGGTCGCGATTGGGGATACGTGCTCGCGTTGCCGCGCTTCACGGCAGACCAGTGCCGGACGGCAAAGGATCTGCTGCCGAGCTGGCCGGCGACGATCACCGCGCTCGTGGACACGCGACCCACCGCGATCGTGCGGCGCGGCGTCGCGCGCTGGGCGACCGACTTCGACGGGACGCTGCATCTCGTGCCCCCCCCATGAGCCTGCGCACCCGCCTCCTCAGCGCGTTCGGGGTGGTGGTGCTGATTCCGCTGCTCGTCTTCGGTCTCGGCATACGCCGGGAGATGGCGGGCCGAGTCACCGGTGAGTACCAACGGCGTGTCGATGCGCTGGTCGGCGTCATCAACGCCGACGTCGCGCGCGAAGACGATCGCATCGCCTCGCGGCTCGCGGCGCTCCGCGGCTCCCTGCGTGACGACAACACGTTCTACGCCGCGGTCGTGCACGGGCAGGACCGCGGCTACGTGCTCGATTATGCCGGCACCGCGATGCGCCTCGCCGGGCTCGACTTCCTCCAGTTCCAGGATGACGAGGGGCGCGTCATCTCGTCCGGCCACTTTCGCAACGAATTCGATCGACTCGGCCCGGCCGTTTCGGGTTTGACGCTCGTGCGCGCCAACGCGGCGGAAGGGCCCTTCCTTGCTCTCGTCACGAGCGATTCGGTGCGTCTCGGTGGTCACCGGTTGCGGCTGCTCGGCGGCGTCGCGGTGGATTCGGCGTTCTTGGGCCGCCTGGCGCGCGACCCCGAGCTCGGCGTCGCCATGTTGCTGCCCGATTCCAGCCTCGCGGGTTCGAACGCATTTATCGTCGGTGAACGACGGCTGCCGTACGTGGACGCCGTCGACGGCCCCAATCGGGTGCAGCAGGCGCGCATCGTGGTGACGCGCTCGTCCGCGGCGCTCACCGCGCTCGAGCGCAACGTGAATCTGTGGTTCGCGGCGGCGGTGCTCGTCGCCGCGCTGGTCGCGCTCCTGCTCGCGGGGTGGCTGTCGACGCGCATCAGCCAGCCGGTGGAAGCCGGCATGCGGGACATGGAGCGCCGGATCGCGATCGGCGACCTGGCGCGGCAGGTCAATCACGACGTGAAGAACGGCCTCGCGCCGCTGCGCAACGTCTTCAGGCACTTGAGCCAGGTGGCGCGCGAAAAGCCGAGCGACCTCGCGCAGGTGTTCGCGGAACGCCAGGGAACCGTCGAATCGAGCATCAACTATCTCGAGACGCTCGCGGCGAACTATGCGAAGCTCTCACCCCAGTCCGAGCGGAAGGCGACCGACGTGAACGGCGTCGTGCGCGAGACGGTCGCCGGCTCGAGCGCCGTGCGGACCAAGCTCAAGGACGGCCTGCCGCTCGTCTCCGCGGACGGGCTCGTGCTCAGGCGGATCGTCGAAAACCTCGTGAGCAACGCGATCGATAGCCTGGACGGCAAGGGCGGCACCGTGACCGTCACCACGGAGCAGGGAAGCGGCGTCGTCCGGATCGCGGTCGCGGATACGGGACGCGGGATGAGCAAAGCGGAGCTCGATCGCGCGTTCAACGACTTCTATTCCACCAAGCCTGGCGGCACCGGGCTCGGCCTGTCGATCGTGCGCAGATTGGTGCTCGACTCGAGCGGCTCTCTCAAGGTCGAGACAGAACCAGGAAAGGGGTCGACCTTCGTGGTCGAGCTTCCCGCACAATGACCGTCGTGCTCATTGTCGATGACGTGCCCGCCATGGCCGAGCAGTACGCCTACGATCTCAAGCGGCTGCGCGGCTACGAGACCCTGATCGCGAACAGCGGCCGCACGGCGCTCGAGAGTCTGACGCGCGACTCGATCGATTGCGTGATCCTCGATCTCGAGATGCCGGGCATGGACGGCTTCGAGGTCCTGCGGTCCGTCGAGCGACTGGGCCTGCGCGTGCCGATCATCGTGTACACAGGCACGGGCGACTACGATCGCTGCGTCCAGGCGATTCGCCTGGGCGCCTACAGCTTCATCGACAAAGCGGAGCCGATGGAGCGCGTGGCCCAGGAAGTCGAAAATGCGATCGAGCGGCGGCGCCTCACGACCGAAGTGACGTCGCTCAGGCGCGGCTTCGGACTCGAAACGCCGCTCGTGGGCACGAGCCCCGCGCTGACAAAGCTGAAAGAAGCGATCGTCCGCGTGGCGGCGGTGCCGAGCGCGGTGCTCATCGTCGGCGAGAGCGGCACGGGCAAGGAGCTCGTCGCGCGCGAGCTCCACCGCCTCGGCGCCAACCCAAAGGGACCGTTCGTCGCGCTCAACAGCGCCGCACTGCCGCACGAGCTCGTCGAGAGCGAGCTGTTCGGCCACGAGCGCGGCGCCTTTACCGGCGCGATCAAACGCACGCACGGCAAGTTCGAACTCGCCAACAACGGCACCTTGTTTCTCGACGAAATTGGCGACATGCCGCTCGCACTTCAGGCCAAGCTGTTGCGCTTCCTGCAGGAACGCAAACTCGAACGGGTGGGCGGCCGCGACTCGATCTCGGTCAATGTTCGCCTGATCTGTGCCACCAACCAGAAGCTGGAAAAGCTGATTGCCGAGCAGCGTTTTCGCGAGGACCTGTTCTACCGCATC
>DATDEZ010000171.1:0-2391 GCA_036522875.1 Gemmatimonadales bacterium | reverse complement strand
CATCCTCGGCGTCTTGTCAAAAGTGAGCAGCACGGGTCCCAGCGTGACGCTCGTGTCTGTCAGCTGGATTGTCAACGTCATGGTGCGACCCGTGATTTGCCCGCGATAGCGCGCCGGATGGTAGATGCCGCGGTCGACCGGGTAGGCGGTGATGTCGTGCTCGCCCGGAACGTCGAACTTCCCGTCCGTGTCTGGAACGATCCGCTGATGCACGTCGCCGTAGGTGCAGCCGATGTGGACGTGGGCGCTCGTGTCGTCGGCGATGAGCGCCGCGTTCTCGCCGCCCCAGGTGCCGGTGAGGTCGCGTGACTTGAGTCCCGTGGGTTCGCACGGGCCGATCGCGAGTGTCAGGATCGCAGCGAGGAGGGTAGATCGCATGTTCCTTGCAATCTACCCTCCGGCAACGACTTCAGGTCACACCCTCGAGCCTAGTGGCAGCTTCCGAGCGTCGGCTGCTGGTCCAGGTTCAGCACGATCGGGCCGAGCATCGGCGTCGAGTCGGTGGCCAGCACGCGGAGCGTCAGCGTGTGATCGCCCGTCGCGCCGACGAATCGCGCACTCGACTGCGCCGTTCCGCTGGCGCCGTAGACGCCGGTCAGGTCGAAGCGGCCGTGCTTGTCGAGCATGATCGGCTCGCTGGTATTCCCCGAGCCGCACGCGCCGGTGAACACGGTGTTCACCTCGGTTGCCGTCAGGTGTCCTTCGCTGCTGCCCCACGTGCCGGTCAGCATGATGCCACCGACCGCGGCGGGTGACTTGCACGCGCCCCAAACCCCAGCCACGCTCGCCGCGATACCGAGCGCCATCCCAAACGCGGTGATCTTTTTCATTTGCACACTCCTCCCCTTGAGCTCGGGGAGTTGCAGGAAGTGTGCCTTTGATGCGGCTAGTGGGCCTGCGTAGGGGTCGCCCAGTGGGGCACGTCGCCCCACTTTTCGGCGACGAAAAAGTCGTTCGGAAGATCGACATTGCCGCGCCAGTCCCGGTAATCCTCTTTCTGCCTGACCTCGCCGTTCTCGATGATCGAAACGCTGACGGCAAGCCAGCCGCCGGCCACCGGGCGGTAGTCGTCCAGCCGGATGTCGGCCACGTCATTGGGCGCGGCGGGATTCAGGTGCAGCAACATCCGCACGATGATCAGGCGGTCCTTGTCGATCCAGAACTGCGGCGACGTCGTGTCGGCCGCCGACGCCGCGCCTGCGACATAGGTCGTCCGGCCTTGCCACGTCGTCGTATAGAGCTTCGTGAGATCGAACTGATAGGCCTGGATCTGCCGCAGCGTCGTCTCGAGCGGCTGGGCGTACACGCCCTCGACGAAGGGGAGGAACGGATTCCCCGACGCGGCCGACCGCGTGACCTTGCCGCTCCGCACGACGTACACGGAATCGGCCGTATAAATGACGCCGTTGCCGTTCTTCGGATCGCCGAAGTCGATCCGCAGCCGGTCGGGCGCCTTGAGCGCTTCGTACCACGTGGTCGTATCGGTGACGTTGGTCTGCGGATTCTTGCGGATCGTCTGCTGCACGAACGTGACGGTGTTGAACCATTTGCCGGCGTAGGCCTCGCGCATCCGGGCGAGCAGCGCGGTCCCATCGCGTGGGACGCCGGCGGCAGGGCCGGCGCGGTTCCCGGCACACGCACCCCAGACTCCTAGCGCCAGAATCCCGACTCCTATTTTGGTTGCCACCGTGCCTCTTTGAGCAGTTGCCCGACGATGTCGGGCGCGGTTCGTCCGGCCGCCTCGGCCGCGAAGTTGATCACGATGCGGTGCGTGAGCACCGTGGGCGCGACGTCCCGGAGATCGTCCTCGTCCGCCATCGGCCGGCCGTCGAGCGCCGCGCGCGCCTTGGCGCCGAGGATCAAGTACTGCGAGGCGCGCGGCCCGGCGCCCCAGGAGATGAACTCTTTAATGAAGGGCGGCGACGCTTCTTCGGGCGGGCGCGTCATGCGGACGAGCGTGACCGCCGCTTTGACGAGCGACTGCGAGACGGGAATCCGCCGCACGAGGTGCTGCATCGCCAGCACGTCCGCCGCGGTGAGGACGGGCCGAACCTCGACCCCGGCATCGCCGGTCGTCGCTGCGACGATCGCCTCTTCTTCCTCCTGCGTCGGATAGTCCACCCGCAGCTCGAACATGAAGCGATCGAGCTGCGCTTCCGGGAGCGGATACGTGCCCTCCTGCTCGATCGGGTTTTGCGTCGCGAGCACGAAGAACGGCGACGGCAGATGATGCGTCTGGCCGGCGGCGCTGACCTGATGCTCCTGCATCGCCTGCAGCAGCGCGGCCTGCGTCTTGGGCGGTGTGCGGTTGACCTCGTCGGCGAGCACGATGTTCGCGAATACCGGCCCGCGCACGAAGCGGAAGCCGCGTTTGCCGGTCGCGACGTCTTC
>DATDEZ010000170.1:0-8293 GCA_036522875.1 Gemmatimonadales bacterium | reverse complement strand
GGCTGCTTGTCCTGACGCAATCGCTGCCCTACCCACCCCAGAGCGGCGTGGCCAATCGAACGTTCAACGTGCTGCGACAACTGTCGCTCGCGTACGACATCGACTTGCTGGCGTTCGCGCGTGTAAATCATCATCCCGATGAGCGCGCGCGGGCGACCGCGCGCGAAGCGCTGAGTCGTGTCGCGACCCACGTCGCCGAGCCGGCGCCGATTCCGAACGAGCGATCTACGATGCGGCGACTGTGGGACCATCTCCGCAGTCTCCTGCACGGGCGCCCGTACACGTACTACGAATACGACAGCGACACATTCGCGCTGCGCCTGCACACGCTGCTGCGGACGCAAACGTACGATCTAGTGCACCTGGATAGCCTGGACATGCACCGCTGGCTGACCGACCTGCCGCGTGTGCCGGTCGCGTGCACGCATCACAATCTCGAATCCCAGTTGTTGCGTCGCTACGCCGCCGGCCTGTCGCCCGCGATCGTCCGGCAATACGTGCGATTGCAAGCGCGCCGTCTCGAGCGGTTGGAGCGCGACGTCTGCCCGCGCCTCGACCTGAACGTGATGGTTTCCGACATCGACGCCCGCGGCCTCGCGGCGATCGCGCCCGGCGCCGTGACCACCGTGGTCCCGAACGGCACCGACGTCGAGTTCTTCCAGCCGCGCGGCGATAAGGCCATCAGCGGACGCGTCGCATTCGTCGGACCGACATACAGTTTTCCGAACCGCGACGCCGTCGAGTTTTTCCTGGACGAGATGTGGCCGAACGTCCGCCGCCGGACACCGCACGCGTCGTTGCATCTCGTCGGCCGCAACGCCGCTGCCGACGCCGCCCGTTACAGCAGTGTCCCCGACGTGACGCCGCTCGGCCATGTCGCCGACATCCGCGATCCGCTCGCGCAAGCATCATGCTGCGTGGTGCCGATTCGCATCGGCGGTGGAACGCGGCTCAAGATCCTCGATGCGTGGGCGATGGGGAAAGCGATCGTGTCGACGGCGATCGGCTGCGAAGGGCTCGAGGCGCGCGACGGCGAGAACATCCTCATTCGCGACGAGCCTGACGCGTTCGCCGCCGCGGTCAGCGAAGTGCTGCGCGACGACGCGCTCCGCGTGCGGCTCGAGCAGAACGCCCGGCGCACGGCGCTCGACGTCTATGCATGGGACCGCGTGGGCCGGCGCCTTCGCGACGCGTACGACGCGCTGCTCGTTCAGCCTTCGCGCAGTGTGGCGGTCGGATGACAGCCGGCCGCGTCGTGGGTCTCCTGCTGCTCCTGACCGCGGGACTCGTGCATTGTGAGGAAGCCCCCGCTCCCGAGTGTCAGGTGCCGGAGTGGCCGGGCCAGCCGCCGCTACAGACGCCTGCGGGATTCCGTGCCGTGACCGATCAGGAATGGACCACACTCAAGCCGGACAGTTGGGACTACTTGCGGCGCACCAGCTCCAAGAACGACGCCATTTGCCAGGACGCGGCGAACGCCCGTTCGGCGCTCGAGATCGTGTTCACGCCCGACATGGCGGCGAACACCGAGCCCAGCGTCCACTGGTTGCCCCTGCCGGCCGCGAACGCGGTCTACGCGGCGTGGTTCGTGCGCCTGTCACCGAATTGGACGCCGAGTCCAGCGGGTGGCGGGAAGATCGCGTTCTTGCATACGCCGATGGGCCAGGTGTACACGGGGTTCTTCGGCTCCCACGCGCCGCATCACGTCAGCGTCAACACGGAATGGGCGCCCTACGGTCAGAAGATCTGGGATCCAAACGTCACGACGACGGCGATCGAGTACGGCAAGTGGTATCGCATCGAGTGGTACATGCAGTGGGAAACCATTCCCGGCGCCGGCGACGGCGTGATTCGGTGGTGGGTGAACGGCGCGCTCAACGGCGACTACCGTGACATTCGCTATCCGATCGGCGGCTTTACCCAGTTCGAGTTCGCTCCCACGCTCCAAAACCCGCCGCCCGCCGAACAGTACATGTACGTCGGGCACACGTACATCAGCGTTCCGTCTCTGACCGGAACGCGTGTACCATGATGTCCTGAAAGGCTTCGCGGCCCTGCGGTGAGGCCCAGACGGCACCGATCTGATACTCGAAGCCGGTTTCTTTCAAGAGAGAGAGAAAATCGCCGAGTCGCGCCTTGCGATGGTCGACGTGGTGATGGTACTCGACGACGAACTGTTTCACCTTCCCGATCGCGCCGTGCTCGACCAGGTCCTCGATCACGATTCCCTCGGCGCCTTCAACGTCCAGCTTGAGTAAGTCCACCGGCTTGCCGTTGATGTAGCCGGACAGCGGCGCGCCCTCCACGACCGTGCGCTTGCGCTCGCCCGCGCCCGCGCGCTGGGGATCGAGACTCATCAGCAGCGATCCGTCGCGGCTCGCCGCGACGAAGAACTCGACGGCGCCCGGCGCGCTCGCGAGCGCGACGTTGTGGAGATGGACGTTTTGGAGCCGATTCGCCTCCACGTTGCGGCGCAGCAGCCCGAACGTCGCGCGATCGGGCTCGAACGAATGCACTTCGCTCCGGGGATACAGCCACTTGAAGAAGAGCGTCGCGATTCCGATGTTCGCGCCGCAGTCGAAGATCAACGGCCGGTCGGTCTGTCCCGCAAACCAGTACTCGCCGCGCACGAAGATTTCCCGGAAGAGAAAGTGCAGCGTCTCGTAGTCGAAGGTCTCGACGCGAAATCCGAGCACTCGCTCGTGCTTGAGATGCAGGATCGGCACGACGAAGATCAGCTTGAGCGTGAGGCGCCAGTAGGCGCGCAGGATTTGCGCTTTCCGCTGCGCGCTGTGCCGGCTACGAACGACGTGGGCGCTGTCGAAGACCGCTCGCGCAAGCGTGCCCAGGGAGGTCGAGAGGTTCACGGCGTCCGAGTGCAGCAAGTCCGGTGCCGCCTGCGGCCTCCGGCTGTAGCGCGCACGCAACAGTCGAGCTCCCGTCCAACGCCGCATTGAGGCGGCCTGCGTCTTGCACCCCCGGTGTGCAAGACTCTATGAACATCCTCCTCTTATGCGAAGGCGACGCCGAGTCCTACGACTCCTGGTCGGGGATCGCGAAAAGCCTCGTGGACCACCTGCGCGCCGCCGGTCACACCGTCATTTCCGGAGACGTCGACCTGGCCGGCGCCGACCGCTGGCTCGCCGCCGCGATGACCTTCGCGGTCGACCGCCGCCGCTGGAGCACGCGCTATCGCCTCAGCGACGTCCCGTTCGGTCTGCGCTCGCGCCGCGCCGCGCGGAAGATCGCCGACAACCGCGAGCGGCTCGACGTCATCATCCAGGTCGGGGCGACGTTTCAACCGCTGGGCCGCGGGCCGACGCCCTACTTCCTCTGCTGCGACTCCAACATTCGGATGGCCGAGCACGGCGCGCCGTGGGGGTATAGCGACGCGGTGACGCTGACGCGCGGCGAGCTCGATCTCGTACGCGAGCGCGAGCTCGGCGTCTACCGCAACGCCGCCGGCATCTTCACGCTGAGCGAGCGGTTGCGCCGCTCGTTCATCGAAGACCTGGGCCTCGCGCCCACCCGCGTCCACGCGATGCTCGCCGGTCCCAACCTCGACGTCGCCCGTATTCCGGAAACGCTTCCCCGCGACGTCGCGGGTGCGATGCGGCATCCGACCGTGCTGTTCGTCGGCCGGCAATTCCATCGCAAGGGCGGTGACGTCCTCATGCAGGCGTTCCGCCGGGTGCGTGAGCGCATTCCCAATGCGCGACTGCTGATCGCAGGCCCGGCGTCGTTCACGACGACGGAGCCGGGCATCACGGTTCTCGGGGATCTGAACAAGAACACGCCCGAAGGCTGGGCTGCGCTCGCCGAGGCGTACGGATCGGCGGACGTGTTTTGCCTGCCGACTCGGTTTGAGCCGTTCGGCATCGCGTTCATCGAGGCGATGTACTTCGGGCTGCCGTGCATCGGCACCGATGCGTGGGCCGTCCCGGAAATGATCACGGACGGCGAGACGGGCTTCACGGTCCCGATCGACGACGTCGCCGCGCTCACCGACCGCCTGCTGCGACTGCTCGGTGACCGCGCGCTCGCGCGGCGCATGGGCAACGCCGGTCGTGAGCGCGCCTATCGCCAGTTCACGTGGCAGCGTGTGATCCAGCGGATGCTCGACGTCATCGAGCCGGCGGTCGGCGCACTGCCGCAGGCAGGATAGCGGTGCCGCCCGGCGCGATTCTGTGCTTTCACGGCATCACGAGTCCTCGGACGCCCGGACGAGGCGAGGCGCATCTGTCCCTGCCTGAGTTCAAGGCGTTCATCGCGGCGGCGCGACGTACGGGTGAACTGGTGCCGCTGCGCGAGCTCGTGAATCGTCATGCGGACGGTCGAAGCACGGCAGGGCTCGTCGCCATCACGGCCGACGACGCGTACGCCTCACTGCTCACGGAGGCAGCCGACTATCTCGCCGGCGAGGCGATTCCATTGACGGTCTTTGTCGTGACCCAGGCGACGATGGGCAGTGCTCGTTATTGGTGGGATCGCGTGGACGACGTTTTTCCGCTCGTCTCTCCCGAACGCTGGCGCGCGTTCGAGAACGCGTGCGGTGTGACCGAAGCGTATCGCCGGGGGCAGCCGGCGGCGTACGGGCCGTTGCGGCCGTTCCGGCAGTGGATGCTCGCGACGCACGCGGGCCGCTGGCCCGCCGCGCTCGAGCCCGAGCTTGCGCGACTGGAGGTCGAGTGCGGCAGTGCGGTGGCGCAACGATCGATGACGCTGGCGGAGCTCGCGCGATTCGCCGCGCTACCAACCATAGACGTCGGTGTTCACACGCTGTCGCATCCGGTGCTGCCGCTGCTTTCGGACGGCGATCTCAAAGGAGAGATTGCCGCGTCATACCAGATCCTGCGTGAGCATTTCCCGAGCGCCGTGCCGATTCTCGCGCTGCCGTTTGGTCTGTTCGACGCGCGCACGCTGGCCGCGGCGCGCGAGGCGGGCATGATGGCGTCGCTCACGCTCGCGGGCACGACGCTCAAGCGGTACGCGGGTCGCGACGATCTGCCGCGGTTTTGTCTCTGCCGCAGCGATCGCCCCACCAGATTGCGCGCCCGCTTGACCGGCTTCTTCGACCGCAAAGCCGCCGCGGTCCGCTATCCCGCGCTGCCGTCGGCTACGACATGACCATGCGACTGAGCGGCCTCCGTATCGCCCACCTGATCGAGACCAACGGACCGGGCGGCGCCGAGCGGATGCTCGTGCACATGGTGCAGGAGCTGGAAGCCGCCGGATGCTACAACGTCGTCGTCCTGCCGGCGGGCGGCGAAGAGTGGCTCCAGGCCGAGCTGGCCGGCACGCACGCGGCGATCGAGCCGTATCAGCTCGACCGGCCCGTCTCACGACGACTCGCGGGCTGGCTCGGTGACGTGCTCGCGCGGCATCAGATCGCCATCGCTCACAGTCACGAGTTCTCCATGGCCGTGTATGCGGCGTGGGCCGCGTGGCGGACCGGTATTCCGCACGTCACGACGATGCACGGCAGCCGCTACTACATCGAGCACATGCGGCGCCGCGTGGCGTTGCGCGCCGCGTTCGCGGCGACCGGCCGCGTGGTCGCGGTTTCCGAAACGCTGGCGGCGCAGCTCCGCCGCGACTTGTGGCTGCCGAAGTCACGGGTCACCACGATCCGCAATGGCGTCCGCGCGGCGCCGGCGACGCGCAACACGAGCCTTCGTCGCGCGCTCGGTCTCGCCCCGCACGAGCGTCTCGTCCTCGCAGTCGGCAATCTGTATCCGGTAAAAGGCCATCGGTTCGCCGTCGACGCTCTGCCGCACCTGCCCGGCGTACACCTCGCGATCGCCGGACGGGGCGACCTGGCCGAGGCGCTCACGACCCGCGCGACGCAGCTCGGCGTCGGAGGCCGGCTGCATCTGCTCGGCCTGCGCTCGGATATCGCGACGTTGCTCGCGAGCGCGGATGCGTTCATTCTGCCGTCGCTGTCGGAAGGCGTGCCGATGGCGCTGCTCGAGGCGATGTTCGCGGGGTGCGCGATCGTCGCGAGCGACGTCGGCGACGTACGCGCGGCGCTCGACGACGGCCGCGCCGGGATGCTCGTGCCGCCTGGAGATACCGCCGCACTCGCCGCGGCGCTCGCACAGCTGCTCGCCGCACCGGCGCGCGCGCGCGAGCTCGGCGCGCAGGCGGCGCGGCGGGCGAGCGCGGAATACGATGTCCGGCGAATGGTGGCGCGCTACGTCGCGATTTACCGCGAGCTGCTCGGGGACGAGCCAACCACGCTCATCCCCGAACCGCTCGTGTCGGCGTCTTACGGCACGCTGACGTAGGTGTGATCGACGTACATGTACTGTTCCGCCGCGGGCGGGTTTTGCAGCGTCGGCGCGTACTGGAACTCGATGAAACTGCCCGCCGGATAATGGACGCTCGTGTAATTGCCGTTGAGCACGCCGTCCACCCACCAGCGAATGACGCCGTCGCCCGATGTGCCCGGCGACGTCTCCCAGCGATAATAGACCTCGATGCGATGCCATTCGCCGGGATTCAGATACGTCGTCGTTGCATTCGGTAGCCAGACGCGTTGGCCGTACGGTGCCCATTCCGTGTTGACGCCGATCCGGTAGGGCGGTCCGTCGATCCAGCCGTTGGTCGGATCGCCGCCCTTGTGGTAGTAGCCGGTATAGACCTGTCCGGCGCCGTTCGTGAACAGGAACGTGATTTTTCCGGCGCCGGCCGGGCTCGCGGTCCAGTTCGGCGACAGCTTGATCCACCAGGCCGTGTAGATCTCCTTCACGCCCGGCAGGCTGATCCAGTGCACGCTCGGCTCATTGTCGTGACCCATGTCCGGCGTGAAGACGATCCGCAGCTCGTCGGGCACCGACAGCGGGGCCGCATTGTCCGTGACGATGTCGTCGTCTTTGGAGCTCGCGCGGCGGAGATAATTCCAGCCGTTCGCCGTCATCTGGTCCCACGGCTGGTTGTTCAGCAGCCGAAAGTTGCCGGGTTGATTTGGCCACAGAGATGAGGGCGGCGGGACCGTCGTCGTATCGGTCGTCGTGTCGACGGCCTGCGCGAGGGTCTTGCCGCTCGCCACGTTCGACAAGCCGCCGAACAGCGCGTTGACGTTGAGCGTCCCGTGAAACGCCACGAGCTGGAACTGATAGTTCGTGGCCGGCGCGAGCCCCAGCACCGTACAGGTGCGGGTTGCGCCGACGGTGCCGCCGGTGACCGGCGTGCTGCACGTGCCGCGTGTCACCGATTGCGCGCTACCCCAGGAGATCGGCGCCACCGCGTAGCGCACGTCGTAGCTCGCGGCCTGGCCGTAGCCGTCGCCCACTTGCGTGAACGACAGCGTCGCCGAGGTGTCGGTCAGCGAATTCACTGCCAGGTTCGTCACGGTGCCGGGCGTTCCGGTCGGCGTCGTGCCGCTCGCGACGTTGGACAGCGCGCCGAACACGGCGTTCTGGTTGAGCGTGCCGCGAAACGCGACCAGCTGGAACTGATAGCTCACGCCAGCCGAAAGTCCCAGGACGCTGCAGCTGCGCTGGGCACCGATTGCGCTACCGGCGACCGGCGTCGTGCATGTTCCGCGCGTCACCGATTGCGCCGCGCCCCAGGAGATCGGAGCGACTGCGTAGCGGACATCGTAACTGGCGGGGCGTCCGGTGCCGTCATTGACCTCGGTGAACGTCAGCGTCGCGGACGTATCCGTCAGTTGGCTGACCGCGAGGTCGGACACCGTTCCCGGCACGGTATCGCTGCCGGGGAGAATGTCGAGAAGCGTATCCGTGAGGCTCCGCGTGGGGCCGTTGCTGCGGGCCTGCGGATCGACGGGTGCATCGCAGGCTGCGGCCACGGCGAGTGCCGCGAGGCCAGCCTGCCACATTCTTCGTCGGAATGATGCGAGCATCTTGCCTCCTTGCGGTTCCGCGGGGCAAACAACACGGAGCGCCAAGGAGAGCCAATCGTCCCAGCGATAGGCGGACCTAAGGCTGGTTTAACTCCGGCGGGACATGCCAGCCTCGGCGTGCTGGTCCCTCGGACCGCGAGGGACCAGCGCGTCGAGCCGAGTTACGGTACGCTCACGTAGGTGTGATCGACCCACATGTACTGCGTCGCCGGCGGGGGATTCTGTAGCGTCGGCGCAAACTGAAATTCATTGAAGCTGCTCGCCGGATAATGCACGCTCGTATAGTTGCCGTTCAGCACCCCGTCCACCCACCAGCGGATGATCCCGTCCCCGGAGCTGCCCGGCGTCGTCTCCCAGCGATAGTAGACCTCCACCCGGTGCCACTCGCCCGGATTGATGTAGCTCGTCGTCTGGTTGGGCAGCCAC
>DATDEZ010000169.1:0-7874 GCA_036522875.1 Gemmatimonadales bacterium | reverse complement strand
GCGGCGACGCTGCCGCTCGCCGTCGTGACGCGCGTCTCGATGAGGGCGGCGAACCCGTCCGGTAGATCCAGCGACGGCGGATTCGGCAATTTCACCATCGTTCTTCCGCCGGGGACGACGGTGACCGCCGTGCCGTCACCGGTCGGCTCGTCGGGGCCGAGGTAGCGGACGCGTACGGTGCCGTGCCAGCTGTGCCCCGGCAGACGCGCGAACGCCGGATAGAACTCCACAGTGAGCGGCACGCCCGTGAGCGAATCGGCAAGCGCGAGCCCCATTCGGCCGAACGCATAGTTGACCGGCTGGTTGCCGCCTTTCACCTGCTGGCCGGTCGAATCGTAGACCGTCACCGACAGGTCGGTGAGGTCATCCCACAGCTCGGCGGCCACCTGGAGGTCGACCTCCATACGCTTCGCCCACCGGGGCGGCCGAACGGTGAGCGATTCCGCCAGCAGCCCGCGCCCCGCGATGTCATAGCTGCGCTCGGCGCCCACCAGCCGATAGCTGACTTGGCCGTTCGCCTCCGTCGTGGCCACGCTCGACGCTTCGATTCCACCGTGCGCCCCTGCGGCGAGCGCCACCGGACCGAGCTCGGCACGAACGGTGGCCATGGTGCCCGAGAGAGGCGGGGCGACGACGTCCAGCTCGTACACGCCCGGCACCAGATCTTCAGCGCGCACGGTGACCACCGCCGTGCCCGGCTCTTCTTCGCCGATGTCGATGTCTTCCGGTGCGGAGCGCGCGGGCTCGCCGTTGGGCTCGTACAGGCGGACGGTGGCCTGCTGCGTCCCGGAGTCGGGCAACGTGACGGTCGCGCGCAGCGTCGCGTCGCTCGGTGTAATGCGCAGGAAGTACCGTTGCACGCCGGCGGGACCGACGCCGCGCCGTTCGTCGAACAGCGGTTTCACTGCGAGATCGTACGGCACGATGATCGTGTTCACGAGCTTGAAGAGCGGTCCCGCGACCGTGTCACGCGGATTGAATGCGACGACCGTGCCGGTGTAGATACCGGGCCCCGTCAGCGCCGATGAGCGATACGTGACGGGAATCGACGTCGCGCGTGGCGCGGCCGCGATGCTGTCGTCGACCGTGAGCCACGGGACATCGGCTCGCAGCAGGAACTCCGCGGCGCGCAGGCCTCCGACGTGCCGCACGGTGAACGTCTCGACGCTGTCGCCCGCGTTGGCGAAGCCATTGCGGCGGAACGCGGCCGACACGCCGGTCGACGCGCGCACCTCGTAGACCGATCCCTGATGTCCCCCCTTCAGCCACTGATACGCGGTCTCGAGGGTCGGGACGCCGGCGCCGTCGTCGAACGGGCGCGCGTTCCCGAACGGTCGAGCGGAGACGCGCAACGCCTGGACGATCTCGGCGGCGCTGGAGCGTCGGCCTTCCTGCACCAACGCGGACGCGAGACAGGCGGCCAGTCCCGCCGCATGCGGGGACGCCATGCTCGTTCCGCCCTTGATCTCGTTGCCGGTATCCCAGCGCGGCACGGAAGAAAACGCGACGCCCGGCGTCACGAGGTCGGGCTTCGCGAGCTCGCCGCCCCGCGAGCTGAACCAGCCCATGACGTCGCGGGCCGGTGGCATGCCGGGCTGCGGCGCTCGCGCGAACACGCCGGGATAGGCGGCACCAACCGAGAGGGCGAAGTCGGACGATCCCGGGAATCCAAGCGTCGAAAGCCCGGGGCCGTCGTTCCCGGCGCTGATCGCGAACACGGCGTCCGGATGGGAGAGCAGAAAGGCGTCCACGATCGAATCGATGACGGCGCGCCCTTCGTGCTCGTTGCCGACGCCGAAGCTCATGTTCAAGACGAGCGGCAGGTTGCGCTGCGCCGCGTAGCGCGCGGCATAGTCGATCGCGCGCATCATGCTCGCATGCACGGTGACGCCGCCGCGCGCGTTGTTGGCGATCTTGAGACCGATGAGCTGCGCGCCGGGCGCGACGCCGGTGAAGCCGCTGACATCGAAGAGGTTGTAACCGGCCGCGATGCCGGCGACGTGCGTGCCGTGGCCCGATGTATCGAAGAAGAGGTCGAGCACCGGCGCGCCGTCTGCCGTCTCGCTGAAGTTCGCCACGATGTCGAGCGGCCGCCTGCCGAGCGCGATCATCTCGCGACCCTGGCGGTAGTCGTGCAGCGGCATCTCGTCCTCGAACGAGCCGTCCAGGTTCGTGTCCAGCAGCGCGACCCATCCGTCGGATGCCTTCACGACGATTACCGGAAACTCATCGGTGTTGCGGCCGTTGCCATTCACGTCCGCCGCAGGCATCCGGCCGAGCGGCAGCTCGCGGAAGACTCCGCGATACCACGTGGTGGACGTCGTCAGGCGTCCGATACGCGCGGCCCCCTTCAGCTCGTTGTCGGTCGGCGCGGGGAACGGCGTGAGCGAGACGTGTCCTTCTCCCGAGAAGTCCCGCAGCTCGATGATCTTCGGGGCGCCGGTGCTCGTCGTGATCAATCCGGGAACGCCCGGATCGATGCCGCTGTCGAGGATCGCGATCAGGACGCCGCGCCCGTCGTAGGTCGGATGCGCGACGCGGAAGACGTCCACGCCGGTGCTCTTCAGCGGCATGAGGCCAATCATGAGCGCCACGGCCGGCTCGATGGCCGGTGTGCGGCTGGCGTCGGGCGGCGCCGCTGGCATCGATGGTGGCGGCGCCGGCTTGGGTGCCGGCGTGACTTTGGGCGCCACCGCCTTACTCGAGGCGCAGGCTGCGGCAAACAGGAGCGTCAGGAGACTGACAGGCTTCATCACGGAGCGCTCGGTAGAACGAAGGCCCCGACGTGGGGGCCGGTGAATTCCGATGTGACCTCGAGGAGAAACGCGAGCGTGTCGCGCGTCTCTTCGGGCGTGAGAATCGCATCCACGAAACCGCGGGCGCCGGCGAACTTGGCATCGAGCTGGTGCTCGTAGTCGGCGCGCATCGCGTCGACCGCGGGCGCATTTTCCGCCTTGCCGGCCTCGGCGCCGTACACCGCCTGCACGGCTGACTCACCCTCCATCACGGCCATCCGGCCGGTCGGCCACGAGACGATGAAATCCGGGTCGAAGCCCTGGCCCGCCATCGCATAGTATCCGGCTCCCGACGCGTGATTGACGGTCAGTACCAGTTTGGGAACCGTCGCGGTCGCCATGGCTTCCACGAAGCGCGCGCCGGCTCGAATGATACCCGTATGCTCGGCCTCCGTCCCGACCATGAAGCCGGACACGTCCTGAATGAACAGCAACGGCAGCCGCTCGCGGTCCGCGTTCTCGATGAAGTACGCGACCTTCTCGGCGCTCTCGGTATAGATGATGCCGCCGATGCGCGTCGCTTCGTTCTTCTTTTTCGACTTGATGACGCCACGGGAGTTCGCGATGACGGCGACTTGCCGGCCTTCGATCGCGCCGTGCCCGCAGATCATTTCCGGGGCGACGTCGGGCTGAAACTCGTCGAGCCGCCCGGCATCGAACAGGCACTCGAAGACGGCGCGCGCATCGTAGCTCATGCGATGATCGGCGGGGATCAGGTCGTACAGCTCCTGCAGTTTGCGTTTTGGCGCGGGGAACGTCCGGCGCTGCGGCGCCGCGTGCGGCAACCGGCCGATGTATTCGCGGATCTTCGCGATGCAATCCTGATCGTTCTTCGCGCGATAATGCGCGACCGCGCTGATCGCGGTGTGCGTCGCCGCGCCGCCGAGCGACTCCGCGTCCACCACCTGGCCCGTCGCGCCCTTCACGAGGTTCGGCCCGCCGAGTCCCATGAACGACGTTCCCTCGACCATGAAGATCACGTCGGACAGCGCGGGCAGGTACGCGCCGCCCGCGATGCACGGTCCCATCACGGCGGAGATCTGCGGGACCTTGAGATAGCGCCGCATGATCGAGTTGTAGTAGAAGATGCGCGCCGCGCCATACTGTCCCGGAAAGACCCCGCCCTGATAGGGAAGGTTGACGCCGGCGGAGTCCACGAGATAGACGATGGGGATGCGCTGGCGCATCGCGATCTCTTGCGCGCGCAGGATCTTCTTGATCGTCTCCGGCCACCACGACCCCGCCTTGACCGTGGCGTCGTTCGCAACCACGACCGCCGGACGTCCGCCAATGCGGCCGAGGCCGGTGACGACGCCGGCCGCGGGAGCCTGGCCGTCGTACTGATCGTAGGCGACCAGCAACCCGACTTCGAGCCACGGGCCGTCCTTGTCGAGCAGCGCGGTCACGCGCTCGCGCGCGGTGAGTTTTCCCTGGTCGTGCTGGCGTTTGACGCGCTCGGCGCCCCCTCCTTGTTCGAGGCGCGCGCGGACCTGCTGGTACTCGGCGCTGAGCGTCTTGAGGCGACTCACGCGGCGACGTGCTCCGCCGCCCACTCCTGGATGTATTTGATGAGGTCGGACGTGGGCGTGCCGGGGCCGAACAGCTTGCCCGTGCCCTGCCCTTCCAACGCCGTCATGTCTTCCGGCGGAATGATGCCGCCGCCCGTCAGCAGCACGTCCCGGCGGCCGGCGGCGTCGAGCAGTTTCCGCACGCGCGGGAATAACGTCATGTGCGCGCCCGAGAGCACCGACAGCCCCACGACGTCGACGTCCTCCTGAATGGCGGCCTGCGCGATCATTTCGGGAGTTTGATGCAATCCCGTGTAGATGACTTCCATCCCGGCGTCGCGCAGGGCGGCCGCGACGACCTTCGCGCCACGGTCATGACCGTCGAGACCCGGCTTGGCGACCAGGATTCGGATCGGCCGCTTGGCGCGTGCCATCACGTGCGGAAGCGCAGGAGCGCCGCGAGGCCGTCCACGACACGCCGGGCTGTTTCGTCGTAGAGGACATCCACCTGCGCGCGCTGACCGAGCGCTTCTTCGACCGCCTCGTCGATACGGGAATCGTCGTCGCGACCGTCGGCGAGCAGCGTGCGAACCTGGCCGCGGCGCAGGGCTTTCAGCGTTGCGTCCACGCCGTTCACCGCCCAGCCGCGCGGCGCGCCGTCTTTCACGGCGTCGGCGTGGGCGCGCTCCCAGGCGCGCTCGCGTTCCTCGCGCAGCGCGAGGGTCGTGTCGCGCACCGCCGCCGGCGTCGTCTTCTTGGGGCTGAGCTTCACGACGCCGAACACCAGATCGTGAACATAGGTGTGAAGGTGCGGCACAACGGCGCCTGCGTCCACACCGACGCTGCCCAGCACGATGCCGCTCAACGGGCGCTCGCGATTGATCTGGAAGATGCGGTCGGCGATTTGCGCGTAGAGCCGCTGCTTCTCGGCCCGGATGCGATTGTGATAGTTGAACTCGCCGATCGTGCCGGTCGGGCTTCCGCCGCGCGCGCCGCGGCCCATCACCTGGTGCTGCTCGCCGCCGTGGAATTTGCCGGCGCGCGAGCTGTCGATCGCGGCCAGCCCGGGCCGCTCCATGCAGTCGTACGCCGTCACCTCGAAGAAGCGCGCCGCCGTGCGGTCGTACACCACCGTGAGGATGGTGCCGAACTCCTCCTCCAACCCGAGCAGCTCCCGGATCAGGGGCTCGCGTGCGACGGCGAGGCGGGAGCGGTGCACGTGCGGCAGCGGTAAGACCTCGAACAGTCCCAGCTCGCGCGAGGCGATAATGGCGACGGCGCGGCTCCGCGGCAGATGGTTCGGTTCCTCGAGATAGTCGAGGACCTGGCGCAGGCTCGCCGCGATCGATTCGCGATCTTCGTGTGACGGCGACTGGCGGGCGAGCGCCGCCTCGCGCTCCTTCACGCGGTTCTTCATCTTGATCAAGTACTTGCCGCGCGCGCGATCGCGCGGCTCGAGCTTCAGGTAACACGTGACGACCCAGTGACGGCCGGGCTCGATGGCCGCGAGCCGGTCAATCGTGGCACGGGCATCCTGTTCGGTCATGGCGGCAGGCAGGGCGCTCATCGGCTAAAAGAAGACGGGTTCGCGGTAGGCGCCCCAGACGCGCTCGAGCGCGTGGCGGATCTCATAGAGCGTGGCGTACGCGCGGGCGCAGTCCAGCATCGGCCCGATGACGTTCTGGTCCGATTCGGCGGCCTGGCGCAGGGCCTCGAGGCGGCGCTCGACCAGGTCGTTGTCGCGCTCGGCGCGCACGCGCGCGATCCGCCGGCGCTGCTCATCTTCGGCATCGTTCGACACCTTCAAGATCTCGACGGGATGATCGTCGTCGGACACGAACTCGTTCACGCCGACGATCACCTGCTCTCCGAGTTCCACCTGACGCTGAAACGCGGCGGCCGACTGGGCAATCTGCCGCTGGAACCAGCCGGTCTCGATGCCGCGGACGACGCCGCCGATGGACGCGATTTCGGCGAACAGCGCTTCCGCCTCGCGCTCCAGCTGGTCGGTGAGCGCTTCCACGAAGTACGAGCCGCCGAGCGGGTCGATCACCTTCGCGACGCCGGTCTCGTGCGCGAGGATCTGCTGCGTGCGCAGCGCGACCTGCACCGACTGCTCGGTGGGCAGCGCCAGCGTCTCGTCGAGGGAATTCGTGTGGAGCGATTGCGTGCCGCCGAGGACGGCGGCGAGGGCCTGGTACGCCACGCGGACGACGTTATTCAGCGGCTGCTGCGCCGTGAGCGTGACGCCCGCGGTCTGACTGTGGAACCGCATCATCCAGGAGCGCGGCTGCCGCGCCTGGTAGCGCTCGCGCATGTGCCGCGCCCAGATCCGGCGTGCCGCGCGCAGCTTCGCGATCTCCTCGAAGAAGTCGTTGTGGATGTCCCAGAAGAAGGAAAGGCGCGCGGCGAAGCTGTCGATGTCGAGCCCCCGCGCGACTCCCCGCTCGACGTACGTGAAACCGTTGGCGAGCGTGAACGCGAGCTCCTGGGCGGCCGTCGCGCCGGCTTCGCGAATGTGGTAGCCGGAGATGGAGATCGTGTTCCACAGCGGTGTGTGTTTCGCGCCCCATTCGAACATGTCCACGATGACCTTGAGCGCCGGCTCGACCGGATAGACCCAGGCGTGCTGGGCCATGTACTCCTTGAGGATGTCGTTCTGCACGGTTCCACGCAGCTTCGCGATCGGCACGCCCTGCTTCTCGGCAGCCGCGACGTAGAAGCAGAACAGAATCGCCGCGGGGCCGTTGATCGTCATCGACGTCGAGACCTGGTCGAGCGGAATGCCGTCGAACAGCGTCTCCATGTCGGCGAGCGAGGAAATCGCGACCCCGCACTTCCCGACCTCGCCCTCGGAGCGCGGATGGTCGGAGTCGTACCCCATCAAGGTGGGAAAATCGAAGGCGACGGAGAGACCGGTCTGGCCGCGCTCGAGCAGGAACTTGTAGCGGCGGTTCGTGTCGGCGGCGCTGCCGAAGCCCGCGAACTGGCGCATCGTCCAGAGCTTGCCGCGGTACATCGTGGGATGAATGCCGCGCGTGAACGGATACTCTCCGGGTCGCCCGAGCTGCTTTTCGACGTCGAAGCCGTTGAGATCGGCGAGGGTGTAGACCGGCTTTTTATTGATGGTCATTGATCATTGGTCATTGAGAGTTCGCGGCTCGGCCGCGCCATTCCTCACGTGTTTCAGGACTTCCGCCGCGACGTCGTAGGGGCTGCACGTGCCTGCGGCGACGTCGTCCAGCCGGCGCTGCAGCAGGGTATCGGCGTCTGTCTCATCCCATACCCACTGCCGTATGGCCCGGTTCACCACCGCGCGGGTTCGCGCTGCGAGACGCCGTTTCCGCCGGTCTTCCAGCTTGCCGGAGGATTCAAGGAATTCGTGATGGCGATCGAGGGCAGCGAGCAGGTCAGCGATTCCTTCTCCCGTGGCAGCCACAGTGTTTAGCACCGGGGGGGCCCAGGAGTCGGGAGTTGCCGCCGCTTCACCTCGCCGCCCTCCGCCGCCCTTTGCCGCCCCATGATGAGCCTGGACGTGACGAAAGGCGTTCCCCCGCCGGATCCCGAGCAT
>DATDEZ010000168.1:0-20063 GCA_036522875.1 Gemmatimonadales bacterium | reverse complement strand
ACGCTGAAGCAGATGCTGGAGAATCCGCTGGCGATGTTGCTCTAATTGCGGATTGTCGATTGCGGATTGCGGATTGGGTGCGACGCCCGCCGTGAGAATCCGCAATCCACAATCCGAAATCCGCAATGAAGGAGCACCTGTGGCAAATTCGTTTGACGTCATTGTGTTGGGGGGAGGTCCCGCGGGCTACGTCTGCGCCATCCGCTGCGCGCAGCTCGGGCTCGCCACCGCGGTCATCGAGCAGGAAAAGCTCGGCGGCGTCTGCGTGAACATCGGCTGTATCCCGACCAAGGCGCTGCTCCACTCGGCCTACATCGCGAACCTGCTCAAGGAATCGAAGGAGTTCGGCGTCGAGGCCGGCTCTGTGAGCACGGACTACGGCGTCGCGATGAAGCGTTCGCGCCGCGTCAGCGAGCAGAACTCGAAGGGCGTCGAATTCCTGATGAAGAAGCACAAAGTCACCGTCGTGAAGGGCACGGGCGTGCTCCAACCCGGCAAGAAGGTCAAGGTCGGCTCCGACGTCTACGAAGCGAAGAAGGCAGTCGTCATCGCCACGGGCTCGCGCGTGAAAGGCATTCCGCAAATCGGCCTCGAGATCAACAAGACGACCGTGATCTCCTCCGACGAGGCGCTCGTGATGGAGAAGATCCCGGCGACGCTGGCCGTGATCGGCGCCGGCGCGGTGGGCATGGAGTTCGCCGACATCTTCAACGCGTTCGGCGTCAAGGTCACAGTGATCGAGGCCCTGCCCCGCATCTTGCCGCTCGAGGACGCGGAGTCGTCGGACGTCCTCAGCAAGAGCTACCGCAAGCGCGGGATCGACGTGATCGCGGGCGCGAAGGTGACCAAGGCGACGGTCGCCAAGGACAAAGTCACGCTCGACGTCGAATCGGGCGGCGAGAAGAAACAGGTGACGGCCGCGGCGGTGCTCATGGCCGCGGGCCGCGCGGTGAACACGGAGAACATCGGGCTGAAAGAGTGCGGCATCCAGCTCACCGACCGCGGCTTTATCAAGGTCGACAAGAATCTCCAGACGAGCGCCGCCGGCTATTACGCGATCGGCGACGTCGCCGGCCCGCCGATGCTGGCCCACAAGGGCAGCCGCGAGGGCGTGACGGTTGCGGAAATCATCGCGGGGCAGAAGCCGCATCCCATCAAGTACGACAACGTGCCGAGCGTCACGTACTGCCATCCGGAAGTCGCCAGTATTGGACTGACGGAGGAGCAGTGTAGGGACAAGAAGATCGACTACGTGGCCGGCAAATTCCCGTTCTCGGCCAACGGCCGCGCGCGCGGCACGGGCGAGACGGAAGGCTTCGTCAAGATTCTGCGCGACAAGAAGTACGGCGAGATTCTCGGCGCGCACATCGTGGGCGCGCACGCCTCCGAAATGATCCACGAGCTGGCCGTGGCGCGGGAGAACGAGTACACGGTCGAGGAAGTCGATCTCGCGATCCACGCCCACCCGACGATGTCGGAAGCGGTCGCCGAGGCGGCGCTCGATTCGATGGGGCGCGTGCTGCACATATGAGCGACGACCCTGGCGCCCTGAAGGATCCGCTCGCGCTGGGGCTGGGCTCGCTGGCATCCGGCGTCGGCTTCGGCGGCGCCTGCCTGACGGGCGCGCAGATCGTCGCATCGATCCTGCGAGGCGACCTCGACCCACGCGTGTATCGCGAGACGGCGCCCGACGCACTGACGATCGGCATGGGTGTGGCCATCGGCGTCGGATTCATCGTCGGCGCGCTCCGCAGCGGCGGCCTGGACAACATCTGGCAGCGCGGAGTGATCGCCGTCCTCGCCGCCATCGGCGCGCTCTTGATCGGCTTTCTTGCCGCGCCGCTCGACGGTCTGCTCGGACTCATCGGACTGATCGCGTGGCTCCTCCTCAACATCGCGTGCGGCATCGTGGCATGGCGCTGGGCCGCTAGGGGCAAGGGCGTGGAGGGAACGACGTGAGGGCGCTCGAGGTCGTCGAGGCCGGCACGGTCGATTACGGGGAAGCCCTCGAGTGGCAACGGGAGCTCGCCGACGATCGAATCGCCGGACGGCTCGACCACGACGTGCTGCTGCTGCTCGAGCATCCGCCGGTCGTCACCTTGGGTCGCACCGCGCACGATGCGCATCTGCTCGAGCGCGCGGGAATCGATGTCTTCGAGGTCGAACGCGGCGGCGACGTCACGTTCCACGGGCCGGGGCAGCTCGTCGGCTATCCCATCATCGACCTCAAGTCCTACAAGCAGGACCTCCATTGGTATCTGCGGACACTCGAGCAAGCGTTGATCGACGCGCTGGCGATCCTCGAGATCCGCGCCGAGCGCAATCCGGGGTTCACCGGCGTCTGGACGCACGGTCGCAAGATCGCGAGCATCGGCATTCACGTGAAGCAGTGGGTCACCTGGCACGGCTTCGCGCTGAACGTGACGACCGATCTCGCGCAATTCGGCCGCATCGTGCCGTGCGGGATTCAGGGCGTGGAGATGACGTCGGTGGAAAGGGAGAAGGGAGAAGGGAGAAGGGAGATGTTGTGGAGGGAGAGCCTCGATGCAGTGCTTGCAGGTTTCGAGAAAACGTTCGGCGTATCGTGTATTCCCGCGTCCTTGAGAGCTTGCCCTGAGCGCAGCGAAGGGAGGCTTTAGCCCACGGAAACGAAGCCGCGCGTCCCTCCGGGCCAGATTCAAACCACCAAGTGGCCCGTCCTGCATTACGGCGATGTCCCGATGGTGGATACCGCCAAGTGGACGTTCACCGTCTCCGGACTCGTCGAGCGGCCGTTCACGCTCAGCTGGGACGAATTTGTCGCGCTGCCGCGCAAGACGGTGCAATGCGACATCCATTGCGTCACCACGTGGAGCCGGCTCGACAATAGCTTCGAGGGCGTGCCCGTCTCGCTCCTGCTCGAGCGTGCCGGCCTCAAACCGAACGCGAAGTACTGCCTGGTCGTCGCCGAGCAGGGATTCACGACAAACCTGCCGTTGTCGGATTTGAATCGTCCGGAAAATCTCATCGCGTTGACGTGGGCGGGAGAGCCGCTCACGCCGGAGCACGGCTGGCCGGCGCGGTTGCTCGTGCCGCATCTGTATTTCTGGAAGAGCGCGAAGTGGGTGCGCGGCTTCGAGCTTCTGGAAGAGGACTTACCGGGATTCTGGGAGCAGAACGGCTACCACATGCGCGGCGATCCGTGGACGGAGGAGCGGTACGGTGGCCGCGGCCTGACGCAGCACGAGATCAACCGATTCCGTAATGCCAGTAAGAACCTGCTGCGGAATCGGAATGATCAATGATCAATGATCATTGAACGTTGACCATTGATCATTCGCTCGCCGCTCCCAGCAATTCGTAGAACCTCCGAAACACGTCGATCCCTTCCCACAGCTGCTTCAGGTCCAGCTTTTCGTTCGGCGCATGCAGGCGGTCGTCCGGCAGTCCGATGCCCGTGAGGATGACCGGCGCGCCGCCGGACGCTAACGCGGGGACGACGGGAATCGACCCGCCGGCGCGCGCGGGGACCGTGCCCCGCCCCGTCACGTCCTTGAAGGCCTGGCCCAGCAGCGTGAACGCGCCGTCGTCCACCTCGATCTGCGCGGGATCGGCGCCGTGGAGGAACCGCACGCTCGCCGTCACATAACTCGGCGCCAGGCGCTTCACCGCCGCCGCGAGCTGCCGCTCGACGACCTTTAACGTCTGGTTCGGCACGAGCCGCATACTGACCTTTGCCGTCGCCACGGCCGGAATCACCGTCTTCGCGCCCTCACCCGTGAAGCCGCCCATGATGCCGTGGATCTCGAACGTCGGCAGCGCCCACAGCCGCTCCAGCACCGAGTACTTCTTCAGCCCGAGCAGCTTCTTGCCCTGGACGCGCTTGGTCAGGAAATCCTTCTCATTGAACGGCAGCTTTTTCCACGCCGCGAGCTCCGCCTTGGACGGACGCTTCACCGCGGAATAGAAGCCCGGAATGTTGACCTTACCGTCCTCGCCCTTCAGGCGGCCAAGCAGCCGGCACAGCTCTTCATGGGCGTTTGGAGCGGCGCCGCCGTATTCGCCGGAATGCAGATCGCTCTTCGCAGTGCGCACGGTGATTTCGGCATAGCACAGACCGCGCAGCGTCGTGTAGATGGCCGGCCACCTGGGAGCGACGTACGACATGTCGGCGACGAGCACGACGTCCGCCTTCACGCGCTCAGGCTCACGCCGCAGCAGATCGAACAACACCTTCGAGCCGAACTCTTCCTCGCCTTCGATCAGAAAGCGGAAATTGACGGCGGGCTTCGCGTCGTCGATCGCCTTCAGGAGACAGAAAACTTGCCCCTTGTCGTCGGCGGAGCCGCGCGCGTAGAGGCGCCCGTCGCGCACCGTCGGCTCGAACGGGGGCGTCGTCCACTCCGCGAGCGGATCGGGCGGCTGCACGTCGTAATGTCCGTAGATGAGCAGCGTCGGCGCGCCGGGAACCTCCGGCCCCTGTCCCCAGACGACGGGGTGCGTCTCGCTGCCCAGAAACTGGACGTCGTGACAGCCGAGACGACGCAACTCGGTCGCGACCCATTCGGCAGCGTGACGGCAATCTTCGTTATGCGCGGTTAGCGTCGAGACGGAGGGGATGCGGAGAAACTCACTCAGCTCGCGCAGCAGTTGTTCACGATCCATCGCGGCAGAAATGTAGATACGACGGTCGCGGCTGGCCAGCGACCGTGGCACGGGTAGATTTGTGCGCCATGCGGACGACGGCGTCCTACGACCTGTTCCCCGACGCGCGCAGCGAGCGCGCGTTGGCGCGCGCGCGCTGGCTGGCCCGCGAAGGCCGGTTCTCGGACGCGCAATCCGCATACGACGAGCTGCTCGCGTCCAAACCGGAGCTGAAAGCCTGCTGGGCCGAGTACTTCGAGCTGCTGCGCGCGGGCGGCCGCGGCGACGCGGCGCTCCAGCTCGCCGACCGCGCGCGGGCCGTCTTCGGCGATACGGGCTTCTCGCTGACGCTGCGCGGTGCCGCGCTGACCGAGCTCGGGCGCTACCCTGAAGCGTTGGCCGAGCTGGATAAGGCCGTCGAGGCCGACCCCGACTTCGCGCTCGTCTGGCACGAGCTGGGCTACGCCGCCTGGAAGCTCGGCGACCGCAATCGCGCGTTGCTCGCACTGGACCGCGCGTTCGCGCTCGAGCCCCACACCGACACGCTCAAGCTGCGCGGCCAGGTGCTGCGCGAGGCGGGCCGCTATCAGGCCGCCGAGGTCGCGTTCGAAGGCGCGGCCGAGGCGGCAGAGCACGCCGAGCAGCGCGCCGACGCCGAGCGCGAGATTCAGGTCACGCGGCGCTACGGCTCGTTCGCCCCCCGCCGCCCCGAGGACCTGAGCGCGGGTGAGCGCTGGTTCGCCGACACAGGCGCAGTCGTGCTCGCCGGCACGCCGGGTCCGGTCGCGCCGAGCGACGAGACCCTCGTGGCGACATTCGCCGAAGTCGCGGCGCGCTGCGATTGGCACTTCGGCCAGGTCATCCTGCTCGGCCCCGAGTTTCCGGCGACCATCGACCTGGCGGAGCGGCTCGGCGCGCCCGTCGTGACCCCGGGCGCGTTCGACCCGCGCGTGTGCCCGCTGGTCCTCGCGCTCCGTCCGATGTATGCGGACCGCACGTGGAACGGGCTCGTCGCCAAGCTGGGGGGCGACGCTACCGGGCTCGTGTTCGCCGTCGAGCATCCCGCCGAGACGCAGCCGGTCGTGACGACCGACGTCGCGGGCGTGCTCACGGAGGGCGGCAAGCGCCTCGAGCGGGCGCCGCATCCCGCGCAGGCCCAAAGCGAAGCCTCGCATGCCAGTGCCCGGCTCGCGGGCCGCCGGCTGCGGCCCCTCTAACCAGACGACCACATGACCGCGACCAAAGAGACGCCGCCCCCGTCCCGGCCGAGCCGCGCCCCGATGTCGGGCCGCGCGATCGTCCAGAATCAGTTCGATCGCGCCGCCGACCTGATCAACCTTGAAGCGTACATGCGGAAGATCCTGATGTCGCCGTTCCGCGAGGTGCAGGTTGAAGTGCCGGTCCGCATGGACGACGGCCGCATCGAGGTGTTCACGGGCTATCGCATCCAGCACAACGGCGCGCGCGGGCCGTGCAAGGGCGGCATTCGCTACCACCCCGAGGCCGACCACGATGAAGTGCTCGGCCTCGCGACGATCATGACCTGGAAGACCGCGCTGATGGACATCCCGTTCGGCGGCGCCAAGGGCGGCGTGACGGTCGATCCCAAGAAGCTCTCGAAGCTCGAGCTCGAACGATTGACGCGCCGGTTCACCCAGCGGATCGCCATCGTGCTCGGCCCCTACCGCGACATCCCCGCGCCCGACGTGAACACCAACGCGCAGGTGATGGCCTGGATCCTCGACGAATACTCGAGCCGCCAGGGCTATACGCCCGCGGTCGTCACGGGGAAACCAGTGGCGCTCGGCGGCTCACTGGGCCGCGAGGAGGCGACCGGCCGCGGCGTCATGTACGTGATGCAGGAGTACGCCCGCGACTTCGGCATCCCGCTCAAGGGCGGGCGCGTCGTGATACAAGGCTTCGGCAACGTCGGCAGCCATCTCGCGCGGCTGCTCCATACCGAATCCGCCGCCACGGTCGTCGCGGTGAGCGACGTCGACGGCGGCATCTACAATGATAAAGGGATCGACATCCCGGCCTTGATCACGCACGTGGCGGCTGGAAAGCGGATCGGCGAGTGGCCCCACGGCAAGCGCGTCACGAACGACGAGCTGTGGACGATTCCCTGTGACTGGCTGGTGCCCGCCGCGCTGGGCGGCGTCATCACGAAAGAAGCGAACGCGAAGACGATCGACTGCAAGGTCGTCGTCGAAGGAGCGAACGAGCCGACGACGCCGACCGCCGACCTCATTCTCGACGAGCGCGGCATCGCCGTGATTCCCGACTTCCTGGCGAACGCGGGCGGCGTCACCGTCAGCTACTACGAATGGGCGCAGAATCTCCAACAGTACCGCTGGACGCACGAGCAGGTGAACCGGGAGCTCAAGGCGACGATCACGAAGGCCTACAACTCGGTCCGCGATCTGGCGAAGCAGAAAGGCGTGACCTTCAGGACTGCGGCGTACGGAATTGCGCTGCAGCGCGTGGCGGACGCGGAGCGCTTGCGGGGGAACTAGCTCACTCGACCTTCATGCCCGGCCGGGAGTACAGCGCCTGGTAGGGGTCTCCTGGTTGGGTGTAGACTCGTATTTGAATCGCTCGGATCGTTTCCGCGATATCGGCATTGTTCTGCAGGTAGATCTCGTCGAAGAGATTCAGGTTCATTCGGTAAAACCGCTCCGCGATCACGACCGCATTGTTCAGCGGCGCCTGCGCGAACCAGCGCCAATCGTACGTCTCGAGCGACTGGCCGACCGCCCCGCGGAACTGATCGTGGGCCCAGCCATACAGCGACGTGCGGACCTGCTCCACGCGGTCGGCACTCATCGGCTCGGAGTACGCCGAGTCGAGCCGCCGCGCCAGCTCGGCATAGAAGACGTCGAGCGTGCGCTCGTCGCGCCAGCGCGCCGCCGCGCGCTTGGCGTCGAGCGTGTCGTGCCGCGCCCGGAAAAACGCCTCCGCGCCGCGATAGCCGACGAAGCTCGCGAAGCTCTCGTTGAACGGCGTCTGGCTCTTCACGTACAGCGTGTTGTGCGCCAGCTCATGAATGACGGTGGCCACGAGCTCCATCGTGTCGCGACTCATCGCCGTCGAGAACAGCGGATCGCTCAGATAGCCGAGCGTGGAGAACGCGCCGGACGGCCGCAGGAAGACGTCGAGCCCCTGCGCGTCGAGGTCTGCCGCTTCCGCGCGCGCGCGCGAGGCCTTGAAGAAACCCTTGTACGGCACGATCCCGACAATCGGATAGTGCCACGTCACCTCGCGCAGCTTGTCCTTGCGGCTCGCCGACAACACGAGCAGCAGGGTATCCCGGCCGACGTCCACGTAGGTCGTGTACGTCTTCGCCACCGCGAGGCCGAGGGAATCGGCCGCATAGGCGCGCGCGGCGAGGACGAGCGCCAGGCGCTGGCGCAGCGCGGGCGCGGTGCTCGAGTCGGCGATCAGCTTGTCGATCGCGCGGCGGCGCAGCAGCAGCCGCGCTTCCTCGATGCCGGCGCGCGCGATGTACCGCGCGTCGGCGCTGAACACCAGCATGAGCGCCACCCCGGCTGCGGCCGCCCCGAGGACGATCACGGCGACGCGCTTGAGCAGCCGGCCCCAGCGCGGACGCGCGCGTTCGGTCAGGGCGTCCATCGAAGTCCCACGCGATGGGTCCCGCCGCCGAGGGCGTCATACGACTGGAACGCGTAGTCCATGCCGAGCCGGCCGAGCACGATGCCGCCGCCCAATGAGATGCGCGATTGATCGGTGATCGCCGCGCGCGTCGCGTACCCGAGCCGGGCGACGAGGCCGACGCCGCTCCTGACGATACCGGCTTCGAGTCCCTGAATGAGCACCGCATGCCGGTCGCGCGTCCACTGCCCTTCCAGCGTGGTCAACAGGCGGAACGTCCCCTGCGGATCGGTATAGTTGAGCGTCAGGCCGGCGCGGGTGCGACGAGGCAGCAAGGCACCGGCACCGAGGTCGCCGCCCAGATTCTGCACGCTCACGCCGAGCGCCAGGATGTCGAAGACCGCGACGCCCAACCCGACGTCACCCGCCCACGCATCGCTCACTTCGGAGCCGATCTGCTGCCGGTCGTATTTGCCGGTGAACCCGAGCGCGAGCATGCCGCGCCGATAGACCAGCGACGTCGCGGCCAGCGCTTCATAGGGATGAAAATCGGCTCCCGTGGGCATGCCGCTGCGGCCGCCGGTCGCCGGATCAGGAATGATCTCGGGCTCGGAGCCGTAGTCGAGCGTTTGCGCGCCGACGCCCCAGGTGAAATGACTCACGCGCAGCGCCAGCGCCGCCGACGACAGCGCGCTCCCACCGAGATACGGCTCGTAGGAGCCCTCGATGCTGAGATGGCGGACCGTCGCAATGCCCGCGGGATTGGCGAACATCGCGCCCGCATCCCCAACGAGCGCGGCGCCGGCACCGCCGAGGGCGGCCGACCGCGTGGATCCCGGAATGAGGGGAAGCACGCTGCCCTCCGTCTGGGCGGTTAAGCGATTCAGCGGTTGGGCGGTTAGCAAAACCGCCATTGCAACCGCCCAACCGCTCAACCGCTTGACCGCCTTCATTGAATCCGCAGCACGTTCAGCCGTGGACCCAACACCGCATTGATCAGCGCCCCGTTCGGTTGCGTGAAGCTCAGCGTGAAGCCCGGGTCACCGGGGTTCTGGACGGCAAAATGATAGACGGCCGATCCCGCCCGCAGTGTGCCCGAGAGGTTCACCGCACTGCCCGCACTCGACGTTGGAACGAGCGGATAGAACTTCGGAAACAGCGTTGGCCGCTGCGTGTGCAGCGACGAGAAGACGGAATGCAGATCCCAGGAGTTGTACGTGAGCTCAGGAGGCGCCGAGCCGTTGTCCGTAGCGTAGTTCGCCAGGGCCCAACGCGACACCACGGTGGCGAACGGCGTGCCGGTCACGGCCGCGATGTTTTGGGCGCCGGTCTGCGTCGTCTGCTCCATGGAGCGCGTGAACGTGTTCCAGTCGGCGAGGGTACTTCCCGCCGCATAGCGATCCACCAGGTAGCGCACGAACAACCAGTCCGCCCCACGCTCGGCGAGTGTGCCGATCCCCGCCGTGGCCTCGAGGAAGTGACTGCCCGTCGAGTCGAGGTACGTGTACGCGTCCAGCAAGTCACCAGCGTAGAAGCGACACGTAATCGTGCCGATGGTGCAATCCGTGAGCTTCGCCGCGGGAGCGAGCTCGAACCTGCGCCCGCCAAGCTCTTCCGCGTAATGGGAGAGTCCTTCGTTCAACCACAGCACTTCGCCCGTCCCGCCGCGCGCCAGCACATGCTGGCCGAAGCTGATCATGTGCTGGAACTCGTGAATGAACGTCACCGGCACGAAGGCCTCGACCTCCTGTTGCGAATGCGTGCAGCTCAGCGTCCCCGCCGGATCGGCGACAATCGAGTAGAAGACTTCGCCCTTGTTGGAGCGCGAATCGTTCTTGAACGCGGGATCGAGGTCCGCGCCGAAGAAAAAGCCCGCCACGAAGCCGCTCGAAACGCACGAGCTCGCCGTCACCAGCTTGTTGACGGTGTTCGTCATCAGCACGAGGACGACACTGTTCGAGTCGATGTCGGACTCGCGCCCGAACGCGGCCGTGTCGACCGCGTAGAGCGTCGTGTCGAACTGCTGCGCGAGGCTGTCGAGCTGCGCGGAATCGAGACCGCCCGCGGGCGCCAGCGTGTCGACATAGATCGCGACCTTGGACGCGAGCGCGCGGACGCGCGCGAAGACGTCGTCGAACTTCGAGCAATCGACTTTCGCGCAGACCTTGAAGTGGCGGAGCGTCCCCACGCCCGGCGGGCTGCCGGTGGCCGAGAGACGCGGGCGGCTGGCCGCACCCGCTTCGGGCGCGAAGCCCCACGAGCGATTCTGGTCGCCGAGACGGAGGTAATCATGAAACTGCTGCGCTGCGCTGATTCGCGCCGCGGCAGGGACGGGTGCGCTCGGCGCCGGCACGAGCGTGTCGCCGACCAACCGGTATCCCGTCTGTTGCCCGGGCGTGCCGGTCGTGATCTGCGGGACGAGGAGATATTGGGCGCCGCTTCCGCCCGCGGCCGGGTACACGGTGCAGCCGTTGCCGCCAGCGGGATCGATGGAGGCGTACTGCCAGGCGGCAAGCGTGACCGTGTCGCCGGCGGTGGTACACGTCGTAATGTGCGGACTGCTTCCGCCGCTACATGCGATCACCGCCAGCAGCGAGAACGGGAGGACTCTGACCGGATTCACTGTCATGCAACCCCTCCGCTCCTCGCGCGCGGGCGTCCAGCTCCCCCGTGCGCCGCAGAGCCCATTGGAAAGAGATCGGTCCGGCCAGCTGGTGCACGCCCATCATGGCCACGACCAGCGCCTCCAGCGACACATTCCACTCCGGAAACGCGCGCCGCGCGAGCGCGGCCAACGTCACCATCAATCCGCCCTGCGACACCAGGCCAAGGGCACCGAATCGCGCGAACCCGGGGTCCACCGCGGAGTGGCGCCCGGCCCAGCGCAGCCCGACCCACAGGTAGACCAGGCGCAGTGCGACCAGCAGCAGCGCCCACGGCGCGACGTCGGCCAGCGCGTCGAGCCGCATCGTGCTCCCGGCGAGCGCAAAAAATACGACATAGACGGGCAGCGCGCATCGCGCGAGCTCGCCCCGGACACGCGCGCTCGCGGCCGGAACGGCGTTTCGCAAGGTCACGCCTGCCGCCAGCGCGATCAGCACGGCATCGAGACCGGCCAATCGTACGACCTGCGTCACGACAAACGCAAAGATGAGGAGCACCCAGACGAGTGTGCCCTGCATCACCCGGAGGTACTGCGCGGCGCCAAGCGCCAGCAGGGCGCCGCTTGCCAGCGAGGCGGCGAGCACGAGCAGCGTGTGGAGCGCCATCCCCGGCGCCACCGCGCCCTGACTCGCGGCCAACGGCAGGATCGCGAGCATAATAATGAAGAAGACGACGGCAACGAGATCCTGGGCGACGCCGACGTCGATCGTGGTGCGCGCGAGCGGCCCGTTCGGATCCGCGCCGGAATCGACAATCGTGGACCACGCGATGACCGGCGACGACGTCGCGGCGAAAATGCCGAGCGTCAGCGCGACGGCGAGCGCGTCGCCGAACGGCTGGTGCGCGGTCAGGAAAAACCACGGACTGACGCTCAGCACCACGAGCGTGACGGCGAGGAACGGCGCACCCATGGCGCCGAGCAGCATGCGACCCATCGCGACGCGGCGCTCGCGCGCTCCGCGCCACACGTCGAATGAGATTTCGTTGCCGACGGCGAAGGCGATCAGCGCCAGCGCTCCGGTCGCGACGGGGGCGAGCGCGCTGGGAACGTCGGCGCTCGATCCCCCCGCCAGGTTGAGCCATGCCGGTCCGGCGATCACACCCGCGAGCACGTATCCGACGAGACGCGGCACGTGGAGCCGCGCGGCGATCGTGCCCGCGATGAGTCCGGCGACAATCAGGAATCCGAGAATGAGCGTCGCCAGCGCCTCGAGCGGCGCACCGCGCGCGAGACGCTCGAGCAACGCCATGACGACGTACGTGAGTACCAGCATCAGCCATTGCATGACCGCGCAAAATACGGCAGATTCACCGGCGTAACCATGCCGTTCGTTCATCTCCACACGCACAGCGAGTACTCTCTCCTCGACGGCGCGAATCGGATCCCCGAACTGCTGGATCGGGTTCAGGCGCTGGGCATGGATTCGCTCGCGATCACCGACCACGGCAACCTCCACGGCGCCTGGTCGTTCTACGAAGAAGCCAAGGCTCGCAAAATCCGGCCGATTCTGGGATTCGAGGCCTATCTCGCGTTCGGCAGCCGCCGCAGCCGCGAGAAGCCCGCCCCCGACACGCCGCTCGGCTCCAACTACTCGCACCTCGTCCTGCTCGCGAAGAATCGCGTCGGCTACCAGAACCTGATCCGGCTGTCGTCGATCGGGTTCACGGAGGGCTATTACCGCCGGCCCCGCATCGATAAGGAAGTGCTGGCGCAGTATCACGAGGGGATCATCGGCCTCGCGGCTTGCCTGTCGGGCGAGATCGCGCTGTACCTGCGCGAAGGGAAGTACGAAGCGGCGAAGGCGAGCGCGGAATGGTTCGCGCGCACGTTCGGGCCGAATGGCTTCTGGCTCGAGGTGCAGAACCACGGCCTGCCCGAAGAAAAGATCGTCACCGAAGGCATGTTGCGGCTCGGCACCGAGCTCGGCTTGCCGGTCCTGGCGACGAACGACGCGCACTACCTGCGGCGCGAAGACGCCGAAGCGCACGACGTGCTGCTCGCGATCGGAACGGGGAAGGATCTCGACGATCCCAAGCGGTTTCGTTTCTTCGGGCAGGAGAGCTACGTCAAATCCGAGAAGGAAATGGCGTCGCTGTTCGGCACGACCGCGCTCGCCGAGACGTCGCGGGTCGCCGAGCTGTGCGAGTTCGACTTCGAGAAACGCTACTTCCTGCCGCAGTATCCGCGGCCCGCGGAGTTCGCGTCAGACCAGGACCTGCTGGTCCATCTCGCGCGCAAAGGGGCGGCCGAGCGCTACGGCGATCCCCTGCCCGACGCCGTGGAGCAGCGGCTGGTCTACGAGCTCGACGTCATCACGCGCACGGGATACGCCGGCTACTTCCTGATCGTCTACGATTTGATCAAGGCGGCGCGCGATCGCGGCATTCCGGTGGGCCCCGGACGCGGCTCCGCGGCCGGCTCGCTGATCGCGTACGCGCTGCGCATCACCACCGTCGACCCGCTCCGGTTCGACCTGCTGTTCGAGCGCTTCCTGAATCCCGAGCGCATCTCGATGCCGGACATCGATCTCGACTTCTGCTTCGAGCGGCGGGGCGAGATCCTCGAGTACGCGCGCCAGCGCTACGGCCGCGAGTCGGTCGGCCAGATCATCACGTTCGGGACGTTGAAGGCCCGCGCCGCGTTCCGCGACGTCGCGCGCACGCTCCGCGTCGAGATGGGCGACGTCGAGCGACTCACGAAGCTGATTCCGTCCGGCCCCGCGTTCTCCGTGACCCTGGCCGAGGCGTCCGACAAAGTCCCCGAGGTGAAGGCGGCCGCGGCGCAGGATGAGCGGATCCGGAAAGTCCTGGATCTCGGAGCCAGGATCGAAGGGCTCGCGCGCCACGCATCGGTGCACGCCGCCGGCGTCGTGATCGCACCGGGCCCGCTCACCGATTACGTGCCCGTGTGCACGGCGCCCGACTCCAAGAACGACCCCGACGCGATCATCACGCAGTACGACATGATCGCGCTCGAGAAGGTCGGAATGCTGAAGATCGACCTGCTCGGCCTCAAGACGCTGACTGTGCTGCACGACGCCGCCAAGATGGTGCAGGAGCGGCACGGGGTGACGATCGATCTCGAAAACCCCGATCTCAACGATCCCAAAGTGTACGAGCTGCTGCGCGCCGGACGGACCGCCGGGATCTTCCAGTTCGAATCGCCGCTGGCGACCGACTGTTTGCGCAACATGAAGTGCGACTGCTTCGACGACCTGGTCGCGACCAACGCGCTGCTCCGCCCCGGCCCGCTCGATACCGGCATGTACCTGGTGTACATCAACCGCAAGCTCGGCCGCGAGAAGGTGCGGTATCCCCACCCCGCGCTCGAAGACATTCTCGCGCCGACCTACGGCGTCATCGTGTATCAGGAACAGGTGATGCGGATCGCCGCCGCGCTCGCCGGCTACTCGCTCGCCGAAGCCGACGTGCTGCGCAAAGCGGTCGGCAAGAAGATCAAGGAGCTGATCCAGGAGGAGCTGGGCAACTTCGTGAAACGCGCCGTCGCGCGCGGGCACGACAAGAAGACCGTCGAGGAGATCGCCGCGCAGATCGAGACGTTCGGCCGCTACGGCTTCAACAAGTCGCACTCGGTCGCGTATTCGATCCTGTCGTATCAGACCGCGTGGTTCAAGGTCTACTATCCCGCCGAGTTCATGGCCGCGCTCCTGTCGTCGGAAATCGGCAACACCGATCGCGTCGTGCAGTACATCAACGAGGCGCGCGAGCTGGGACTCCAGGTGCTCGCGCCCGACGTGAACGAATCGGGCTACAAGTTCACCCCTGTCGGGGCCATCAGCGAGCAGCGGATCCGCTTCGGCCTCGGCGCCGTGCGCAACGTGGGCGAGGGCGCGATCGCCTCCATCATCGCCGGCCGGCAACAGAGTCCTTATCGCTCGCTCGTCGAGCTGTGCGACCGGATCGACCTGCGGCTCTGCAACAAGCGCGTGATCGAGTCGCTGATCGATGCAGGCGCTTGCGATTCGCTCGGCGGTGAGCGTTCCCAGCTGGTCGCGGCGCTCGAGCATGCGTTCAGTGAAGCACAGGTCCGCCAGCAGGAGCGCTTTTCGGGACAGCACGCCCTCTTCGGCGAGGCCGCCCCGCTCCCGGCTCCCAGCTCCGGCCTGCCGGATGTAGCGCCCTGGACCGAGCAGGAGCGCCTGTCCCGGGAGAAAGCGGTGCTCGGCTTCTTCATCTCCGGGCACCCCCTCGCCAAGTACCGCGCGGAAGTAGAGCTTTTTGGGACGCGCACCACCGCGACTCTGGGACTGTGGAGTCCGCAAAAGGTGACCATCGCGGCCGTCGTCACCCTGGTGAAGCGCCAGATTTCCAAGAAGTCGGGGGCGGAGTACGCGCGCCTGGTCCTGGAAGACTTCAGCGGCGCGGCGGAGGCACTCGTGTTCCCGGAGGCGTGGTCCAAGCTGAACAGCGTCATCCGCACCGACGGGGCGTATCTGCTCACGGGCAGCTACAGCCCGCGCGACCGCGGCGAAGAGCAGGCGCCGTTCATCGTCGAGAGCGCACGGAGCCTCGACGAGCTGCGGCCGAGCGGCGCGATCGGCGTGGCGCTGCGCTGGTCGGCCGACCGCCGCCCGCAGCCCGAGACGACCCGGGCGATCGCGGCGCTCTGCGCCGCGCATCCCGGCCCGACGCCGCTGTTTATCGAGTGCGGCGACAACGGCGACACCGTGCGGCTCAAGAGCCGCGCGTTCCGCGTCGACGCGGCGGACGACTTGCTGGCGGCCTTACGAGACCTTCTGGGGGCAGACGGCGTGCAGCTGGTAAAGGCGTAATCTGGTAAGGGCGTAATAAAGGAAGCGTCGAAATGAATCGTCGAACACAACCGTAGGCGATGGCGGTCTATACGCTGGACTTCGAAAAGCCGCTCCTCGAGCTGGAAAAACAGATCGAGGAGCTGAAGCGCGTCGCCGGCGAAAAGGCCGAGCTCGCCAAGAATCTGCGTCCGCTGGAGGAGCAGCTCGCGACGCTCCGCACCGAGATCTATCGCAACCTCACGCCGATGCAGCGCGTGCAGGTCGCCCGGCATCCGCGCCGGCCCTATCCGCTCGACTACGTCAACACCGTATTCACCGATTTCGTGGAGCTGCACGGCGATCGCCTGTACCGCGACGATCCCGCCATCGTCGGCGGCTGGGCGCGGCTCGACGGCATCACCGTCATGATCGTCGGACATCAAAAGGGCCGCGACACCAAGGAAAACCTGTATCGCAACTTCGGGATGGCGCATCCGGAGGGCTACCGCAAGGCGATGCGGCTCATGCGGCTGGCGGCGAAATTCGGCGCGCCCGTGATCACCCTGGTCGACACGCCGGGCGCCTACCCCGGCCTCGGCGCCGAAGAGCGCGGCCAGGCCGAGGCGATCGCGAGCAGCCTGATCGAGATGGCGTCGCTGCAGACGCCGATCATCACCGCGGTGATCGGCGAAGGCGGCTCGGGCGGCGCGCTCGCCGTCGGCCTTGCCGACCGCGTGCTGATGCTCGAGAACTCCGTGTACTCGGTGATTTCCCCCGAGGGATGCGCCGCGATCCTGTGGAAGGACGCGAGCCAGCGCGAGCGGGCGGCGGAAGCTCTGAAGATCACCGCGCAGGACCTTCTGAATCTCGGCGTGATCGACGAGATCGTGCCCGAGCCGCCCGGCGGCGCCCACTCCGACCCGGAAGCCGCGGCCGCCGCGCTCGGTGACGCCCTGCAGCGCCACCTCGGCCAGCTTCGCAAGCTCAAGACGGACAAGCTCCTCAAACGCCGCGAGGAAAAGTACCTTTCCATGGGTGCGCTGACCGAGAAGTGATTTGACTCCCGTGCTCGAAGTCCGGTTCAAAGGCAACCGGCGCGAATATTTCAACTGGCCATCCGAAGATCCCCTCCGTATCGGCGACCCCGTCATCGTCGAGGTGGAGCGAGGTCAGGACTTTGGCGTCGTGTCGGCGGTGGGGGGCGTGGCGGAGAAGAAATGCCAGCGCTGCGGCTCCTGCAGTCCCGAGAACGTCGCGAAGGCCATCCTCCGCCGGGCGTCCGACGAAGAACGGAAGACCGCCACCGAGCTGCGCGAGAACGAGGAAGACGTGCGCCGGACGGTGCGGGACCGCGTCCGCCAGCACAATCTCCCCATGAAGGTGTCCGACGCCGAGTGGCAGTGGGACAAGCGCAAGCTGACGATCTATTTCACCGCGGAGCAGCGCGTGGACTTCCGGGCGCTGGTGCGCGATCTCGCGGGCGTGTTTCGCACGCGCATCGAGCTGCGGCAGATCGGCGCCCGCGATGAGGCGCGACGGCTCGACGGCATCGGTCGCTGCGGCCGCCAGCTCTGCATCTCGAGCTGGCTGCCGGAAGGGCGGCCCGTGAGTCTGTCGCTCGCGAAAGCGCAGGGACTGTCGCTCAATCCGCTCCAGATCTCGGGGCCGTGCGGCCGGCTGCTCTGCTGCCTGCACTACGAGCACGACTTTTATGTCCAGCAACGCAAGCGCTTCCCGAAAGAGGGCAAGACCATCAGGACCGCCGCCGGGAATGAGCGCGTCGTCTCTGTCGACATCTTCCGCGAGCGTGTGACGCTGCGCGCCGAGGAAGGCGACGGGGGGACGCGCGTCGTCCCGCTGGAAGAGCTGCGCCTCTAAGTGCCGAAGTTCTTCGTCACCACCGCCATCGATTATTCCAACGGCGATCCTCACCTGGGGCACGCCCTGGAGAAAGTCGGCGCCGACTGCATCGCCCGCTATCGCCGGCTGCGCGGCGACGACGTCCACTTCCTCATGGGAATGGACGAGCACAGCCAGTCGGTCATCCAGGCGGCGGCGCGCGGTAACGTCACGCCGCGCGAGTGGGTGGACCGGATGGCCGGCACGTTCGCCGACTACTGGAAGCGGCTCGAGTGCAGCAACGACGACTGGATCCGGACGACGGAGCCGCGGCACGTGCGCGGCGTCGTCGCGCTGCTCGAGCGCATCCAGCAGCAGCGTCCCGACGACCTGTACGTCGCGGACTACGAGGGGCTGTACTGCACCGGCTGCGAGGAATTCAAGCAGCCCGCTCAGATCGCGAACGGCCACTGCATCGAGCATCCGACGCTCGACCTCGTGCAGACCAAAGAGCGCAACCATTTCTTCCGGCTGAGCGCGTACGGCCAGAAGCTGCTCAAGCTCATTCGTACCGGCGAGCTGCGCGTCGAGCCGGAGATCCGGCGGAACGAAGTCGTGCGGCTCATCGAGGATGGCTTGCAGGACGTGTCGATCTCGCGGCAGCGGTTGCCGTGGGGCATTCCCTTCCCCGGCGACGCCGAGCAGACGGTCTACGTCTGGTTCGACGCACTGATCAACTATCTCTCGGCGACGGGCTTTCCCGAGCCGGGCTACGAGACGCTCTGGCCCGCCGACCTGCACGTCATCGGCAAAGGGATCACGCGCTTTCACTGCGTGATCTGGCCGGCGATGCTGCTCGCCGCCGGTGTCGCGCTGCCCAGGGAGATCTGGGCGCACGGCTACGTGCAGTGGGAAGGCAAGAAGATGAGCAAGACCGCGGGCACGGTCGTCAACGTCCGGACCGCGATCGAGCGCCACGGCGCCGACGCGCTGCGCTACTTCCTCATGCGCGAAGTCGGATTCCAGAACGACGGCGACTTCACCTGGGAGCGCTTCGACGCCCGCTACACCGCCGATCTCGCCGACACGCTCGGCAACCTCGTGTCGCGCGCGCTGTCGATGGTGCTGCGCTATCGCGACGGGATTGTCCCCGCGTCCCCCCGCTCCGGTACGGAGAGGGGGCAAGGGGGTGAGGACCTCGAGACGGCCACGCAGGAGTCGCTCGCGGCGTATACGCGCGCGATGGACTCCTTCGACCTGCAGGACGGCGCGACGCAGGTCATCGAGCTCGCGTCGCGCGCGAATCGGCACGTGCAGGAGACCGCGCCCTGGACGCTGGCGAAAGAGAAAAAGGAGGCCGAGCTCGATCGCGTGCTCGGCGATCTCGTGCGCGCGGTCGCGCGGCTCGCGGTGCTCGCCGCGCCGTTCATCCCCGTGAAGGCCGAGGAGATCTGGGCGCTGCTCGGGATGGAACGGTCGCTGTGGGACGTGCGGCTCAGCGAGGTCGCGACCCTCGCGGTGGGCGGCCGCCGGGTGTCGAAGCCACCCCCCCTCTTCCCCAAGGATTGAGGGGTTTTTCTCCCTACCCGCGCTCTGGTGACGGGGCGCACATCCGCTGATTTGACGGACTTGTCCGGGGTGTCGTATGTTTGCTTCCCCTATGAAGAAGAAGCAGGCAGAGCGCCGCTGGACCGTGATGCTGGTCCCGCACGGCTCGGGTTCGTCCCGTGCCGTGGAGGTGTCGCAGACGGTCGTCAAGGCGCTCGTCGGTATCGGCAGCGTCGTCGCGCTGCTGTTCCTCGTGCTCGGCGGCACGGCGCTCTCGCGTGGCGTGAACGTCACGCGGAGCCGCGCGCTCGAGCGCGAGAACGCGTTGCTCGCGAGCGAGATTCAGCGCATGCGCGAGCGGCTCGTCGGCCTGCGTGACACGATCAACGTGTTCGCCGAGCGCGAGCAGGCGCTCCGGCTGCTCGCCGGATTGTCGCCCGTCGACAAGGACGTCGCGCAGGCGGGCATCGGTGGTCCCACGGGTCAGTGGTTCGAGCGCGACAGCCTGGGCGCGTCGGGTCCGAACGGCCAGGCGGCGCTCGCCGCGCGCATCGACATGGATCAGCTCACGCGTCGCGCCAACCTCCTCGTCAGCTCGCTGAACGAAGCGTACGACTCGGCGTCGAGCCAGCGGTCGCGCTATGCCGCGACGCCGTCGATCATGCCGACGAAAGGCTGGCTCACCAGCGCGTTCGCACGCGAGCGCGTGCATCCGATTCTGCACCTGGCGCGCCCGCACGAGGGCACCGACCTCTCGGCGCCGATGGGCACGGAGATCGACGCGCCCGCGGCCGGCGTGGTCACGAACGTCGCGTGGGTCGAAGGCTACGGCAACATGCTGACGATCGATCACGGCTACGGACTCGTGACGCGCTACGCGCACTGCTCGAAGATTCTCGTCGTGCGCGGCCAGCGCGTGAAGCGCGGCCAGGCGATCGCGAAAGTCGGCTCGACGGGTCTGTCGACGGGACCGCACCTGCATTACGAGGTGTGGGTCAACGGCCATCCGGTCGATCCGATGAA
>DATDEZ010000167.1:0-2360 GCA_036522875.1 Gemmatimonadales bacterium | reverse complement strand
GTGCGCGTGAGCGCGAACAGAAACGCGCCCACCGCGGTCATCAGCAGGGCGAAGACGTACGTCATGTTCGAATCGGGCGAGACCTTGAACAAGAGCGCCGACAGACTGCCCAGCGCCGCCATCTGCGCGAGCGAGAGATCGACGAAGATCACCTCCCGCGCGATGACGTGGAGACCGAGATACGACAGCATGGCGACCAGGATCATGCACGCCACGAACGGCGGCAGCATCAGCTCGAGGCCGCTCACGGAACCGCCTTCCCGCCGAACGCCTGGCCCAGCTCGTTCATCCAGAGATTCATGAGATCAAAGTATGTGTTGATCCCCGCCTGGCCGCCGGTGTTCGACGGCACGATCACCGCTTTGGCGTTGGTGCGCTGCGCGACGTCCATCACCTGGCTGCGGTCGTAATAGTTGGTCGACAGCAGGACCTGGATATGCTGGTCGCGCATCGCGGTGATGATCTCCTGCACGTGCCGGGGCGTGGGCGGAATCCCGGGCTTGGGCTCGATGTAGTCGAAGCAGCTCACCTGGAATTCCCGCGAGAAATAATCCCATTCCTTGTGGTAGCAGGCGACCAATTTGCCGCGGAACGGCAGGCCCTGCTTGAGCCAGCCGCCGAGATGATTGATCAGCGGCGCGCCCTGATACTGCTGCTGGTTGAGAAATGTGAACAGCTTGCCCTGGCGATCGAGATCGGCGAGCTGCTCGCCGCCCAGGAGCTTCACCAGGTCCTCGCCGAACAACGCGCGGTAGATGCGGTCTTCAAAGTCTTTCTCGCGCGTCGTGAAGTAGTCCGCATCCTGGGGCGCGACGCGCTTCAGGCCGCGCAGGATGTTGCGCGCGATGAACACCGCGTTGAGGGGATCGGTCCAGATGTGCGGGTTGCCGTACACATGGATGTCGCCCTGCTCGCGCGACGTCGTGGCGGGCACGTCCAGCAGGCTGATCCCTTGATAGGCGGCCACGTAGCCCGCCCCACCTTCGGTGATCCGCGGGTTGTTGGCCTTGTCGAGCAGCGCGGGGACCCAGAGCTCGAGATCGAGTCCCGTCGTCACGAACAAGTCCGCCTGCGCGAGCGTGGGCACGAAGCTCGGCTTCGGCTGCACGTAGTGCGGGTTCTCGTCGCCCACCGCGATCGAGCTGACTTTGCCGCGATCGCCGACGATCTCGTTCGCGATCGCCGCGTACGTGGTCAACGAAGTGACGACTTTGACCGGCGCAGCCGGCGGGGGCGTGCGGTCGCGTAGCGCGCCGGCGTGCAAGCCCAGAATGAGCAGAGAGATCTTCGTCAACATGTTAGTAGGTCTCGTGTTTATGAGGTCCAATGGCCCAGACCGCCTGCAACGCGATCTGATGATCGGCCGTCGCATTCGCGACGCGGCGCCATTGATATTGAGCGCGCAGGAACACCCACTCGCTCTGCCACATCGTGAGCGTCGGGACGATCTGCCGCGTGATCACGCCGAAGTTGGGGTCCTCGACGTAATCGTAGCGCGCGCCGAGGATGAACCGCTGGTTCAGCTTGTAGGTGGAGCTGACGTAGCCGCCGACGCGCGTCGGGCCGGTCCCCGCGACTTCCTTCTTGAGGCCGAGCAGCTCGCCGCGCACCGTCAGCTCGTGGTACATCGCGCGGAGCGGCGGCCGCCACGTCAGCCGGAACTCGAGTCCGCCCACCTTGGTCCGCAGCGCCGAGTCCGGGTCGGTGCCGTAGAGCGCGGTCCCGCCGATCTGCATGTAGGTCGAGCCGCTGAGCTGCCAGAAGTTCAACAGATGGAGCAGGTAGGTCGGGCGCCCCGAGTTTCCGAACAGCTCGGAATCGCTGGCGCTGCGCGTCACCTGGGCAGTCAGCTCGTGCGCGCCGAAACCGCCGAACGCGCGGTACAGCGAGATGCCGGTGCCCGACAAGCCGTCGTCGCCGAGATATGACGTGATGGCGAGCGGATACTCCGTCTCGGGCACCGCGTGCAGATGCCAGCGATTCAGCTCACCGAACTGTTGGCGGTATTTGCCGAGATCCAGCCGAATGTGGCCGGGTAGTCCGGTCCAGTAGGCATAGCCTTCCTCGACGCCCACGCTGCCGTTCTCGAAGCTCAAAAAGATCTTCGTATGCGAATACGGATCGAGCGCCGACTGAAATCCGACCTCGAACTCGCGCGGGTCGAAGTTGTCCCGTTGGATGCCGCGGGCCGTCGCGTATGCGCGGACGTCACCCGTGGCTCCGATCTCCGGATTCAGCTGGGCTTGATTGCGCTCCCGGCCGACCACCGCGCCCAGGGTGTCGGCGGCGCTGCTGTCGCGCGCGCCGCCCGCCGCCTGACTGGCTGCGGCGCGGAGCGCGGCGAGGTCGTCGCTCACCGG
>DATDEZ010000166.1:0-14323 GCA_036522875.1 Gemmatimonadales bacterium | reverse complement strand
GGCGTGTCGGCTTCGAACGGCACGCGGCCGGTCACGCACTCGAACAACACCACGCCCGCCGCGTAGAGATCGCTCCGCTGATCGAGCTCCGCGCCGGAGAGCTGCTCGGGCGACATGTAGTCAGGCGTGCCGATCGACATCCCCGCTTCCGTCAGCCCTTTTCCCTTCTCCGGATTCGCGAGTCGCGCGATGCCGAAGTCCATCACCTTCAGGAAGCCGCTCGGCTCGACCACGATGTTCTGCGGCTTGATGTCGCGGTGAATGACGCCCTCGGCGTGCGCGACCTCGAGCGCCCGGCACAGCTGTTTGCCGACGGTGAGCGCGACAGTAACCGGGAGCTTGCCGCGCGACGTGATCAGCTGCTTGAGTGACGTGCCCTCGACGTACTCCATCGTGAGGTAATACATCCCGTTTTGTTCGCCGAGGTCGTAAGTCCGGACGACGTTCCGGTGCGCGATGCGGCGGGCGAGCTTGATCTCCTGCTTGAAGCGTTCCAGCCCCGCGCTGCCGCCCGCCATCGCCTCGGGCTTCAGCGTCTTGATCGCGACCGGCTCCTGCAACTCGCGGTCGAACGCGCGGTACACAACGCCCATGCCGCCCACGCCGAGCACTTCCTTCACTTCATACCGGCCCGCGAACACGACACCGGGGCGCAGCTGATCGCCGGCGGCCGCGCGGACCGCCGTCGGCATCGAAGCGATCGGCTGTGTCGCACCGCTGCCGGAGGCCGCCATCATGTAGTCCACGAGGGCGGCCTTGGCCTTGAGGTCCTCGACCAGGCTCTTGAACGCTTGCGACAGAATGCCGATCTCGTCGCGCGACTTCACGGCGATGTCGACCGAGTAGTCGCCTTCCTGGACCTGGCGCGTCGCGATCGCCAGCCGGCGAACCGGCCCGGCGATTTGCCGAGCCTGCACGAACGCGAAGATCAGGGCGAGCACCACGCCGAGCGCGACCGCCCACAGCATCGTGCGCCGCAGCGTGTTGAAGGCGGCCAGCTCCGATTCGCGCGAGCGCAGCGCCACAAACCCGCCGCGGAGGTCGCCCGAGGGCGAGCGAATCGCGCCCGCGAGCCCGATGAGGTGCTCGCTGCCCATCGTCGCCGCGAGTGCCATGCCCTCACCGCCGGTATCCGCCGCGAGCGCGTCGGTCTTGACGGAGCTCTGGAGCACCGGCGCGATGTCGCGCGCCGGCACCGTGCTTCCCACGACCACCGGCCGGTTCAGCGTGTCGAGCGCGAAGAACACGACGTCGGAATTCGTCGCCTGTTTGATCGCGGTGCTGAGGGAATCGTCGATCTGATAGGTGGCGACGAGCGCGCCGAGCGGCGCGGCCCCGGGCCGATCGCGGAGCGGGGTGCCGACCGCCATGTACATCGTACCGCGCACGTCGTCGAGCCAGGCGCCGCTCGTCTGGTCGCCGCTCAGCGCATTCGCGACCAGCGGGGCCACCGAGAGGTCGCGATCGAACTGCTCGCGATAGTCGGTGCGGGCGATGAGAATCCCGTCGGTGTTCGTCACCAGCACCCACGCCGCGCCGATGAGACCGCGAATGTCGTCCGCCTGATCGAGCGCCTCGGCACGGGCCCGCTGATTCAGCAGGCGCTGGCGGTACTGCGGGACGTCGGTGGCGACTGTGCTCGCGCGGCCCAGCGTCCGCGTGCGCGCGGTCAAATAGTCGTCCACCGCCCGCCGCGTCGCGAGCAACGCGCGATGAATCGAGGCGTCCGCCGTGCGGTTCGCCTGCAGCGACGTCACGCCGAACGTAAGCCCGAGCACCGCGACGACGAGCAGCGCCGACGCGACGAAAATCTTCGCCGTCAACCCGAATGCGGGCTTAGTAGCGCTCGCGTCCGGCATTGGTCGGATAGTTGCGTCCGTACTTGTTGCGGTGGGGCTGCCACTTGTAGCCGCGCGCGTTGAGCGCCACCTGGAGATCCGCCGGGCCGGCGCCGGCGGTCACGTCCTTGATCACCTCGCTGGGAATCCGCTCGTGCCAGACGTGCAGGTGGTACGAGCCCAGCGGCACGTTGTCGATCGCGAAGCTCCCGTCGCTGGCGGGCTGCGTGTAGAACTTGTTCTCCATCACGAGGACGTACGCGACCATCCGCGGATGCACGTTGCAGTAGACGCGCACGAGACCGGGGTGCTCGAAGGTGTAGCCCTTCGCCTCACCGCGGCCGTACAAGCCGAGGTCGAAGCTGTTCGGCTCGCTGACGGAGAAGACGTTGTGGTTGAACGGATCATGGTTGGGGAAGCGGACCGTCGAGCCCACCGGGACGACGACGACGTGCGGCGCGTACGTCTTGTCGGTGATCGCGATCTCGACGGTGACGGGCTTCGCTTGCGCCGCGGGACCGCTCGGGCCCTCGAGATACAGCACCGCGTCGCTCAGATCGGACGACGGCTTGTTGTCTTTTTCGAGAATGACGATCCGGCCGGAGACGCGTCCGGCCGATGCCCCCGCCCCCGCCCCCGCCCCCCCGCCAAGCGCCAGTAGCAGTCCCAGTCCCGCGGCCAGCCGCATGCGTCGAATCTCCTTGAAACTGTTGCGTCTGTGGGCGTGGAGCTTACTGTAATGCCATCTAACTCGCCAGGAGCGGCTCGTGATGCAGGTCTTGCTTTTTGTCTTCGCGGTTCAGCAACCTGCGTCGCCACCGGCACCGAAGCGCACGGTCGAGTTCACCGGCACCGTGCTGATGAACGCGTTCTACAATACGGCGCGGACCAACAATTCCGACATCCCCGTGTTCGCCGACACCGATGCGACCGGCATCAGCGGCGGCAGTGCAACGCTGCGCCAGACGCGACTCGGCGTCTTCGTGACCGACCCCGACGTGCTCGGCGGCACGTTCAATGGCGAGCTGGATCTCGACTTCGCGGGCGGGCAAACCGCGGCGCCGGGCAACCGCACCTTTCCGCTGCTCCGGCTGCGGCGCGCCACGGCCACGGTGCAATGGACGCACACCGCGCTCATGATCGGTCAGGAGACGCCGCTCGTCTCCGATCGCAATCCGCGCTCGCTCGCGGGCATCGGGGTGCCGGACTTCAGTCTCGCCGGCAATCTCTGGTTCTGGCTGCCGCAGGTGCGCGTCACCACGGAGTACGGCTCGAGCCTGCGAGTGGCGGTCCAGGGCGCGTTACTCGCGCCGCTGACCGGCGGCACGCAGGGGGCATTCGCGACGCAGCCCGATTCCGGAGAGCGCAGCGGGCGGCCGTACGTCGAAGGACGCGTGCGGCTCGGCTGGGGCCCGTCAGACGATCCCAGTGAAATCGCGCTCGGCGGCCACGTCGGCTGGATTCGCGGCGTCTACAACGGCGGAGCGGATTCGCTGATCCAATCGCGCGCCGTCACGTTCGATACCCGCATCAAGCTTGGACCCGCGGAGCTCGTCGGCGAGGGATTCAGCGGCCAGGCGATCAGTGGTCTCGGCGGCGGCGGCATCGGTCAGTACGCCGGTACCGGCGGCGCGCCCGTTCACACGAAAGGCGCCTGGGGCCAGCTGAACCTGATGCCGCGACATGAGTGGATGTTCGGCGCGGGCGCCGGGATCGACGATCCGCGCGACAGCGATGTACCGGCGACCGGGCGCTTCCGAAATCTCGTCTACGAGGGGCACGTCCAATGGCGCCCGCCCGGTCCGTTCATTTTCGGTTTCGAAGTGCGGCGCCTGAACACCCGGTATCAGTCGGGCGATTTCAAGGCGACGCATCTGAATCTCGCGGCGGGCTACACCTTCTAGGCGATTCGCAGCGACCGCTGGCAATAGCGGCAGGAAACGGTGCGCGGCACGCGCCAGCGGCCGTGAACGTCGAGCGTTTGCGCCTGACCGCAGTCGGGGCAGACGCCGTCGGCCTTCACGACGACGGCCGGCGCGTTCAATCGCTCGAAGAACGTGTACACCCCGAACAAGCCAAAGCCCGGCACGAGCGCAAAGTGCGCGACGGGAATGAAAATGCAGCCGAGCGCGACGCCCCAGAACGTGGCGAGACCCTTGATCGCGCGGCGCACCCGCTCCTTCGGATCGAAGGCGCGAGTCGTCACGGTCGCGGTCGTCGGGGTGGGGCTGTAACCGGTCAGCGGATACGTCTGTGTTGTTTCTGTCATGCCCTCTTGCGAAGTCGATTACGAAAGCCTTTGAAGCGCGCGCTGAGCCAGCCGGAATCGCGGGTCTGCTCCTCGCGTGTCGCGTAGAGCCACGCTCCCATTACCCCGCCGCGGCCCAACAGTCCCAGCAGTCGCGTGGGCTGTTCTCGATCCACGACGGGCAGCCGTCCGATGTCGTGTGCGATCATCTTCGCCGTCGCTTCCTCGAGCAGCTCATCCGGGTGCGTCACCACGAGCGTACGACTGCCGAGGTCGACGACCGTGGCCGTTTCGGCGTCGTCACGATCGAGCGAGCGCACGAGGTCGCCACGCGTGACGAGCCCGACGAGTTGGTCGCTGTCGTCCACCACCAGCCACTCCTGGCGGCGCGCCATGACCGGATCCTCGTCGGCGAGTCGCTGGAACAGCCCCTCGACCGGCAGTGACGCCGGAACGGCCGGCACGTCCTTCTCCATCACGTCCTCCACGCGCACGAGATGCAGCGGATTGACGATGTACTCGCGCATCACGTGCGTACCTCGGCGCGCGATCTTCTCGGTCAGAATCGATCGCTTCATCCACAAGACCGTGACCGCATCGGCCGCGAACGCCGCGATCAACAGGCCGGGCAGCAGGTTGATGTCGTGCGTTGCTTCGACGAGGAACGCGATGGCGGTGAACGGCGCGCCCATCGTCCCCGCCATCATCGCGCCCATGGCCAGCGTCGCCCAGAGTCCCGCGTCGCCCGACGGAAGCACGGGCGCGACCAGCGCGCCGAGCGCGCCGCCCATGATGAGCAGCGGCGCGAGCACGCCGCCCGAGTGACCGGAGCCGAGCGACACGGCCCAGATGACGGCCTTGGTGATCAGCAGGCCGAGCACAAAGAGACCGATCAAGTGGCCGTTCAGCAGATCGCGAATGACGTCGTACCCGACGCCGAGCGCGCGCGGATAGAACAACCCGCCGAGACCGATGACGATGCCGCCGATGGCGGGCCACCACATCCAATGAATCGGCACCTTCTCGAACGCGTCTTCGGCGGCGTAGACGAGCCGCGTGATCAATCCCGACGCGATTCCCACCAGCAAACCGAGGACGAGCGCGCCACCCAGGGCGTGCAGCGGCATTGGCCCGTGTGGGATGGTGCCGAACACGGGTCCCTGCCCGAGCAGCGGTACGCGCAGCGCGCCCGCCACAGCCGCGGCGCTGGCGACGGGAATGAAGCTGCGCGGCTTCCACTCGAACAGCAGCAGCTCGACGGCGAGCAGCACCGAGGCGACGGGCGCCGCGAAGATCGCCGCCATGCCGCCCGCGGCGCCGGCGACGAGTAGCGTCTTGCGCTCGGGCGCGGACATGTGGAACGACTGCGCGAACAGCGAGCCGAACGCGCCGCCCGTCATGATGATCGGACCTTCCGCGCCGAACGGTCCGCCCGTTCCGATGGCGAGCGCGGACGACAGCGGTTTCAGCACCGCGACGCGCGGCTCCATGCGGCTGCGGCCGATCAGGATCGCCTCGAGGGCTTCTGGGATGCCGTGCCCGCGAATCTTCTCGGATCCGTACCGCGCCATGAGCCCGACGATGAGCCCGCCGACGACGGGGACGAACAGCGCCAGGATGCCGAGATGATTGCCGGCCGGCCCGATGTCGGCCGTGGAGAGGCGCTGATAGTAGAAGAGATTGGTGAAGAAGAAGATCAACTTGGTGAGGATGAGCGCGACGAACGCGCTCGCAACCCCGATCACCATCGCCATCAACGTCACAACGAGAACGCGAGGACTGGCGGTGAAGTCCCCCCGTGAGTCGGCAGGAGTCGTCATGGATCAGGGAAATCTAGTCGAGGTCCCCGCCTTTTTGGTGCTTCTCGCGCCGCCGGTACCCCTTCTTGGAACGGTGGACCTTGTGGGCGGGGGTCTTGAGTCGCTCTTTGACGGGCGCGTCGGGGTTGGGCACGCGAATCACCAGCTTGTCCTTGTCCCGTTTGCTGCTCATCCCCAAGTCCCGACCCGCCCGCGAATCTGCCGCGCGTGGTGGCGGGCGTGTATGCGGTGGAAGCGCATCCATTCCTCGATCGTGAGGTCGCCCATGCGGGGATGCTTCGCGAACAGGTTCGTCCGTCGCTCCGGCAGCAGCGCGCGGTCGATCTGATCCCACAGCTCGAGCGCGGCGAGGAAATGGCGCTCCGCGTGCGCGCGCGTCACGGCGGGCGGCGGGATCGTGCGCTCCGGCGCCTTGCGGCCGGGCGGAAACCACCGCAATCCGAAGATCAAGAATCTCGCGACATGCTCCGCCGGAGTCCGCCGGCGCCGCGACATCGCCGCGTGATTGCGGCGCTTCAGCAGCGTCTCGGCGCTGGTCGTGAGACCGAGCGCGAGATGTTCGACGATCTGGGCCGGCGTCCATTTGCCGGCCGGCCCGTGCTCCCAGTCGCTGTCGGACCGCCCCCGCAGCGGACCCAGCACCAGATCCGGCAGCTCGCCGAGCGGTCTCATCATCGCGCAAGAACTCCGCGGCCACTAGCTTTACGCGACCCCGACATGCGGGAAATTTCGTGGTGAACCTGCTGCGCCGCCACCCGGTCGCAATCGCACTGGTGCTCCTGCTGCTCGTCACCGCCATTCATCCGCTTCCCCCGCTCGTCGACGCCATCACCGGCTCCGCGCCCGGCGACGCCGATCTCGAGCGTCCCGTCTCCTACGTCCTGTTCGCGCCGCTCTCCAACACGCTCGATGCCCTCACGTTCTTCAGCCAGGCGCGCGCGGAGTGGTTCCTCGCGTTTTGGATTGTGGTGCTGGGCGTCTGGGGAGCGCTCCGCGCCGGCGACGAGCCCGTGTCGTGGCCGCGCCGCACCCTGCGCATCGTCGCCGGTCCCGCGATCCTGATCGCGCTCGGGGTTGCCGCGGTGCTGCTGCCGCGACCCGTGCCCCGGCTGGTCACCGACAACGGGGCGGGCACCGTCATCGACTATCACGCGCACACCCGGGCGTCGCACGACGGCCGTCCCGGATGGAGCGTCCAACAGCTCGCCGACTGGCACGCGCGCCAGGGGTTCGAGGCGAGCTACGTCACCGATCACAACGTCATCTACGACGGGACGATGCCGCCGGAAGGCACGCCGATCACGCTGCTGCCGGGCGTCGAATGGAGCGTGTACGGCCAGCACGTCATCGCGATCGGTCCCGTGGAAGCGGTGCCGCGTGATTCGTTCGGCGACAACACGGCGCGCATGGTGCGGATCTTCACGGCGATCGAGCGGCAGGGCGCGCTCAGCATCGCCTCGCTGCCGGAGTACTGGCGCAATCATCGCGAAGATCTCGGCGCATTCGTGGTGGCGGGCGTCGACGGCTTCGAAATCGTCAACTGCGCGCCGAAGGCGTTGACCTTTCCGTCCGACGGGCGCCGTCAAATCGTCGAGCTCGCCGCCAGCCATGATCTGTTGGTGGTCGGGGCGAGCGACAATCACGGCTGGGGCGAGGTCACGTGCGTCTGGAACGTCTCGCAACCGGGCGCGCAAGGATTTCGGACGAATCGCGTGTTCGCGCGCCCGCTCGCGCTCGTGCAGGGAGACTGGCTGCCGTGGACCGCGCCCGTGACACAGGGCTGGTTCATGATGCGCTCGCTCTCCTGGAGCGAGCGCATCAGCTGGCTGACGTGGGTCGTGATCATCTTGTTGTATCGCGCCATGCCCCGCCGGGAAGGCCAGACTGCCGGCATCGGGATCCTCGCGCGCTCGGTCGGCCGCCCGTCCCGGCGGTCCGCCGCGCCCACCTCTGACGGAACCCCGACATGAGGCCGCGCAACCAACGAGTAGACTTTCACGTCGTACTTCCGGGTATTTCCTGTCGCTTCCTTCTTCATACTTCGGAGACCGTCCCATGCAGGTAAGTCGTCTTCTCGCCGTCGGGATGTGCATTGCTATCGCCGGACAGGCACGCGCGCAGACTGCGTTGCCGCTCAAGCACGCGCCCGCGCGCACCCAGGCCGCGATCACGCCCGCCGATCTCATGACCCGGCTGTATCTGTACGCCGACGATTCGATGATGGGTCGCCTCGCCGGCAGCGAATACGATCTCAAGGCGACCGCGTACATCGCCTCCGAATTCAAGCGGCTGGGGCTGCAGCCGGCCGGCGATTCGGGCGGCTACTTCCAGAACGTGCCGCTCGTCAAACGGCAGCTCGATCCCGCGTCGTCGATTTCGATCGACGGCACCGCGCTTCGGGTCTGGGACGACTTTGTGCCGCGTGACCCCGGCCGCGCGACTCGCGCGTTCGACGGCGCGCCGGTCGTGTACGCCGGCGTGCTCGGCGACAGCACGATGATCTCGCCCGACCAGGCGGCGGGCAAGTTCCTCGTCGTCGCCTCGCGCTCGTTCCAGCAGGTGAATCGCGGCGCCATCATCGCGCGCTACCGCGCCGCGACCGGCATCGCGGTCACGGGTCTCGAGAACTTTCCGCCGCAGGCGATCAATTTCTTCCGCTCGCCGCAGACCACGCTGAAGGACAGTCCCGCACCGACCGCCGATACGACCGGCCTGCCGCTCTACATCTACGTGAATGCCGCGGCGGCTCGCGCGCTGCTGGGCGCGCCGCTCGACAGCGTGAAGCCCGGCGCCCCCGGCAAGACGGTGCACGGCACTATTGCGTTTGCGGAGGTGGCGGCGCCGGCGCGCAACGTCGTCGCGATCCTGCCCGGAAGCGATCCCAAGCTTCGCGGTGAATATCTCGCGCTCGGCGCGCACAACGATCACGTCGGCTTCGATAACGACGCCGTGGACCACGATTCGATTCGGGCGTACAACGACGCCGTGCGCAAGCTCGCGCTCGCGGCGCCGACCCACCGCGTCACCCCCGATCAGCTGCAGCAGGTTCACGTCAACGTGGACAGCCTGCACCGGGCGCATGCGGCACGGCGCGACTCGATCTTCAACGGCGCGGACGATGACGGCTCGGGGACGGTCGGATTGCTCGAGATCGCCGAAGCGTTCGCGGCGGCGAAGGGGGCGGCGCGGCCGAAGCGCTCGTTGCTTTTTGTGTCGCATACGGGAGAGGAGCTGGGGTTGTACGGCTCGCAGTACTTCACCGACCATCCCACGGTGACGCGCGACTCGATCGTCGCGCAGCTCAACATGGACATGATCGGCCGCGGCCGCGCCGACGACGAGAACGGCGGCGGGCCCGGCTATCTGCAGCTCATCGGCACGCGCCGTCTGTCCACGGAGCTTGGCGACGTGATCGAAGCGGTGAACAAGGCGCGCAAGCAGCCGTTCACGTTCGATTATCAGTTCGACGCGTCGGGCCATCCGGAGCAGTACTACTGTCGCAGCGATCACTACATGTACGCGCGCTACGGCATTCCCATCGCCTTCTTCACGACGGGCAATCATCGCGACTATCACCAGGTGACGGACGAGCCCGAGTACATCGACTACGACAAGCTCGCGCACGTGTCGCAGTTCATGTACGACATCGCGACGCGGGTGGCCGATCTCGATCACCGGGTCGTCGTGGACAAGCCGAAACCCGACCCGCATGGCCAGTGCGTTCAGTAGGCCGTGGCAGGGTATAGCGCCCGCTCGTTAGTCGAGAAGCTGGACATCAAGCCCCGGACGCGGGTTGCGATCGTCAATCCGCCCCGGGGCTTTCGCGCGACGTTGGGCAAGCTGCCCGCCGGCGTAACTGTGGCGTCGCGCGTCAGCGGCACGTTGCCGTTCATTCTTTTCTTCACCCGTGACCGGGCGGTGCTCGAGCGGGAAATCGCCACGCTGTTACGGGCGCTCACCCCGGACGGCGCGCTGTGGGTTTCCTGGCCGAAGAAGAGCTCGGGCGTCGTCACCGACGTCAGCGAAGACGTCGTGCGGGCGGTCGCGCTGCCGACGGGGCTCGTGGATGTGAAAGTCGCCGCGGTGGACGACGTCTGGTCGGGGCTCAAGCTGGTCCGGCGGCTGGTAAATCGGTGATTTACTTTATGGTACAAAGTACTTGACACAATACGGCGCCATGCCCTAGCTTTCCGGCATGAGCTCCCCGCAGCCCCTGCGCGATCGCGCGCTGGATAACCTGCAATTCATCCGCTCCACCATGGAGCGGGCGGGCTCGTTTACCGCCGTGCCGGGCTGGGGCACGGTCGTGCTCGGCGGGACCGCGCTCGGTGCATCGGTCCTCGCGGGATCGCTGCCGACCGTCGCGACCTACGACGCCAATCAGCAGCACTGGCTCTTGATCTGGCTGCTCGAGGCCGTGCTCGCCGGCTCCATCGGCATCGCCGCCCTGCTCTACAAGGCGCGGCGTGCGGGCGACACGGTGACCGCGGGACCGGGCCGGCGATTCGGCCTCAGCGTGCTGCCGCCGTTCATGGTCGGTGCGATGCTGACCTACGTGTTATGGAATGCCAATCAACTCGCGCTACTGCCGCCGCTCTGGCTGCTGTGCTACGGCGCCGGCATCGTCACCGGCGGCGCGTTCTCGCTGCGTGTGGTCCCGGTGATGGGACTCTGCTTCATGGGGCTCGGCACGATCGCGTTGTTCGCGCCGCTGACCTGGGGAGCATGGCTGCTCGCCATCGGCTTCGGCGGGCTGCACATCGTGTTCGGACTGATCATCGCACGGAGGTACGGTGGCTAAGAGCAATGCCGCCCGCATCGCGGGCGCTGAGCCGGAACGGGCCGTGAAAGCGAAGGCCCAGCCGGCGCCGGCGGATCTCGACCGCCTCATTCACGAGCGGGTGCGACTCGCGATCGTGAGCGCGCTCGCCGTGCGCGAGCAGCTCACCTTCAACGAGCTCAAGTCGCTGCTCAAGACGACCGACGGCAACCTGAGCGTGCACGCGCGCAAGCTGGAGGACGCGGGCTATATCGCGTGCGACAAGTCGTTCGAGGCCCGCGTTCCCAAGACCGAATACCGCCTCACCGCCCTCGGCCGGCGGGCGCTCGAGCGCTACCTCGATCACATGGAAGCGTTGATTCGCGCGACGCGGGCACGCTGACGTGGCAGACTCTTTTTTTTGTGGGATAGCTTTATGAAACAAAGTACTTCTTTACACGTGGCGATCGTCATGGACGGAAACGGTCGCTGGGCGACGCGGCGCGGACTGCCCCGCGCCGCCGGCCATCGCGCGGGCGCCGAAGCGGTCCGGCGCGTCGTGAAGATCGCCCCGGGGTGCGGCATCGGCGCACTCACCCTGTACGCCTTCTCATCGGACAACTGGACGCGGCCGTCGCCCGAGGTGTCCATGCTCATGCGGCTGTTCGCGCGGTATCTGCGCAGCGAGACGGCAGAGCTGGCGACGCAAGGGATCAAACTCACGATCATCGGGCGGCGCGACCGCCTTCCGGCGTCGCTCGTCGCGGCCATCCGCGGCGCTGAAGCGGCCACAGCCGCGGGCACGCGGCTCGAGCTGCGCATTGCCATGGACTACTCGGCCCGCGCCGCCATTCGCGCCGGCGACGTGCTCCCTGACGTGGACCTCCTGATTCGCACCGGCGGCGAGCAGCGCCTGTCCGACTTCTTGCTGTGGGAATGCGCGTATGCCGAGCTGTGGTTCACCGACCGGATGTGGCCGGACTTCGGCGCGACGCAGCTCGCGGCCGCGCTTCACGAATTCCACTCCCGCGATCGCCGCTTCGGCGGGTTACCTGCACCGACGCAGGAGGTTGTATGACCGCTCCGGTCACCGTGAGCCCGCGCGCCAAACTCGCCTTCGAGGTCGCCGCCGCTGGTGTGGCGGGCGGGATCGTCGGCGATGCGCTGCTGCGCGCGATGCCCTGGGGCCTGAACGTCGCCATCGGGACAACGGCACTCGTCGCGGTGGGGGCGTGGCTGGTGCGGCGCAACCGCATCACTCCGGGCCCCGACGCGCCGTGGCTCGCGATTACCGTGCTGCTGCTCGGGCTCGCGTTCGTGCGCCGTGACGCGGCCACCCTCGCCGCGTATGACGTGCTGGCGCTCATCGGCGCGCTGGCCTTCGCCGCCGCGAGCGTCCAGGGCGAGCGGGTGCGGCAGTGGCACATCGTCGATTATCTCCGCGCCGGAATCACCGCCAGCGTCGCGAGCATCGGCGGGAGTCTCGTGCTGTTGATTCGAGACCTCGACTGGCGCGCGCTGCCGCGCGAGGGAAGGATGCGGCACCTGCGCGGGATCCTGACCGGCATCGTCATCGCCGTGCCGCTCCTCGCGATTTTCGCCGCGCTGTTCGCGTCGGCCGACCAAATTTTCGCGAACGTGCTCCAGAATCTGTTCGCCTTCGATCCGGCGACCATCGCGACGCACATCTTTTTCATCTGCTTCTGGGGCGCGCTCACCGCCGGGTACGTGCGCTGGGCGCTGCTCGGCCGGCCGGTGGCCATCCCGCGCATCGCCGACCTGCCGACCAGCGTGATGCCGTTCACGGTCGCGCTCGGGTTGCTCGACGCCCTGTTTCTTCTCTTCGTCGTCGTGCAGCTGCGCTACTTCTTCGGTGGCGCCGCGCTGATCGACCAGACGGCCGGTCTCACATACGCGCAATACGCGCGCCAGGGATTCTTCCAGCTGGTGACGGCGAGCGCGCTGGTGCTTCCCATCGTGCTCGGCATCGACTTCCTCGCGCGCGGCGGTACGCCGGCCGAGATCCGAACCATTCGTCAACTCTCCGGCCTGTTGCTCACGCTGCTCACCGTCGTGATGGCCTCGGCGCTCGAGCGCATGCGGTTGTACGTCTCGGCGTTCGGCCTGTCCGACACCCGGCTCTACGCGACGGCGTTCATGGTCTTTCTGGTCGGAGTCTTCGTCTGGTTCGCGTGGACCGTGCTGCGCGGCAATCGCGCCCGCTTCGCCTTCGGCGCGTTGATGCAGGGACTCGCCGTCCTGGCCGGCCTGCACGTGCTCAATCCGGACGCGTTCATCGTCAAGACGAATCTCAATCGCCAGGGCGCCGAGCAGCCGTTCGACGCGAAGTATGCGACCACACTGGGGGCGGACGCGGTTCCGCCGCTGCTCGCCGCCCTCCCCCGCCTCAACCATGCCGATCGCTGCACGATCGCGCGCGGCCTTCTGGTGCGCTGGAACGGCGATGCGGACTGGCGGACCTGGAACTGGAGTCGCGCGCGGGCGCGTGCGCTGGTCCACACGCAAGCCGACGCATTGAAGGCGATCTGCACACCTGACACCAAGGAGTCGCACGATGATCACTGATGGCCTGAATCCGTGGACGGTGCTGCTGTTTGCGGGCACCGTGCTGAGCGTCGTTGGCTTGGCGCTGATCTACCTGATTGCGCGGCTCCTGAAGAATCAGACACTGGCGCGTATCTCGGCGCGCGTGCTGTTGGGCGGCGCGGGGCTCTATCTGCTCGTTCTGCTGGTGGCCTCGGTCAGCAGTCGCAGCCGAGTGCTCGCTCCTGGAGAAGAGAAGCACATCTGCGAGATCGACTGCCACCTCGCGTATTCGGTCGCCGCGACAACGGCCGAGTCGCTGGGCGGCGGCCTGATCCGCGAAGTAGTCACGGTGAAGGTCCGCTTCGACGAGCAGACGATCTCGGCGCGGCGCCCGCGCGATGCGACGCTGACGCCGAACAGTCGCTACGTCGCGCTGGTCGACGACGCCGGCAACCAGTATCCAGGCTCGACGGACAGTCTCCGGCGGCCGCTCGTTCCCGGCGAATCGTACACGACCGCTATTGCGTTCGAGGTACCGCTGAAGGCTTCGGGCCTGCGTTTGATCCTGCGCAACGACGATCCCGAAACGCACGTGATGATCGGGCACGAGAACAGCCTGTTTCATCGCAAGACGACGTTTCAGCTCGGGGCTTAGGGGCTGGTGTCGGGTGTCGGGGGTCTGGGGATGCGCAACTTCAAGGCTCGGACCAGACCGGCCAGCAGGCGCCCAACGACTCGACTCAACGCGAGCACGCGTTCTGCCTCGTCTTTTGAGATGTAGGATCGGCGCGCGGCGATCAAGACCTGAGTCTCGAGCTCCATCAGCGAGCCATTGGCAATTCCAAGGTGGTGGAGATACTCGCCCAGATGGTCTCGCCCGTGCCCCTCGGCAATGTTGCTTGGTATTGACACCGAGCAGCGCTGGAGCTGCACGGTCAGGCCAAACCGCTCGTCCTTCGGAAAGTGCTTCGTGAGCTCGTAAGCGAGATCGACGAGGTCCATTGCCTGCTGCCAGACGGTCAGGTCACGATATGATGTCACGCGGCGGTGAGAAACGATCATCTACAGACGATGCCGCGTTTTTCCGGTAGACAAGAACCATTTCCTCGCC
>DATDEZ010000165.1:0-18500 GCA_036522875.1 Gemmatimonadales bacterium | reverse complement strand
CTGCGCCGCCCGCGGCCGCCGCGGCAGCGCCGCCCAGCAGTGCGCCCGGCAAGCGCCATACGGGTCCGCTCAGGCCGGTGAATCCGTTCATGGTCCAGGACCCGAAGCAGAAAGCCCGACGGCTCGCGCGCGCGCTGATCTCGGACATGCTGGTGTATCATCCCGAGAAGCGGCAGCAGGGGATTCGTGATGGGACACTGCCGCAGCTCTTCAAGGATGAAATCGAGAAGAGCTGGCAAGAATATGTCGAACAAGTGGGCGCCGAGATGGCGCAGAGCACCCCGTTCTGGACCGAGGCGCTCAACGAAATCCTTGCCGGAGGCAACAAGCTGTTCTAATGAGTCTCACCGAACGTTTTGCCGATTTCGATCGCCGCCTCACCGAGCTTCGGGGCTTTCTTTGACGTCGACGGGAAGACCGCGCGGCTCGCGGAGCTCGAGCAGAAAATGGCGGAGGGAGCGCTCTGGGCCGATCAGGAGCGCGCGCGCCACACCGTCGCCGAGGTCAAATCGCTGAAGGGGTGGCTCGAGCCCTATCACGCGCTCAAGAAGCGCGTGGACGAAGGGCGCGAGCTGAACGACCTGCTGGAAGCCGACTCCCACGTCGATCTCGCCATGCAGCGCCAGCTCGAGACCGAAGCCGACGAAATCGCCGGCCGGCTCGAGTCGCTCGAGATGCAGAACATGCTGCGAGGCCCCGACGACGCGCGGGACGCGCTCTTGACCATTCATCCCGGCGCCGGCGGTACGGAGTCGCAGGATTGGGCCGAGATGCTCGTGCGCATGTACACGCGCTGGGCCGAGCGCCACGGCTTCGTCGTCAACGTCCTCGACCTCCTGCCCGGTGAAGAAGCCGGCATCAAGTCCGCCGAAATCGAAATTCGCGGCCGGTACGCCTTCGGATTGCTGCGGGCGGAGAAGGGCGTGCATCGGCTCGTGCGGATCTCGCCGTTCGATTCGCAGTCGCGCCGCCACACGTCGTTCGCGTCGGTGTTCGTCTACCCCGAAGTGGATGACGAGATTGAAATCGAGATCAAGGACGACGATCTGCGCATCGACGTGTTCCGCGCGTCCGGCAAGGGCGGCCAGCACGTCAACAAGACGTCGTCCGCGGTTCGAATTACCCACCTGCCGTCGGGCATCGTCGTCTCCTGCCAGCAGGAGCGCAGCCAGGGGAAAAACAAGGCCACGGCGATGAAAATGCTGAAGGCGCGGCTGTACGAGCGCGCGGTCGCGGAGCAGGAAGCCAAAAAGGCCGAGGTCGACAAACAGAAGACGGACATCGCGTGGGGGAATCAGATTCGGTCCTACGTCTTCCAGCCGTACACGATGGTGAACGATCACCGGACCGAGCTGAAGGTGAGCGACGTGCACAAAGTGATGGACGGCGACCTCGACGCGTTCATCGAGGCGTTCCTGAAGCGCTTCGGCAACAAGGCCGCGTAATGGAAGCGGCGCGGCGGAGCAAACTGGAAAAGCTGATCGAGCGGGGCATCGTGCCGTTCGCGTACGGCTTTCGGCGCAGCGGCAGCGCGCAGGAGGCGCACGGGGCCTATCGGAGCGACGACGATCCGACCGTGCACGCGCTCGCCGGCCGGCTGGTCGCGCTGCGGCCGCACGGCAAGACGACGTTCGCGCATCTCGAGGATGCGAGCGGCAAGATCCAGCTGTACTTCAAAGGCGACGAGCTCGGCGACGCGTACGGCGTGCTCGAGCTGCTCGATCTCGGCGACCACCTGGGCGTCGAAGGCCGGCTCATGAAGACGCGCACCGGCGAAATCACGATTCGCGTCGCGCGCTTCACACTGCTCGCCAAGGCGTTGCGTCCGCTGCCGCTCGGCAAGGAGGACGCGAGTGGGGTGAAGCACGGCGAGCTCACCGACCCCGAGCTCCGCTATCGCCAGCGCTACGCCGATCTCGCCGTGCATCCCGAAGTCCGCGAGGTCTTCCGCGTGCGCACGCGCATTGTGCAGGCCATCCGCGCCTTTCTCGACGCGAAGGGATACCTGGAAGTCGAGACGCCGGTGCTGCAGCCCTTGTACGGTGGGGCGACGGCGTCGCCATTCAAGACGCATTGGGAAGCGCTTGACGCGACGTTCTACCTGCGGATCGCCGACGAGCTGTACCTGAAGCGCTGCCTCGTGGGCGGCCTCGAGAAGGTGTACGAGATCGGCCACGATTTCCGCAACGAAGGCCTGTCGCGCTTTCACAATCCCGAATTCACGATGGCGGAGTGGTACGAGGCGTACGCCGACTATACCGACATGGCGACGCTCACCGAGCAGATGCTCGCCGGCATCGTGCAGCAGTTGTTCGGCACGAATGTGCTGGAGCGCCACGGCGCGACGCTGTCGTTCGCGACGCCGTTCGCGCGCAAGGACTATTACGCGCTGGTGCGCGAGCACGCCGGCATCGATCTCGCGCAGGCGAGCGATGCCCAGCTGCGCGAGGTGCTGAAGCGCCACAACGTGCCGCCCGCCGAGATCGGCGCCTTGCGCGGTCCCAAACTGATCGACGAGGTCTTCAAGACCTGCGTCGAGCCGAAGCTCGTGCAACCCACCTTCGTGCTCGACTATCCGCTCGCCCTTTCGCCGCTCGCGAAGCCGAAGCGCGGCGATCCGACCAAGGTCGAGCGTTGGGAGCTGTTCGTGCAGCACCGCGAGCTCGCGAACGCCTTCAGCGAGCTGAACGATCCGGACGAGCAGCGGCGTCGCTTCGAGCAGCAGGCCGCCTTCCGGGCGGCGGGCGACCAGGAAGCCCAGCAGCTCGACGAGGGTTTTCTGCGCGCGCTCGAGTACGGCATGCCGCCGGCCGGCGGCGTGGGGATGGGGGTCGACCGGCTGACGATGATTCTCGCCGATCAGACGAACATTCGCGACGTCATTCTCTTTCCGATGCTCCGGCCCGAATGACGATCCCCGTCACGCTCATCGATATTCTCAAGGCACTGTTCGCCGTCGCGGCGGCGGCGGCGCTGTTCGTCATCGTGACGAACTGGCCGTCGCGGCTCGACCTGCGCGTCGCGGCGCGGTACCTGCGCAGCCGTCGCTCGTCGCGCCTGCTGTCGTTGATCACCGTCATCGCCGTCGGCGGCGTCGCGGTCGGCGTGATGGCGCTCGTCATGGTGCTCGGCGTCATGAACGGCATGCAGAACGACCTGCGCGAAAAGATCCTGGTCGTGAATCCGCATTTGCGTGTCCTGACCTACGGCGAGGGCTTACGCCTCGACGACTGGCCCGACGTGCAGGCGAAAGTGCGGCGCACGCCCGGCGTCCTCGCGGTCGCGCCGTTCGTGCTGACACAGGGGCTGATCTCCGCCGGCCACGATTACGCCGAGGGGGTCGCGGTCGTCGGCGTCGAGTCCGACACCGGCACGCGCGCCGTGACGAGCCTGCCGCACTACTTCACGAAGGGCGACCTCTCGTTCCGCACCACGCAGCCCGGCGTCGAGGGCGGCGTCGCGATCGGCACCCGGCTGGCGAACAAATTGTCGGCCTATCCCGGCGACATCGTCACGATGGTCGCGCCGGCCGGCTCGCAGTTCAATCGCAGTCTCGGCGCGTTCGTCCCGAAGTACCGGCGCTACGAGGTCACGGGGCTGTTCGAGACCGGGATGTACGACTACGACAACAGCTATGTCGTGATGTCTCGCCCGACGGCGCAGGAATTCGCGGGGTTGGGCGGCGCGGTCACGGGGCTCGAAGTGCGGCTCGCCGATCCCGAGCACGCGAGCCAGTACGCGCAGCAGCTCGAGAGCCAGCTGGGGTATCCCTACCGCGCGCTCGACTGGCAGCTCCAGAACCGCTCGCTCTTTTCGGCCTTGAAGCTCGAAAAGATGGCGATGGGGCTCGTGGTGTTCTTGATCTGCGTGGTCGCGGCATTCAACGTCGTCGGCACGCTGACGATGGTGGTGCGCGACAAGACGCGGGAGATCGGCATCCTCCTGGCGATGGGGATGCAGCGCGGCCGGATCCGCCGCGTCTTCCTGATCCAGGGCATTTTCGTGGGGCTGGTCGGCACCGCGCTCGGCGCGGTGCTGGGGTTGATCGGCGGGGCCAGCATCAATCGTGGCCACCTCATTCCCATCGATCCGTCGATTTATTTCATCGATCACCTGCCGGTGCTCAACAATCCGTGGGACGCCCTGGCGGTGATCGGCGCGAGTCTGGTGATCGCGACGCTCGCGCCGCTCTATCCGAGCACGCAGGCCGCGCGGCTCGACCCCGTGAAAGCGATTCGCTACGAATGAACGCGCTCCTCGTGGCGAAAGCGATTCGCCGGGTGTTCGCGGGCGGCGACGGACAGCTGCTCGAGGTTCTGCGGGGCATCGATATCGAGGTGCGGCGCGGGGAGTTCGCGGCGATCGTCGGCGCTTCCGGGGCGGGGAAGAGCACGCTGCTGCATCTGCTCGGCGCCCTCGATACCGCCACGAGCGGCGATATTTGGCTGGATGGCTCGCGGTATGCGGATCTCGACGCGCGCGGCGCGGCGGAACTTCGGAACCGCAAGCTCGGCTTTGTGTTCCAGTTTCATCACCTGCTGCGCGAGTTTTCGGCGCTCGAGAACGTCATGATGCCGCTGCTGATCGGCGGCACATCGCCGCGCAAAGCGCGCTCCCGCGCCGAAGAGGTGCTGTCGGAGGTCGGTCTTGCCGGACGGATGAGTCACCGGCCGGCGGAGCTGTCGGGAGGCGAGCAGCAGCGGTGCGCGGTCGCACGGGCGCTCGTCCATGATCCCAGCGTCGTGCTGGCCGACGAGCCGTCCGGAAATCTGGACCACGCGAATGCCGAACGGCTGCATGAAATGTTTTTCCGGCTGGCCCGCGAATACGAGACGGCGGTCGTCGTGGTCACCCACAACCGCCAGCTCGCCGCCCGGGCCGATCGGGTGCTCTTACTGGAGGACGGCCGGCTCACCACGGTGAGCTCGGTCGATGCGATTCCCTGATGCTCTGCGATAACTGTAAGGAACGCGAAGCCATCATCAACCTGACGCAGGTCGAGCATGACTCCAAAGTCACGCTCCACCTCTGCGAGCAGTGCGCCCAGCAGAAGGGCGTGGAAACAGGCGGCGCCGTGCTCAAGACGCCGCTCGGCGGCTTTCTCACCGCACTGGGGAAGGGCGGCGCGCTCGTTCCCACGCCGAGCGACGGGCTGCGCTGCCCCGAGTGCGGCAGTACGCTGCGGGATTTCCGCGACTCGGGTCGCCTTGGCTGCGACCAGTGCTACGTCTCGTTCGACGTCCATCTGCGCGATCTGCTGCGGCGGCTGCACGGCTCGAGCCAGCACGTCGGCGAGCGGTATGAGATCCCCGGCGAGGGCGCCAATGCGAGCGATCCGCGCGTCCGGCTGCTCGATCTCAAAGCCCAGCTCCGCCGTGCGGTCGAGGGCGAAAACTTCGAGCTCGCCGCGGAGCTCAGAGACCGCATTCGAGTGCTCGAATAATGGACCTCTCCCTGCTCCCGGACGGCGGCATGCGCTGGCTCGATGCCGCAGGTCCGAAATCGACCATCGTCCTGTCCACCCGCATTCGCCTGGCCCGCAACGTTCGCGGTATTCCGTTCAGCCAGCGGGCCAAAGACGAGGACCGCACGGCGGTTTTCGACCGGGTGCACGAAGCGGCGGCCTCCTCCGACCATCTTGGGGCGGCCGTCACGTTCCGGCTCGATCAGATGGAACGCCCCGATCGGCAGATCCTGCATGAACGCCATCTCGTGAGTAAGGAGTTGGCCGGTTTGGAACGCGAGTCGCGCCCGCGGCCAGGAGCGGCGTTGCTGGTGCAGGACCAGGTCGGCGTGATGGTAAATGAAGAGGACCACCTGCGGTTGCACGGCATGTGGTCGGGGTTCGATTTGGAAGACGCGTATGCGGCCGTCGAAGCCGTAGATGCCGAGCTCGGTCGGCTCGTTCCTTTCGCCTTTCACCCTGAATTTGGCTATCTTACGTCCTGCCCGACGAATGCGGGAACCGGGCTCCGCGCGAGTGTGCTTATCCATTTGCCGGGCCTTGTTTTGACCAAGGAAATCAACAAAGTTCTCCAAGGACTCGCTCAGGTAGGCTTAACCTTTCGGGGCCTGTACGGGGAAGGCAGTGAAGTCGTCGGGAATTTCTTCCAGTTGTCCAACCAAACGACCCTGGGGAAGACAGAAGACGAGCTGATCGACCACCTCGGCAAAATCGTGCGGCAAGTCGTCGAATACGAAGAGCAGGCACGGGACGTGCTATTGAGAACGGCGCCCGAGGAAGTCGAAGACAAAACATGGCGGGCGTACGGCTTGCTGAAGCATGCGCGCCGGCTGTCGTTTGAAGAGGCGATGAATCTGTTGAGCGGTGTCCGATTGGGTGTGGGACTGGGTCTGCTACCGGGACCAGGGGTATATACGCTCAACAAACTGCTGATTTACACTCAACCCGCGCACCTAGCGGCCATGGACGGTGCAGGCCGGTCTCCCGGCGACCGCGAGCTGCCGACGGTGCGCGCTGCGTTTGTGCGGCGCCTGCTCGAAGCGGAATCCAGCTGAATGGCGAAAGGGTGAGTTCGAAATAGATGAACGGCTACAATTTCACGGATCGCGTTCGGAAAGTTCTGCAGATGGCGCGCGAAGAAGCGGCCCGTCTGCATCACGAGTACGTCGGTACCGAGCACATCCTGCTCGGATTGATCCGCGAGGGTGAGGGAGTCGCGGCGGCGGTCCTGACCAATCTCAACGTCGATCTCGAAGAGATTCAGCAAAAGATCGAAGAGACGGTCAAGAAGGGGAAAGCGGCCGCGGCGGCCGGGCCCGATCTCCCGTACACCTCGCGCGCCAAGAAAGTGCTCGAGCTGGCGATGAGCGAGGCGCGGGAACTGAATCATTCGTACGTCGGCACCGAGCATCTGCTGCTCGGTCTGCTGCGCGAGGAGAAGGGGATCGCCGCGCAGGTGCTGACCGACGCGGGCGTCAATCTCGAGCAGGCGCGCGCCGAGACGCTGCGGCTGCTCGGCAGCGAAATGCCGGCGACGCCGGCGGGCGGCGGCACGGGCGCGCAGCCCACGCCTCCCAAGAGCGAAAAGAAATCGAAGACGCCGGCGCTCGATCACTTCTGCCGCGATCTCACGCAGCTCGCCTCCGAAGGCTCGCTCGATCCGACGATCGGACGCCAGAAGGAGATCGAGCGCGTCATGGAGATTCTGTCGCGCCGCAAGAAGAACAACCCGGTGTTGATCGGCGAGCCGGGCGTCGGCAAGACGGCGATCGTCGAAGGCCTGGCGCAGCTCATCGCGAGCGGCCAGTGCCCCGACGCCCTGAAGGATCATCGCGTGCTGTCGCTCGACATGGCCGCCGTCATCGCGGGGACGAAGTATCGCGGCCAGTTCGAAGAGCGGCTCAAAGCGGTGATCAACGAGATCGCGCAGAACAAGAACATCATTCTCTTCATCGACGAGCTGCACACGCTGGTCGGCGCGGGCGCGGCCGAGGGCGCGGTGGACGCGTCCAACATGCTGAAGCCGGCGCTGGCGCGCGGCGAGCTGCAGTGCGTGGGCGCGTCGACGCTCAACGAGTATCGCAAGTACATCGAGAAGGACGGCGCGCTCGAGCGGCGGTTCCAGACGGTCATCGTCGATCCGCCGACCATCGAAGAGACGATCGAGATCCTCAAAGGGCTGCGGAAGCGCTACGAGGACCATCACCGCGTCGTCATTCCCGATGAGACCCTGGTCGAGGCTGCCAAGCTGTCGGAGCGCTACATCACCGACCGCTTCCTGCCCGACAAGGCGATCGACGTCATCGACGAAGCGGGCGCCCGCGCGCGCCTTGCGGCGCAGGTCCCGCCGCCCGAAGTCGCCGAGCTGAAGGACAAGCTCGAAGGCATCAACGGCGACAAGGAAGCCGCCGTGCGCGATCAGAACTTCGAAAAAGCCGCCTCGCTGCGTGACGCCGAGCGTGAGCTGCAGTCGGAGATCCGGCGCAAGCAGGAAGAGTGGGAGCGGGAGCGCCAGACCCGGCGGCCGACGATCAACGAAGAGGGCGTCGCCTTCATCGTGTCGCGCTGGACCGGCATTCCGGTGACGCGGCTCCAGGAAGCGGAGACGGCCCGGCTGCTGCGGATGGAAGACGAGCTCCATGAGAGCGTCGTCGGCCAAAACGAAGCCATCCAGGTCATCTCGCGGGCCATCCGGCGCAGCCGGGCCGGCCTCAAGGATCCGAAGCGGCCGATCGGCTCCTTCATCTTCAGCGGCCCCACCGGCGTCGGGAAGACCGAGCTGGCGCGCGCGCTCGCGCGGTTCCTGTTCGCCGACGCCAACGCGCTGATCCGCGTCGACATGTCGGAGTACATGGAGAAGTTCTCCGTGAGCCGGCTGATCGGCGCGCCCCCGGGATACGTGGGCTACGAGGATTCCGGCACGCTGACCAAGGCGGTGCGGCGGAAACCCTACTCGGTCGTGCTGCTCGACGAAATCGAGAAGGCGCATCCCGACGTGTTCAACATCCTGCTGCAGGTGCTCGACGAGGGGCATCTGACCGACAACTACGGCCGGGTGATCGACTTCAAGAACACCGTCGTGATCATGACGTCGAACGTGGGCGCGCGCGACGTGGCGAAGGGGAAGGCGCTCGGGTTCGGCAAGCCGGACACGCGCGACGAATTCGAGCGGATGGCGGAAAAGGTGAAGGAAGAGATCAACAAGGTCTTCAATCCGGAATTCCTGAACCGGCTGGACGACGTCATCGTGTTCCACGCGCTGACGCGCGACCACATCTCGCTGATCGTCTCCATCCTGGCCCGCGACGTGCAGAAGCGGCTGGGCGAGGAGGAGTTGACGCTGCGGCTGACGCAGGGCGCGACGGACTTCCTGGTCGATCACGGCTACGATGAGCACTTCGGGGCGCGGCCCTTGAAGCGTGCCATTCAGAAGTACGTCGAGGACCCGCTGTCGGAGAAGATCCTCGTCGGAGATTTCGCGAAGGGCGACGAAATCGAAGTCGACGTCGCTCCCGACAAGGAGCGCCTGGCATTCCGGGCACTCTCCGGCTCGAAGGCGTGATCCGCCGGCTCACCCTATCAATCTTCTGTAGTCTCGCCGTCCTTGCCCCGGGCCTGTGCAGGGCCCAGGGGCAGGGACCAGGCGGCTTTGAAGCGTCCCTCGTTCCCGATTCCATCGTGGTCACCGGCTACCGCCGCAACAGCCCGACCGCCGTGGTGCAGCTCAGCGGTCTCGTGACCGGCCGGTCGATCAATTACCGCGACGTACAGCGCGCCATTCAGGCGCTGTATCAGAGCGGGCAATTCAACGACGTCGCCATCACGCAGCGGCAAAACGCCGATGGCAAGACCGTGCTGCAAATCCGCGTCCGCGAGCGCCCCCAGCTGGTCAAATGGGCGGTGCGCGGCGTGGAACGGCTGTCGGAGCACGCCGTGCGCGACAAGGTGCAGCTCGCCGAAGCGCGGCCGCTCGACCCCGCGATGCTCGAGCGCTCGCGCGCGCGCATCGATTCCCTCTATCACGCCCAGGGCTATTATCTCGCGCGCACCAAGCCCATCGTGCTGTACGGGCACGATTCCGCGACGGCGCGCGTGATTTTCGACATCGACGAGGGGCGGCGCGTCGCGATCTCGCGGGTCGAGGTCGAAGGCAACACGCATTTCACCGACCAGCAGATCATCGATCAAATGAGCTCGAAGCCGGAAGGCTTCTGGTGGTTCCAGTCGGGCGAGTACAACGACGACAAGATCGCCGACGACGTCCGCCAGCGCATCCCGACGTTTTATGGCAAGCAGGGTTACGTCGACTTCCAGGTGCTCGACGACACGCTGATCACGAACGATCAGACCGGAAAAGCGACGCTGCAGCTGCGCGTGAGCGAGGGCGAGCCGTATCGCATCGGCACGTTCGAGATCGTCGGCAACCGCCGGTTCTCGACCGACGAGCTCGAGACGTTCTATCCGTTCGCCCGCGAGACGCGCACGGGCCTGCTGGGCCTGGGCGGCAAGCACCAGATCGCGTACTTCGACGACGAGCTGTGGCAGGACGCCACGCGCAAGCTCCAGACGCTCTACTACAACAACGGCTACATCTACGTCAGCGTGCGACCCGACGTCCTGCGCCGCACCGGGCCGGACGGCAAGCCGGTGGTGGATCTGCGGTGGGTGATCACCGAGGGGCAGCCCGCGATCGTCAGTCACGTGGAAATCCGCGGCAACGACATCACGCACGACCGCGTGATCCGCGAAGCCATCGTGATGGTGCCGGGCGACGTCTTCCGGCAGGACGCGCTGATCGCCTCCTACCAGCGCGTCTCGAACCTCGGCTTCTTCAATCAGCCGCTGCCGTTCCCCGACACCAAGCCGGCGAACGATCAGGGCGACATCGACGTCATTTTCCGCGTCACCGAAAAGCACACCGGCAACATCAACTTCGGCGCCTCGGTCGGGCAGGGCACGGGCGTCGGCGGCTTCCTCGGGCTCGACGAGCCGAACCTGTTCGGCCAGGGCAAGCGCGGCCGCTTCCAGTGGCAGTTCGGGAAGAACATCAACGACTTCGACGTCTCGTTCAGCGATCCCGCGATCCGCGAGTCCCGCATCTCGGGCACCGTGGACGTGCACGACCAGCGCGTGCGCTACGTGATCGCGAACGTCGGGCGCCTGCGGCGGCGCGGCGCGAGCCTGCAGGTCGGCTTCCCGGTGTTCGGCGACAATTACACCCGCTTGTTCGCGTCGTACGGCATCGACCAGCAGAGCTTCACGGGCTCGGCGAGCAACGCGGCGTTCACGAACGTGTTCCGCTGCAACGACTGCGTGCGCTCCACCGTCGGCCTGTCGCTGCTGCGCGATACGCGCATCGACCTGCCGTTCCCGACCGCCGGCACCATGGTACAGCTCGGCGTCTCGCAGAGCGGCGGTCCCCTCGGCGGCTCGGGGAACTTCCAGCGGATCGACGTCGAGGGCCACTTCTACGCCCCGATCGGCACGCTCGGCAGCTCGCCCACCTCGGCCGCGAAGTTCGTGATGGGATTCTCGACGCGCTCCGGTTTCGTCTTCGGCAGCTCGCCGTTCTTCGAGCAGCTGTTCACGCTCGGCGGCACGCAGTTCTTCATCCCGCTGCGCGGGTACGACGAGGCCTCGATCACGCCGTTCGGCTACGACCCGAACGCGGCGACCAACGGCGCGAGCCCCAACGCCTTCGGCAAGGCGTTCTTCACGATGACGGGGGAAGTCGGGTTACGCGTCTCGCAGATGCTCTATCTCTCGACCTTCTTCGACGCCGGCAACGTGTGGTCGCGGCCGGCGCAGTTCGATCCGACACGCCTGTTTCGCGGCGCCGGCGTCGGCGTGGCCGTGATCTCGCCGCTCGGACCGCTCGGCATCGATTACGCGTATGGGTTCGACCGAGTTGACGTGAACGGCCGGCCCGCGCCAGGTTGGAAGCTGCACTTCAAGCTCGGCAACTTCTTCTAAGCCACACCCACGCCCCACCCGGGAGTCCCCAGTATTATGTCGCGTCTCGTGCTCGTGTCACTCGCCGCCGTCGCCGCCGTCGCGCTCACCGATCCCGCCGCGCTGCGCGCGCAGGGCCCGTCCGCCGCCCCCGCGGCACCGCTCAAGATCGCCTACATCAATTCCCGGGAGATCCTGCAGCGCACACCAGGCTACGCGGTCGCCGAGTCCACCTACCTGAAAGAAGTGGACGGCTTCCGGAACGAGATCCAGAAGCTGCAGACCCAGCTCGACTCGGCTGTGAGCGCGTTCGACCAGGCGTCCATCGCGCTGTCGCCGGCCGCCCGGGCGCAGAAGCAGAAAGACCTGCAGGGCATGCAGCAGCGCATGGAGCAGCGCACGAACGAGCTGCAGGATCGCGCGCGGCAGCGCGAGCAGGAGCTGCTGCAGCCGATTCAGGCGCGCGTGAGCTCGGTGATCCAGGGGATCCGCGCCGAGATGAATTATTCGCTGATCCTCGACGCGGATGCGGCGGGAGGACTGATCGCGGCCGCCGATCCGGCGCTCAACATCACGCCGCGAGTACTGCAGCGACTGCAGCAAGCCCAATAGCGCGTCGTGAATTCGGCGGGGGCGCGGCCGCTCTCAGCGAGTGAAATCGCGGCGCTCACCGGCGGACGGCTGGTGGGGCCGGGAACGGCGACGGTCGCCGGGATTGCGCCGCTGGAGCGCGCGGGTCCCGGCGATTTGTCTTTTCTTGCCGCGCCCCGCTACGTCCCCTACTTTCAGAAAACCAGCGCGTCCGTCGTCCTCGTCGCGCCCGCGCTCGCGGGCGCCGAGGGCGGGCCGGAAACGCGCATCGTCGTCGACGACCCGTACGCGGCGCTGCTGGTCGTGCTTCCCGTGCTGTACCCGCAGGCCGTCTGGGAAGCGGGCGTGCATGCCACGGCGGTCGTCGGACGCGGCACCACCTGGCAGGAGCCGGTCGCCATCGGGCCACACGCGACCCTGGGCCAGGGCGTCCAGCTCGGCCGCAACGTCCGGATCGGCGCGGGCTGCGTGCTCGGTGACGGCGTCGCCGTCGGCGAGGACACGCAGCTATATCCCGGCGTGACGATCTACGCGGGCACGGCGCTCGGCAAACGGGTGATCGTGCACGGCGGCGCGGTGCTGGGCAGCGACGGCTTCGGCTATCTCCCGGGCAAGGGCGGCGAGGCCCATCGCAAGATTCCGCACGTGGGCCGCTGCCTGATCGGGGACGACATCGAGATCGGCGCGAACACGTGCATCGACCGCGGCAGCGTGGACGACACGGTGATCGGCTCGGGGACGAAGATCGACAACCTGGTCCACATCGCGCACAACGTGCGCATCGGCGCGCGCTGCCTGATCATGGCGCAGGCGGGAATCGCCGGGAGCGTACAGGTGGAGGACGACGTGATCATCGCCGGACAGGCGGGCATCTCGGACCATTTGACGATCGGGCGCGGCGCGCGCCTGCTCGTGCAGTCCGGGCACATCGCCAACGTGCCCGCCGGCGCGACGCTGTTCGGCTATCCGGCGCGACCGCACCGGGACTTCCTGCGCGCGCAGGCCGCGATGTACCGGCTGGCGAAAATCGTGGACGAGCTCGAAGCTCTTGTCGCCCAGCGCGAGCGCTAGGCGCTCCGTGGCGCGGCGCGTCGCGCTGCGCGGCACCGGCCTCCACACGGGCGCGGTGACGGAAGCGACGTTCCTCCCCGCGCCCGCGGGGCAGGGCATTCTGTTCCGGCGCACCGACCTGCCCGGGAGGCCCGAAGTCGCCGCGCGGCTGACCGAGGTCGAAGCGGTCGATCGCCGCACCGCGATCGGGCACGGGGACGCGACGATTCATACGGTCGAGCACCTGCTCGCGGCCGTCGTCGCGCACGGCATCGACGATCTCACGATCGAGCTGTCGGGGCCCGAGCCGCCGATCCTCGACGGCAGCTTCCAGCCCTACTTCGACGCGCTCGCCCAGGCGGAGCCGACCGCCGTGGGCGGCGAGGCCGTGATCCTCACGGTGCCGGCGCCGTTCACTGTCACCGACAAGGACGCGTCCTACGTCGTCGCCCCGGCGAAGTCGCTGCGGCTCACCGTGTCGATCGAGTGGGCGCATCCCCTGATCGGCCGGCAGGCCGGGACGTACGAGGTCACGCCCGAGTCGTTCGCGAAAGAGCTCGCGCCGGCGCGCACGTTCGGGTTCACGCACGAGGTGGCCGAGCTGCAGGCGCGCGGGCTGATCAAGGGCGCGTCGGCGACGAACGCGATCGTCCTGGACGAGCGCGGCGTGGTGCACGGCGGTACGTTGCGGTGGCCGGACGAGTTCGTGCGGCACAAGGCGGCGGATATCCTGGGTGACCTGGCGCTGACCGGCGCCCGGGTACAGGCTCATGTGGTGGCGACGCGGCCCAGCCACGGCGGCAACGTCGCGCTGGCGCGGGCGCTCGCACGCGCGGGGAGGCGCAGCGGCATGCCGGCAATGGACATCGCGAAGATCATGGACTACTTGCCCCACCGCTACCCGTTTCTGCTCGTGGACCGGATCGTCGAGGTCGAGGGGCAGAAGCGGATCGTGGGGATCAAGAACGTCACGATCAACGAGCCGTTCTTTCAGGGCCACTTCCCCGGCCACCCGATCATGCCGGGCGTGCTGATCATCGAAGCGATGGCGCAGGTCGGCGGCATGCTGTTGATGAGCCATTTCGAGGGGCAGGACACCGCCAACAAGGTCGTCTACTTCATGTCGCTCGATAACGTGAAGTTCCGGCGGCCCGTCGTGCCGGGTGATCAAATCCGCTTCGAGCTCGAGATGCTGCAGTTCCGCGGCAAGACGTGCCGCATGAAGGGCGCCGGCTACGTCGACGGCCAGGTCGTGGCGGAGGCGGAGATGATGGCGATGGTGGTCGACCGGTGATCCACCGGACCGCGCTGATCGATCCGACCGCGGAGCTCGCGGCCGACGTGTCGGTCGGCCCGTACTGCGTGATCGGGCCGCGCGTGACGGTGGGCGAGCGGTCGAGCATCGCGTCGCACGCGATCCTCGAGCGCAATACGCGCATCGGCGAGGGCGTGAAGATCGGCTATGGGACCGTGATCGGAAACGACCCGCAGGACCTCAAGTACAAGGGCGAGGAGACGTGGGTCGAAATCGGCAGCGGCACGATCGTGCGGGAGTACTGCACGATCAATCGCGGCAGCACGGCCACGGGCAAGACGACGGTGGGCGAGCGCTGCTTCCTGATGACCTACGTGCACATCGCGCACGACTGCGTCATCGGCAACGACGTCATCATGGCCAACTCGGTGCAGATGGCGGGACACGTGACCGTGAGCGATCGCGCGATCATCAGCGGGCTCGTGCCGATCCACCAGTTCGTGCGGATCGGCACGTACTCGTTCGTGGGCGGCGGCTCGCGCGTCAATCAAGACGTCCCGCCGTACACGAAGGCCGCCGGCAATCCCGTGCACCTGTACGGCCTCAATTCCGTCGGGCTGCAGCGCGCCGGCTTCGCGCCCGAGGTGAAGCTCGCGCTGAAGCGCGCCTATCGTCTCGTGTTCAACTCCGACCTCACCGTCAGCCAGGGCGTCACCCGCGCCCGCAGCGAGCTGCCGGACGTGCCGGAAGTCGAGACGTTCCTGCGGTTCATCGAGGAATCGCAGCGCGGAGTGATGGTGTGAGGCGCACGCGTGTCGGCGTCGTCGGCACGGGCGCGCTCGGCTATCACCACGCGCGGTTGTTGAAGAAGAGCGAGAACGCCGAGCTGGTCGGCATCTATGACTTGAATCCGGCCCGCGCGGCGCAGGTCGCCTCCGAGCTCGGCACGACGGCCTTCGGGTCGCTGGAGGCGCTGCTCGACCAGATCGAAGCCGCCACGGTCGTGGTGCCGACCCCCGCGCACGTCGAAGTCGGCCTGGCGGTCCTGGAGCGCGGCCTGCACGCGCTGATCGAAAAGCCGCTCGCCGACACGCTGCCCGGCGCGGAGCAGCTCGTGCACACCGCCCGCGAGCGGAAGCTGTGCTTGCAGGTCGGTCACGTCGAGCGCTTCAACCGCGCGGTGCGCGCCGCGACCCCCTATCTCGACGAGCCGCGCTTCCTCCAGACCGAGCGCCTGGCGCCGTTCACGCCGCGCGGCACCGACGTCGCGGTGATCCTCGACCTCATGATTCACGACCTCGACTTGATCCTCGAGCTCGTGCGCTCGGAGGTCGGCGAAGTCCGCGCGACCGGCGTTCCGATCCTCACGCCGCACGTGGACATCGCGAACGCGCGCGTCGAATTCGCGAACGGCGCCGTCGCGGTCATCACGGCGAGCCGCGTGTCGCGAGAGCGCACGCGCAAGCTGCGCATCTTCCAGCCCACCGGGTACTTCTCGCTCGACCTGGCGCAGGGCAACGGCCACTTCTATCGCTTGAAGGACGGCTGGCAGGGCTTCGGCGCAACGCGCATGGAGGAGATCGTCGAGCACGTGAAGCTCGACGCGCCGGAGGCCGAGCCGCTGAAGCTCGAGCTGGACAGCTTTCTCCGTGCCGTGCGCGGGGACGGGGACGTCGTGGTGACCGGCGCGGCCGGCCTGCAGGCGCTGGCGCTGGCGTACCGCGTTGCCGACTCGATCGCCGCGTCACCGCTCGCCGCCGCGCGGCCGTGACCGGCAGTCCCCGGATCTACATCTCGGCGGGCGAACCGTCGGCGGACGCGCACGCCGCTGCCGTGGCCACGGCGCTGCGCCGCCGCTTTCCCGACGTGGCGATCGACGCCCTGGGCGGTCCGCTGCTCGAGCGCGCCGGCGCGCGCGTGCTCGACCGCATGGAGCAGTTCTCGGTCGTCGGATTCGTCGAGGCGATCGGCAAAATTCCCGCGCACTACCGGCTCCTGAACCGGATGAAGAAAGCGTTTCAGGAGAAGCGCTACGATCTCGTCATTCTGGTCGACTACCCCGGGTATCACCTCCGGGCCGCCGCCGCCGCCCATGCCGCCGGTATCCCGGTGCTCTATTACATCGCGCCGCAGATGTGGGCCTGGGGACCGAAGCGCGTCACGAAACTGGCGCCGGTCGATCGCCTCGCCGTGATCCTCCCGTTCGAAGAGCAATTCTTTCGCGAGCACGGGGTGGCGGCGACGTTCGTCGGGCATCCGCTGAAAGACCGGCCGCCGCCGCCCGCGCGCGTCGACGCGCGCCGAGTGCTCGCGCTCGATCCCAACCGGCCGACGTTGGGACTCTTTCCGGGCAGCCGCGCGCAGGAAGTGCGGCGTCACTGGGCCATGTTTCGCGCCGCGGCGGCGCGCGTGGCGGCCGCGCGGCCCGACGTGCAAATGGTGGTCGCGGGCACGCCGCACGCGGAGTATCCCGATCCCGGTGCCATCACCGTGCACCAGGGTGACCCGCTGCTCGTGTTCGCCGCGTCAGACGCCGGCATCTGCAAGTCGGGCACGACGACGCTCGAGGCCGCGATCGCCGATGTGCCGATGGTCATCACCTACCGCGTGCATCCGGTTTCGTCGTTCATCGCGTTCCGCGTGCTGCGCGTGCCGTGGGTCGGCCTCGTGAACCTCGTCGCCGGCTACGAGGTCGCTCCCGAGTTCCTCCAGCGTCGCGCGACGCCCGAAGCGCTGGCCGACGGCGTGCTGCCCCTGCTCGACGCCGCCAACCCCGTGACTCGGCGCCAGCGCGAAGGACTGCAGCTCGTGCGCGAGCGGCTGGGCGCGCCGGGCGCGGCCGATCGCGTCGCCGAGCTCGCGGCGGAACTCCTCGCGTGAAGCGGCGCTGGGCGGAGCCGATCGCGGCGGCGCTGGGCCCGCCGATCCTCAAATCGCTGGCGGCGACGTGGCGATTTCACACGAGCGGCGTCGAGCACTGGCGGCCGCTCGTCGCCGCCGGGAAGTCGTTCATCTATGTGCTGTGGCATTCGCGCATCCTGCCGCTCCTGGCGCTGCACAGGGGCCAAGGCGTCGTGCTGTTGATCAGCCGGCATCGCGACGGCGGATACATCGCCGATCTGTCAGCCCGCTGGGGCTACAGCACCGTGCGCGGCTCCACGCAGCGCGGCGGTGAGGTCGGCCTCCTCGGGATCGTGCGCGCGCTCCAGGCGGGCGCGATCGTCGCTGTGACGCCGGACGGCCCGCGCGGGCCGCGTGAGCGGGTGCAGCCGGGCGCGATCGCCGCGGCGCAGCACGCGGGCGTGCCGATCGTCGCGGTGGGCGTGCGGACCGCCTCCGCCTGGTACGCGCGATCATGGGATCGCTTCTGCATTCCCAAGCCGTTTGCCCGCATCGACGTGCGCTACGCGGCGCCTCTGGCGATCGGTCCCGGCAAGGAGGGGCTGCGCGAGGGAATCGCCGCGGTCGAGCGCACGCTCCACGCGGTGAGCGGGACCGCGCCGTGAGCGTGCGTCGCCTGGCGCAGTGGGTATGGTGGAGTGGGGCGGCGCCGGCGCGCGCGGCGCGCGGTGTGCTGCTGCCGCTGGCGTTCGCCTATCGGACGGTGATGAGCGCGCGCGCCGGCGCGTACGCGCGGGGCTGGCTGCGACGCCGGCCGTTGCCGCTGCCGTCGGTCGCGATCGGCAATCTCGCGGTCGGCGGCGCGGGGAAGACGCCGCTCGCCGCCTGGACCGCCGCGTTCTTCGCGCGGCGCGGCGCGCGGCCCGGCATTCTGCTGCGCGGCTATCGCGGCGACGAGCAGGCCGTGCACCAGCGGCTCGTTCCCGAGGCGATCGTCGTCGCCAACGCCGATCGGCTGAAGGGCGCGGAGACGGCGCGAGCCCAGGGCGCAAAGGTGCTCGTGCTCGATGATGCCTACCAGCGGCTCGACGTCGGCCGCGACGTGAACGTCGCGGTGATCAGCACCGAGAGCTCGCCGCCCCGGCACGTCGCGTGGCCGCTGCCCGCCGGGCCCTGGCGCGAGGATTGGGGCGCCTTGGAGCGCGCCGATGTGATCGTGGTGACGCGGCGCCGCGCCGCGGTGGCGGAAGCGCGGGCGCTACCGGAACTGGCAAGACCGTCACCCTGCAGGTCCTCGCCGAAGGGCTTTCCCGTGCCGGCGTTGCCGTGTTTGCCAGTTCCGGTAGC
>DATDEZ010000164.1:0-8920 GCA_036522875.1 Gemmatimonadales bacterium | reverse complement strand
GAGGCGGGTTCGAGTTCACGATTCCGTTCACCTTAGCCCGCTACTTTGGCAAACGACACGAGACTGCGCGAAACGGCGCGGTGAGTGACGTCTCCGGCGCGGCGGCAAATGCGACGCCGGTGGAGATGAAAAACGTCGCGTTTGCGCCGAATCGCCTCGAGGTCGCCGCGGGCACGACGATTCGCTGGACCAACAACGATCCGCTCGTCCATACCGTCACCGCCGACGACGGCTCGTGGGATTCCGGACCGATCGAGCCGGGAAAAACGTGGACGCACACCTTCGCGCAGCCCGGCGAGTACGCGTTTCACTGCACGCCGCACCCGTTCATGAAGGGTGTCGTCGTGGTGAGGCAGCCATGAAAGCCGCGCTCCTGGGTCTCCTGGTGATCGCGGCGGCCTGCTTCTCCGAGCGGGGCGCGGGACCGATCGCCGGCGCGGCGGACTGTCGGGTGCCGGTGACGGTGATCGACTCGCTGCATTTCCTTGTTGCCATCCGCGATTTTGCCTTTCATCCCGACACGCTGCACGTGCCGGTGGGCGCGACCGTCACGTGGGTGAATTGCGAGGACGCGGGCACCGAGCCGCATACGACGACGTCCGACACCACCGGGATCTGGAGCTCCACCGATCTCGCTCCTGGCGACCGGTTCACGCACACGTTCCCCTCGCAGGGCACGTTCCCCTATCACTGCATCCCGCACGCTGACTTCATGCGTGGGGAGATCGTCGTCTCCTAACCTCATCCCTATGGAAGGAGGGCCGAGTCCGTTCCCGAAGCTTTGTGCAGTTTCACTTGTGATATGCGGTCTAAGGAGAACTTCACTTATGCATTCATCGCGCACACTGGCGATGTTCGCCGTCGCCGGGCTGATCGGCCTGGCATGCAACGACAACAATAATTCGACGGGCATTCCGGCTGGCCTCGAGGTCTACAAGGCGACGCTCACGGGTGCCAACGAGCGTCCGACGCCGGTGACGACAACCGCGCAAGCCACGGCGATCGTCACGGTCCTGGGCACCGAAATCAGCTGGAAGGTGGATGTGACGGCGGCGATCGACAGCGTCATCGCCGGTCACATTCACCGCGGTGTGGCCGACTCGGCGGGCGGCGTCATCCAAAGCCTGTCGCCGACGGCCACCGGCATCGGATTCACGGGAACCGTGGCAAACGGGGCCGCCGTCCCGCCCGACAGCGTCATCGCGCTCATGCGGGCGGGAAAGGCGTACGTGAACATTCACACGAAGGCGCATACGGGGGGGGAGATTCGCGGCCAGCTGGTCAAACAATAACCGGCACATGCGTTCATCCGGGCGCGGCGTTGTCCTGCGGCGTCGCGCCCCGCAGTGTTTCGCCGCGTGGCTCATCCTGGTGGCGGCGAGCGGGTGCGGCGGCGATCTGCCCGTCAACGGCGCCGCCGCCGGCACGGCAGCGGCCGTCGCCCAGGTGCGGCTCTTCGATCCATTCGGCCGCGAGGTCACCGTCCACACCGCCCTGCTGGACGATGAGTCCCTGCTGCTCGAGGCCCGTCTCTACGCGGCGGACGGACATCGCCTGACCGAGATCGTCGGCGGCGTCGACTTCGCGCTGCAATTCGTCCCCGAATCGCTGGCGACGTCCGCCCCGGTACCCCGCGAGCCGTTACGCCGGCTCGTGACACCGATGGCCGCGGCCGGCACCAGCGGCACTCAGCTGGTGATGTTGCACTTCCCGCAAGACGGCTCGTCGAAATCGTTCGGCCCCTTCCACGTGCTGGTGGAGCGCGGCGGCGGCTTCAGTACGGAGATGCGTCTGTTCGACTCCTCCAATGCGGAGCTGACGCAGCACGTCCCGCTCGTCGCCGGCGACACCACGGCGATCGAAGTACGGCTGTACGACTCGACCGGCGCGCGGCGGACGGACATTCCGGGCGGCGCGCAAATCACGTTTCGCTTCGATCCGGATTCCCTCGCCCACGCGCAGCCGATCCCGGGGCAACCGTTCTGGCAAGCCGTGACACCCACGTCTGCGGTGGGAACCGAAGGCTCGCTGTTCGTCTCGATCCTGTTTCCGGCCGACAGCAGCACGAAGATCTACGGGCCGATTCAGGTGCTCGTGCATTGACGCGTCGCGACGCCGGCCTGTTACTCACGGTGCTGCTGACGCTGCCGCCGGTCGCGCGCGCGCAGTCCGGAACGGCCTGGGCGCCGGCGGCCGCGCCACAGCACGGCGTTGCGCTGAGGGCGGCCGGGTGGCAGCTCATGATTCACGGCAATGTCTTCGGCCAGTTCATTCGCGAAGCCGGACCCCGCGGCAACTGGCAGCTCGGCAGCGTGAACTGGCTCATGGCGCGCGCGGATCACGCGCTCGCCGGCGGGACATTCGGCCTGCGCGCCATGGTGAGCGGCGAGTTTCTGACCATCACGCGCGCCGGCTATCCGGAGCTGCTCCAGGTGGCGCAGCCCTATCGGGGAAACACGCTCACGGACCGCATGCATCCCCATGAGCTCTTCAGCGAAGCGGCGGTGAGTTACGAGCACGGTATCGTGGCGCCCCTCTCGATGTCGCTCTATCTCGCCGCCGCGGGGGAGCCGGCGCTCGGACCGGTCGCCTACCTGCACCGGCCGTCGGCAGAATACGACCCGATCGCGCCGCTCACGCACCACGCGCTGGACGAGACGCACGAGCGCTTCGGCGTCGCGACGGTCGGGGTGTTCACGTCGCGCGTGCGGCTCGAGGCCTCCGCGTTCAACGGCGCGCATCCCGACGACGTGCACACGAATTTCGAGCTCGCGGGTGCCCGACTCAATTCCTTTTCGAGCCGGATCGCGCTCGCGCCAGCGCCCGAATGGAGCGCCTCCGCCTCCGCGGCCTACATCGCGGCCTCGGCGCGCGCGGCCGATCACGCCCATGGCGCGCTCCATCGCTTCATACTCTCGATCGGCAACGTCCAGTCGCGCGGCGAGCGGCTATGGGCGTCGACGCTCGTCTGGGGAGCGGACGCGCCGATCGGAACGGGCCGGGTGTTGCACAGCGTCCTTCTCGAATCGTCGCTCGAGTGGAACGCGCGCCGCGCGCTATTCAGCCGGATCGAATACGCCTCGCGGACCGCGGAAGACCTGAATCTCGTCGGCTCGGTGAGCGAGCAGCTCGCCGTCGGCGCGGCGGTGGTGGGCTATGCGCGACGCATGACCGCGTGGCGCGCGATTACCGTATGGCTCGGCGGACGGGGGACGGCGTATCTGCTTCCAGCGGAGCTGCGGGTTTTCTACGGCGCCCGGACGCTCACGGGCTTCGCGGCATACGTGGAGCTCCGACCGCCCTTAATGCACGAGCATGCCGTCGTTTCGGACGACGCGCCCCATGTGCATCACGAAGCTCACCCGTCGCATGGCGGTAATGTCCCGTAGCGGATCGCCGTCCACCGCGATGACGTCCGCCTCGAGCCCCGGCGCGATCCGGCCGATCTGGTCGCCGAGTCCGAGCGCGGCGGCGTTGAGCGACGTCGCCGCCGCGATCGCATGTGACGCGCTTTCACCCGCTTTCTCCACGCGGCACACGAGATCCTCGGCGTTGCGGCCGTCGGCGCCCGCCACCGCATCGGTCCCGTACAGCACCTTGAGCCCCGGCGTCGCGAGCGCCAGGCGTACGACCTGCGGCGCAAGCGGCAGAATCCGTTGCATCGCGGCGAAGCCCGAATCGGTGTAGTTGCCGATGCCCTGATACTTCGCGCGGTTGTCGAGATAATTCTGAAAGACGAGCGCGCACTGCGGGTCGAAGTACGTGCCGCGTTGCGCCATCAGCGTCAACACGTCCTGCGTCACGAAGAGGCCGTGCTCGATCTCGGTGCAGCCGGCGAGCGTCGCCGCGCGCACGGCCTGCGCGCTGTGCGCGTGCACGACGGTGCGGAGGCCGAGCGACGTGGCTTCGCCGCAGAGCGCGGCGAGCTGCTCGTCGGACATCGTCTGTTGCCCGCCGTCGCGGATGCTCGCGGACGCAAAGATTTTGATCAGGTCGGCGCCCTGCGCTTTGCGCTGGCGGACGAGCACGCGCAACGAATCGGGGCTCAGGCTGGGATCGGCGAGCGGCTCGAGCGACGTCAGGATCCGCGGTCCGGGCAGGCCTTGCCCGGCGATCGCAGCACGGAGATCCGCGTCACTCCGCGAGCCGACACTCTGAATCGTCGTGAATCCCGCGAGCAGCGTCGCATATGCATTCGCGGCGATGGCCAGCGCGGACTGTGCCGGCGTGTCGTCGTCGCTCGGCGTGTGCAGACGATTTTGCCGATTGAAGTACCACGCCGGATGCGCGTGGGCGTCGATGAGGCCCGGCAGCACGGTGCGCGTACCGAGGTCGATGACGCGTGCGCTCGCCGGCGTCGTGCTGCGCGGCGTGACGCGCGTGATGTGGTCGCCTACGATGGTGATATCGACATTGTGCTGGACGCCGCCCGCCCCGTCGAGCATGGTGGCGGCCCGCAGCACGGTGGTGTCCTGGGCCGTGACGGCCGCCACGAGCATGAGCGCCGCGAACATCACGTCGTTTTCTGGCGCGTGAACGCCGAAGCCGGCCGTCTTCCCAGCCGATACAAGAGCAGCGCCGCCCGCTCCGTCTGCATCGGCAGCGTCTTCAGATCGACGCGCTCGGCCGGCGAATGCGAGCCGGAGCCCAGCGCGCCCAGGCCGTCCAGCCCGTCGATCATCGGCGCAACGAACGAGATGTCCCCGGCGCCGCGCCGGCCCGGATCGAGCGCGGCGACCGCGCCGTAGCCCAGCGCCCGGCTCGCGGAATCGTAGACCGCGAGCAGCCGCGCGTTGCCCGGCGTGGGCGACATCGCGGGATACTCGTCGCGGAACGTGATCGTCGCGTCGGTCCCCGGCAGGTGTTGCGCCACGATGTCGCGCATGCGCCGGCGTGTCCGTTGCAGCTGCGAGTCGGAGATGAAGCGCAAATCGCCGTGGGCGATCGCGCGCTGCGGAATGATGTTCAGCTTGCTCGCGGCGGTGCCGCTGATCGCCGTCGTGTCGTAGGTGACGTCGGTGCCGCCGACGATGATGGCGGAGTTGAACGTGAGATACTGTTCACCAGCCAACTGCGTCCTAAAGGCGTCTAAAATGCGTGCGACTTCGTAAATCGCGCCGTATCCCGCGGCTTCTCCGAACACGCCGGCCGAGTGCGCTTGATGTCCGGTCGCGGTGACGCGCCAACCGCTCGCCCCGCGGCGTGCGACCGTCGCGTCGGCGCGATTGCCGCCCTCGAACCCGAGCGCGACGTCGCTCTGCCGTCCCGCCTCGATCAACGCCCGGCGTGCCTCGTCGAGCGGCTCCCCCGGGTGCTCTTCGTCGCCGGTGAACACGATCGTGATGTTCAGGTCGCGCAGCGCGCCGGCCGCCTGCAGCGCTTTCAGGGCGTACAGAATGACGACGTCGCCGCCCTTCATGTCGGCCCCGCCGACGGCCTTCGCGCTCGAGTCTTCCCGCACCCAGTTCGCGCCGGCCGGCTCGACCACGGTGTCGAGGTGGCCGATGAGCAGCAACCGGACGTTGCCCGGCTTGCCGCGGTGCTCGGCGACGAGATGGCCCGCGCGCCCGACGGCGTCGGGAACGGCGACCCAGCGAGTCGTAAAGCCGAGGGAGTCGAACGAGGCGCGGAACACGGCGCCGACCTGCTTCACGCCGTCGAAGTTCAGCGTGCTGCTCGGGATGTCGACGACGCGTTGGAGATACGCGATCTCCGCGTCGCGCGCGGCGGCGATAGACGTACGGAGCCGCTGCTCGGTGCGGTCCAGCCCGGGCGTCTGCAGGACGAGCACCAGATAAAAGAGGTGCACTACGGGACGGCTTTGACTGTGTCCTGCGCCCGGCGCCGCTCTTCGGCGTCACGCTCGGCTTGCTTGCGCTCGCGCAGCTCGCGCACGTAGCGGCGGAATTGCGCGAACGTCTGCGCGCGATCGGCGGCGCGCAGCAGGTCGGAGCGCATGTCGTTGAGCTGCCGCGCCCGCATGTCTTCGTCGAAGTTGCCCTGCGGCAGCAGATTGCCGAGCAGCGCCAGCGCCATCGTCGGAATCTTGATGCCGGCCACGTGAATGTAGGCCGAGTCGATCCCCCACTCCGGCTTGTCCTTCGTGCCGCCCACGACCCAGGCGGGCCGTTGCCGCTCGCGTTGCACCTGGTCGAGCACCTGATTCAGCGAATCGACCATCACGCGCAGCCGGTCGATGGCGACCGTGCGGCGTTGCACGGTGTCGCCGTAGAGTTGTTCGGCGACCGCGGCCGGCAAGCCGGGGCGCGGGCTCACCCAGAGGCGGCCGTCACCCATCTGCGGCGCCAACGGCGCGCCGGTGGCATTGGGGTTGTAGGCTGGAATCGGAGCGGCCGTATCCGGGGGCGACGGTGCGGCGACCGGGGGCGCAGGTTCAGCGGGAGGCGGCGCTGGTTCGGGCTCCGGGTGCACGGCGATCACCGTGGGGCGCTTCGCCGCCGCATGTCGCCCGCCCGGCACGAAGACCAGCGAGTCGCCGTACTCGGTCGGCGGCAACACGACGTAGGTTGCCTTGCGCCACGGCGCGGCCCACTGCACGGTGAAGAACAGCACGACCGCGAGCACGTGCATCGCGGCGGTGATCAGCCACGCGCGGCCGACCGGTTGGTCTACGCGACGATCAAACAGCGGCGAGCACCTTTCCGAGCCGCTCCGTCGCTTCGATCAGACGCGGACTCGGCACCGTGAGCGCGATCCGGAAGAATCCTTCGGCCCCCGCCCCGAACGCGCTGCCCGGCAACGTGACGACGCCGACGTCCTCGAGCGCGCGCATCTGGAACGTCGCGGACGCGAGTCCCTCGGGCAGCGGAATCCAGAGATAGAGCGTGGCCCTGGGCGGCTCGATCTCGAAACCATTGGCGCGCAGCGCCGGGATGACCGCATCGCGCCGCTCCTTGAACTGCGCCGCATACCCGGCCGCGATGCGCTCGGCCTGCTTCAGCACCTCGGCCCCGGCCGCCTGCACCGCGAGAAAGGCGCCGGTGTCGATGTAATTCTTCACCCGCGCGAGCGCGGCGATGCGGTCGGGCCGGCCGACCGCCCAGCCGAGCCGCCAGCCCGTCATGCAGAAACTCTTGGAGAGCGAGTGGAATTCGACCGCGACGTCCATCGCGCCCGGAATCTCGAAGATCGACGGCGCGACGTACCCGTCGAACGTGATCTCGCAGTACGGATTGTCGTACGCGAGCAGCAGATCGTGCCTCCGGCAGGCTTCGATCGTGCGCTCGAGGTAGTCGCGCGGCGCCACGGCGGCGGTCGGATTGTTCGGATAGTTGAGGTAGACGAGCTTCGCCTTCTTCAGAACATCGGCCGGCACTTCGTCGAGCTCCAGCAGAAAATCGGTGCGCGGCGTCAGGTTGTAGAGGTACGGCTCGCCGTCGGCCAGCACGGTGCCACCGTGGTAGACCGCGTAGCCCGGCACCGGCACGATCGCCACGTCGCCGGGATCGAGGACGGCGGCCGCGAGATGCGCGATGCCCTCTTTCGAGCCGAGCAGTGGGTGCAATTCCTTGAAGGGATCGACGGCAACGCCGAAGCGGCGCTGCATGTAGGCCGCCGCGGCCTCGCGAAACGCCGGCAGACCGAGCTGGAACGCGTAGCGACTCATTGCCGGATCCTGCAGCGCGCGCGTCAGCGCCTTCACCGCGACATCGGGGGGCGGGAAATCCGCGTCGCCCGCTCCGACGTCGATGACGTCCACGCCCTGCTCGATCAAGCGCCGCTTGATCGCAGGGAGCTTTTCCATCGGGTACGTCGGGAGTTGCGCTACGCGTTTGCTGAAATCCATGCGAATTAATTTAGCTCCAGGACGGCGGCGTGCCGATGCTGTGCAGGGCAAAGAACTCCTCGACCTCGCGGAGCACGTCGGGCCAATTCCCAACGGCTTTGGCGGCGGGCGGCAGGCCTTCGAGCATGCTCGCGCCGTAGCGTTTCGTCACCACGCGCCGATCCAGCAGGACGACCACCCCGACGTCGGACTTGGTACGGATCAACCGTCCGAATCCCTGTTTCAATTTGAGGGCCGCGAGCGGGACGAGGTAATGCGTGAATCCATCCACGCCGGCCTCCGTCAGACGCTCGAGCCGCGCCGCGGTTAGCGGCTCCGTCGGCACCTTGAACGGCAATTTCGCGAGAATCAGCACCCGCAGCGCGCGCCCCGGGACGTCGACACCCTCCCAAAACGAATCGGTGCCGAGCAGGATCGCGGAGCCGGCCTCACGAAAGCGCCGCAACAGCTGATCGCGCTGACCCTCTCCTTGTACGAGCAGCGGCCAACGGGCGTTGACGTGCCCGCGGATCGCGTCGGCCGTGCGGCGCAGCTGGGCGTAGCTGGTAAACAACCCGAACACGCCGCCATCGGACGCGTGCGCGAGCTCGAGCAGCACGCGCGCGACCGCCGCCCCGTGTCCCGACTCGTCGTCGCGCGGCTCGGGAATGTCGGTCGGAATGCCGAACACACATTGCGCGCCGAAGTCGAACGGCGACGGCAGGATTTCCCGCACCGTCACGCGCGACGGCTGCAGCGAAAGACCGAGCCGCTCTTCGAGGAACGTGAACTCCCCGCCCGCGGCGAGCGTCGCGCTCGTCAACACGACGGTCTCGGTGCGATCGAACAGCGACTCCTTGAGCACGGGCGCGAGGTCGAGCGGCACCGCGGACAGCGTGAGGTTCGGCGTGCGACGCCCGCGACGCTCCATCCACCGGACCGCCGGCGCCGTTCCCCGGTTGGACTGCTTCGGTTGCAACGTCGCCTTGAGACCGTCGGCGGCGGCATCGAGCCTGCGAGTGACGCCGCGCAGCTCGCCGATCAGGCGCGTGCGCATCTCGGCCGGATCGTCGATCGACAGCCGGTCGGCGATCGTTTCCACGCCGTCGCGCAGCTTGCTGAACGCGACGAGCA
>DATDEZ010000163.1:0-4822 GCA_036522875.1 Gemmatimonadales bacterium | reverse complement strand
CGTGGCTCTTAATCGCCGCCAGCGCCGCCGGCGCCGGATGGGCCGTGCTCCGCGCGCGCCGCGAGGCCGCTGCCGCCCCGCTCGGCCGGCTGATCGAGGAAGTCACGCAGGGCCGTGCCGGCAGCGTCGTCGGCGTCGTCAGTCCCTCGGCCGGCCTCGGGACCGCTACGAGTGAAGCCTTGCTGCTCGCCGCCGATACGCGCGCCGCCGCGTACGTCTCGTTCGCCGCGCCGACCGTCAACACCGCGCTCCGCCGCACGACGCGCCGCCAGCTCGCGATGGGCGCGGGCGCGGTGTTCGCCGGTGCGGCGCTGTTCTTGGCTGGTTCCCCGCTGTCCGGCCGCGCCGCCGCGTTTTGGCATCCGATGCGAACGTGGCGCGACGCCCGCGCCCCAGTGCGGCTCGTAGTGGATCAACGCACCGTCCGTCGCGGCGGAACGGTGACGGCAACGGTGACCGTCCCCGGCGCCAAGCGCGTGACGTTGTGGACGCGCGGCGCCGGCGAGCCCTGGAAGGCGACGCTGCTCGAGCTCGATCCCAGGGGACAGGCGGTGCACGCCGTCGGTCCGATCGAGTCTGATCTCTTCCTGCGCGCGGCGAGTGGCGGCCGCAGAAGCGGCGAAATCAAGGTTGCCGTCACGCTCCCGGCATTCCTCGCGGACCTGGGACTGACTGCGCGCTTTCCTTCTTATCTGGAGCGCTCTGACGAGCCACTGCTGGTCGGCCCGGACGTCATTCCGCTTCCTGCCGGAACGACGATTCTGACGAGCGGCACCGCGAGCGTCCCGCTCGCCGGCGCGCAGTGGACGCACGAGGCGCACGCCGACCGTTTGCGCGTGACCGCGACGCACATCGATGGCCGCTTCACGCCCGGCGCGAGTGGCACGTGGCGTCTCGCCGCGACCAGCGCCGATGGATCGCCGCTCGAGGGCGCGGCACCCGAGCTGCACCTGCTCATCGTTCCCGATTCCGCGCCGGTCGTCGCCGTCCCGGTCCCGGGCCGCGACACGACGCTGCCGATCTCGATGCAGCAGCCGCTCGTCGTGGACGTGCGCGACGATCATGGCATCAGCCGCGTGGCGGTCGTCAGCTGGCGCGTGAGCCGCACCGGCCGCGTGGGCGAGGCGGTGCGGGAGTCGCTCGACGTGAGCGAAGCCGGCGATCGTGCGATTCTGCAAGGACGGCTCGACGCCGAACGGCGCGGTCTCCTGCCCGGCGATACGCTGCGACTCTACGTCGAAGCGTGGGACAACGCGCCGACGCCGCATCAGGGAAAAAGCCCCGAGTTCGCGCTCCGCTTGCCGAGCATGGAGGAGCTGCGGGCGCAGGCGCGTGACGCGGCCCGCGGCGTCGTCGCGGCGGCCGACTCGGTCACCGCGGCCCAGCGCGAGCTGAGCGATCGCACGCGGGACCTGGCGCAAGAGCGGTCGCGGGATGCCGACGGGCGGACGGGCGGGCGGGCGGACGGGCGCAACGATCCGCGGGGCTCGATGTCGTTTCAGTCCACGCAGCGGGCGGAAGAAATCGCGCGCGACCAGGCGGCGATGTCGCAGCGCGTGCAGCAGCTGGCGCAGGCGGTGGATGAGATTTCCCGGGCCGCGAAGGCGGCGGGCATCGACGACACGGCGTTCCAGCGCCGGCTTGGCGAAGTCCAGGAGCTGCTGCAGCGCGCGCTCACGCCGGAGCTCGAGCAGCGGTTGCGCGAGCTGCAGGACGCGCTCGCGCGACTCGATCCCGAGGCGACGCGCCAGGCGCTCCAGAAGCTCGCCGAAGCGCAGCAGCAGCTGCGGCACGAGCTCGAGCGCAGCCAGGAGCTCTTCAAGCGCGCCGCGCAGGAAGGTGAGCTCGCATCGCTCGCCAAGGATGCGGAGGACCTCCACCGCCGCCAGGCGGAATGGGCGAAGACCGACGCTCAGCATCCGGACTCTCAGGCGGCGGCAACGGAGCGAGATCTTCAGACCGCCGCCGATTCGCTGGCGAGTGGCGTCGACCGTGCCGCACGCGACGCGCCGCTCGAGCGTTCACAGGCGGCCGCGCGCCGGGCGCAGCGCGCTATGGGAGAGGCGGCCGATGCCGCTGATCAACAGAACGCGCGTGGAGCGCAGCGCGCCGGCCAGGAAGCGGCCGACTCGCTCGAGCGGCTCCCGCAGGAGCTGCGCCAGCGCCGCGATTCGCTCGCGACGGCGTGGCGCCAGGAGACGCTGGACGCGTTGAATCGCGCGCTCGCCGAGACGGCGGCGCTGGCGCACCGGCAGCAGGAGGTCGCCGACGCGCTCCGCAATGGCGACGAAGACGCCGTGATCCGCGGTCGCCAGGCCGCGATCGAAGAGGGAACGCACGCGATCGAAGATCAGATCAGCGCCGCCGCCGGCCGTCACGCGCTCGTCTCCCCGCAGCTCGAGACCGCGCTCGGCTACGCGCAAAATCAGATGAAACAGGCGCGCGAGCAGCTCGAGCAGGGTGACCCGAACCCCGCCGCCGCGGCGCCGTTTGCCGAGCAGGCACTCGACGCGCTCAACGCGACCGCCCACGCGCTCGTGCGCACCTCGCAGCAGGTGGCGGGCGCGCAGTCCGGATCCGGATTCCAGGAAGCGGTCGAGCAGCTCGCGCGCCTCGCGCAACAGCAGCAGGGCATGAACGGCGAGGCACAGGGGCTCATCCCGATGATGGCGCCCGGCGGCGAGGCCGTGATGCAGCGGCTGCGCGACCTCGCGGCACGACAGCGCCAGCTCGCCGACCAGCTCGAGCGCCTGCAGGCGGGTGGCGATGCGAGCGCCGCGGGCGCGCTGGCCGACGAGGCTCGCGAGCTCGCGCGCCAGCTCGAGGCGGGCCGGCTCGACTCGCGGACGGTCCAGCGGCAGGATCACCTGTACCGGAAGCTGCTGGACGCGGGTCGCAGCCTCTCCAGCGACGAGCCGGACGAGAACAAGGATCGCACGAGTCGCGCCGCGATCGGCGACAGCGTCCACATTCCGGCCGCGCTGCGCGCCGGCGCGACCGGCACGGGACCGAAAGTCCGCTATCCCACCTGGGACGAGCTGACCGGTCTCACGCCCGAGCAGCGCCGCATGGTGCTCGAGTATTTCCGCAGGTTGAATGAACCGAAGCATTAGGGTAGCGGCCGGGCTTCTCATCGCATTGCCGGTGCTCGCCGCCGCTCAGGCCATCGGGCCCGGCTTCGAGCTCGAGCGCTCCGGCCGCTACGCCGACGCAGCAAACGTCTACCTCACGACCATCCACACGGACCCCGTCAACATTCCGGCGCTGCTCGGCCTCGAGCGCACGCTGTTCGTGCTCAACCGCATGCCCGAGCTCCTGCCGCTGGTGCAGGCGGCGCGCGCAAGACTCCCGGACAACGTCGCGTTGCGCAGTCTCGAGCTGCGGGTGTACGCCGCGCTCAACGAGCCGGACTCTGTCGAGGCTATCGCGCGCCGCTGGGCCGGCACCGCGCCGCGCAGCGAGACGCCCTATCGCGAATGGGGGCTCGCGCTGGTCGATCATCGGATGTTCGCGGATGCGCGACGGGCCTACCTTGCCGGCCGGCAGGCGCTCGGCGGCGAAGGGACGCTCGCGATCGAGCTGGCCGAGCTCGAGCAGCGGGCGAACAACTGGGAGGCGGCGGCGACCGAGTGGGCCCGCGCGGTCACCAAGACTCCCGAGGTCGAGCCCAACGCCGCGAGCCAGCTCGCCGACACGCCCTCGCCGCTGCGTGACCGCGTCGAAAAGATCCTGACCGCCCCCAGTGCCTCGCTGCGGACCCGACGGATGGCGGGTGATGTGCTGCTCGCGTGGGGCCAGCCGGCGGACGCGTGGGCCGTTTTCGAGCCGACGCTGGCCGCGGACAGCGACGCGCAGACGGCGCTGCGCCGGTTCGCCGATCTGGCGGGCACGTTCCCGACACCGGAAGGTCATCGCGTGCGCGGTCTCGCACTCGCGCGTTGGGCCGACCTCGTGCCCTCGCCGGTCGCCGAGCAGGCGCGCGCCGAAGCGGTGCGCGAGCTGCTGGAGGGCGGCGACCGCGTCGCTGCGCGCCGCGTGCTCGAGTCGCACGCCGGACAAGCGGATGCCGGTCAGGCGTCCTTGCTGCGCATTCTGATGGCCGATGGACAGCTGGACGTCGTGGAGCAGCGATTGTCGGGGCCGGTCCCGGGACTGACCGCCGACGATCGCGCCGCGCTGCGCATCGAGCTGGCCAACGCGCGGATCGCGCACGGCGACCTCGACCGCGCCACGGCCGCGCTCGGCGACGATTCCAGTGTGGCCGCGCTCGCGGTGCGGGGCTGGATCGCGCTGTATCGCGGCAAGCTCAAGGAAGCGTTGAGCGATTTCCGGCAGGCCGGACCGTACGGCGACCGAGCGGCGTCCACCGAGCGCACGGCGATGCTCGCGCTCTTGCAGCATGTCCAGGCAGAGTCGAGCCCCGAGCTCGGCGCAGCGCTGCTCACGCTCGCGCGTGGCGATTCGGTCGCGGCGATCGCGGCGCTGCGGCGCGCCTCCACGCGGCTGCAACCGGGCGGGGGGCGGCTCGAGATCCTGTTGCTGTCGGGCCAGCTCGCGTCGGCGAAAGGTGGAGAACAAGAGGGCACGGCGATCGCCGTGTTCGATGAAATCGTGCGCGCCGGCAGCGAAGGAGAATCCGGTAGCGCGGCGCCCGCTGCCGCCGAGCTCGAGTGGGCGCGGCTGCTGGTGCGTCAGAATCGTCCGGCGGACGCCGTCCCGCATCTCGAGCATCTGATTCTCAGCTACCCGAACAGCGCCTTCGTCCCCGAAGCACGACGCGTGCTCGAGCGGGCGAAGGGGGCGATTCCGAAGTCATGAGGCG
>DATDEZ010000162.1:0-5477 GCA_036522875.1 Gemmatimonadales bacterium | reverse complement strand
CGTGCGCAGCGTCGGGTTCTGGATGCGCGTGCTCCTGGACATCCTGCGCAGCGCACCGGCGCTGCGCGCAGAAGCTACTCGAACGGTCGAGGTGATTATGAAAATCGCTGCTGTCGTGGCGGTGTTGCTCGGCGCGCTTGGTATCGTGGGCACCGTGCGCGAGTTGATCGCCGGGTATCAACAACCGGTGCAGGCAGGCTATCTGCTTTCAGTCGTGCTGGGTGTCTGTGCGTTTGCCGTGATCGTCGGCGCCGCTGTGGCCATTCTGCGTGGCAAGCGTCAGGCAGCGCGGCCGGTGTTGATTGCCGCGCTGGCCCTGATGCTGGGAGCCCGCCTGCTCTTTCCCTGGATGGGGATCTTCGCACAGCTCGTCGGTTTCGGGCTGCCGATCGGGCTCCTGATTGCGCTGTACGTGCCGCGGAAACCGTCCACACTCGGGACGGCGTAACGGTCACAACGTTTTCAAGAACTCGACAAGATCGCGTTGCTGCTCGGCCGTCAGGTTCAGTTTGCGCACGCGGTTGTAGTGCGCCACCACGTCCGCGAGCGTCGCCGCGCTGCCGTCGTGGAAATAGGGCGCGTGTTGGGCGAGCCCGCGCAGCGGCGTAGTCCGATAGGCCTTACCGGCGGTGCGCGCGGCGTACGCGCCGTCAGTCCCGGTCTCCGATGCCGGATGCAGCTTGTTGTTGCTGTTGTTGTCGGTGCCGGTGGTCGCCACGTGACACGTGACGCACGAGCGGTTGAACACCACGCGGCCACGCCGCGCCGCCGCGGCATCGTATGACCCCACGCGCGGCTGCGGCGCGGGCAAGCTGTGCTGATATTCGCGCAGCGCGGCGAGCTTCGAGGTCACGAGGTCGGGCGACTGCGCGACGCTGATGCCGAGGCGCGGATCGGAGAAGTTGCCGTGGCCGTGCATCTGCGTGACCGCGACGTACGCGTTCCAGTAGGAGATCGGCCCCTCGGCCGTATACGTCTCGTTCTTGACGCGCGCGAGCCCATACGCCGGCGGCAGCACGAGCGGCGTGCTCTTGCCGTCGATGTTGAACCGTGGATCGTACTTTCCCGGCCCCCAGGAGTTGAACACCGCTTTCTGCGCGTCCGAGATCGCGGGCGACAGCGCGATGATCGCGCCGACGTTCAGATCGCGATTGGGCCAGCCGTCGCGGCGGTGGCCGATGCCGGGCGCAAACGAGCTGTCGACGCTCGAGTGACAGAGCGCGCACGTGATGCCGAGCCGCACCAGCGTGTCCTTGCCGTTGATCGTTTGCACCGTGCCGCGCAGACCGACGACGGCGTTCAACTTGAGCAGCGTGACGGTCGTCGCCGGACTGTTGAGATCGACCTGACCGGCCTTGATCGCCTGCGCGACCTGCGGCGGGATCGCGTCGGCGTCGACTTTCAGTCCGACCTTGAGCGCGAGACTCGGACTGACGGAGCGTTGGACGACTTGCTCCATCTTCGCGGTGTCGGTCCAGAATTGTTCGTCGCCGAACGTATCAAAGCGGAAGATGCGCTGCCCTTCGCTCTCGACCGCGGTTCCCGCGGAAAACCGCGACGCCGTCCAAATTCCCACACCCAGCACCAGCAGACTCGTTGTCACTGCCAGACGCGACGTGCGACCCATAGGCTCCTCGTCATGTAACAGGTTGCACGCAGCTTAGTGAAGCGGTTAGTGCGATTACTATGGATCCGTTGGTCTAGTCCGAAGGGTCGGATCGCTCACCGCGCGCCAGCAATACCACGCGGCGACCGTGCGATACGGGCGAAAGCGTTCGCCGAGGGCGTCGAGCTCTTTGGGCGTCGGCAGCTGCTTCAGGCCATAGGCGAGCGCATAGCCTTTGCGCACGCCGTAGTCCCCGATCGGCCACACGTCGAGCCGGCGCAGCTGAAAGATGAGAAACATCTCCGCGGTCCAGCGCCCGATGCCGCGCACGGTGGACAACGCGCTGACGATCGCGTCGTCGTCGAGCCGGCCGATGCGCTGCAGTCGCACGCTCCCATCGACGATCCTCGCCGCGAGATCCCGGATCGCGGCGACTTTGGCCCGCGACAGTCCCACGGCGCGCAGCCGGCGGGGATGGAGCTTGAGGACGGCATCGGGCGAGAGCGAATCGTCGAATAGCGCGACAAAGCGGCGATGGATCGCGCCGGCGGCCGCTCCGGCCAGCTGCTGATACAGAATGCTCTCGGCGAGCGCGGCGAAGTGGTGGCTGTCCGGTCGAGGAAGATGAAACGGCGCGTGGCGCGCGATCAGCTTCGCCATGACGCGGTCGCGCCGCGCAATCGCTTTGACGGCTTTGGAAAACGCGTTCTCCACAGGGGGAGAACGCTACATGCGATCGGGGATGTTCTGCAATTCCGGCGCGTGACTGCTGACGCCGGGCAACCGGATGATGAACGTGCTGCCCGTGCCGGGCCCGTCACTCCTGGCCTCGACGGAGCCGCCGTGGAGCGCGACGAGCTGCTTGACGAGCGCGAGACCGATGCCGAGCCCTTCCTTCGCGCGCTCGGGTGGCTGGTCTAACTGCGAGAACATTTCGAACACCGTCTCGAGCTTGTCGCGCGCAATCCCGATGCCGCTGTCTGCGATCGTGAGAACCAGCTCCCCGCCTTCCACCTGGGCCGTCACGGCGATCCGGTCATTCTCCGCGGTGAACTTGGACGCGTTGTGCAGGATGTTGCAGAGTATCTGGTACAAGCGGACCGGGTCGGCATTCAGGAAGATGGGTTGTGGAGGCAGGCTCACCGTCACGTCCCGCTTCCCGCCGTTCGGGACACACGTCTCGACCGCGTGCCACACGAGTGACGCCAGCTCGAAACTCCGCGGCCGCAGCTCCAGCGTCCCGCGGCTGATCCGGTTGACGTCCATCAGGTCGTCGATGAGACGAACCATCTGATCGACTTGCCGTCCGATGATTTCCCGCGCCTGGGCCGCGCGCCGCGATTCCACGCCAGCGGCGTTCAGGACCGACAGCGCATTCCGGATCGGGCCGAGCGGGTTCCGCAGCTCGTGCGCCAGCGTCGCCAGGAACTCGTCCTTGCGGGTCTGCGCGCGTTGCTGATCGATCAGATCGGCGGCCTGGCGGGCGAGGATGTCGAGGTTGCGGAGGTCGCGTTGCGACGGATCGTTGGGGTGGTCCCAGTGTGTCGAGATGATCCCGACGAGCGCGCCGCTGCGGGAAAACAGCGGCGTCGACTGCACGGCGCGGATGGCGGTGTCGTGGTACGCGGTCCGGAACTCGCTGTTTTCGGTATCTGCCGCGATCACGCGCGCGCGCGTCTTCAGCGCCGCGCTGCACGTCGTGCCGCCGTCGGTGCTGAGCCACTCCCACCGCTTCGCTTCGGCCTCGGCGAATCCGCGGAACGCGAGAAGCTGCAGCTCTCCGCTCGTCCCGCGCTCGGGATGGAGCATCTGCATGCTCGCGAATTCCGATCGCATGAGCTGCGACGCCCCGTCCACGATCTTCCGATAGAGCGAGGCCGCGTCGTCCTGCGCGGTCAGCTCGGCGCCCAGCGCCTGGAGCAACCGCGCATCGGCTTCGTCTGCTCTGATCGCGTGTTCCGCCTGCCGGCGCTCGGAAGCGTCGCGACACACGACGACCAGTCCAACGATTTCCCCGCTCGACCGCAGCGGCGCCACCGTGTAGGAGACCGGCAGAAAGCTCCCGTCCTTGCGAATGAAGAAGTCGTCGTGGTCGCGCAGCGTATGTCCGTCGCGGAGCACGCGAACGACGGCGCAGTCCTCGATGGGGAAGGGTCGGCCGTCGGGGTGGTGGTGGTGCGCCACGTCGTGCATGCGTCGGCCGCGCAGCTCTTCGAACGGCCATCCCAGCATCGCCTCCACGGCGGCGTTCATGAACGTGATACGGTTCTGGGCGTCGGTCGCGTACAATCCTTCGCCCATGGTGGCGGTGACCGCTGAAAAGAAGTCGGCAGAGCTCGGGACGGACGAGGACATGCTCGCTATACGTACCCCAATCGCGACGCGGGAGTACTCCGCCCGCAGGATCTAATCCTTTTGAGGTGGGGCATATTTGTTCTCAAGGTTGACCTCGACAATTCCGATAACTAGACTCGGCTTTCCTTTTTCAGGCGAATTGATGCGTTTTCTGCTACTCCTGTGCGCTGTGCTGGCCTTCGGCTCTCCTCTGTGGGCTCAGGAAGCATTCGAGATCGCGGTCTACCCCTATGCCACGGCTCATCGCGGCGAATGGGAATTCGAAGGGAACGTCAACTATTCCCGTCGCGGCACGACGGCGTTCGATGGTTTGGTGGCGCCGCGCCAGGGACAGGTGCGATTCGCGGCCGAGCTGACGCGCGGCATCAGCGAGAACTGGGAAGTGGCCGGCTACCTCCTCGGCGCGCAGGTGCCGGATCTCGGCTTCGAGTACGCCGGCTGGCGACTGCGCTCGCGCTTCAGCGCGCCGCGCGCCTGGCGGCTGCCCGTCAATCTCGGCTTGAGCGTCGAGTATGAGACGGCGCGGCCGGCCTTCAGCGAGAGCGCGCGCACGCTCGAAGTGACGCCGATTCTCGAGCGACGGTTCGGCGCGCTGCAGCTGCTCGTGAATCCCACGGTCGAGCGCGATTTTGCCGGAGCGGAGCGCGAGCTGGAATTCGAGCCGCGCGCGCGCACCGGGCTCACGCTCAGCCGGGCCGTGGTGCTGGGAATCGAGTACTACGGCTCGCTCGGGGAATCGCGCCAGTGGCATCAGGTCTTTCCGACGGCCGACTTCGCGCTCGGCGACGATCTCGCGCTGCATCTGGGAGTCGGCTTCGGAACGGCGGCGGCCGCAGATCGATTGGTGTTCAAGACGGCGTTCGAGCTGCCGCTGGGTGGAGAAGCTCGCTGACGTACCACACCCCTTGACCACTACACGTCCCGCGCGTATACTGAACCATATGGTTCAGTATACGCGCGCCCGCCTTGATACCTCGTTCGCCGCGCTCTCCGACGCCACGCGGCGCGGCGTGCTGGAGCACCTCGGCCGCGCCGACGCGTCGATCACGGACCTGGCCGAGAAGTTCGAGATGACGCTCACGGGCATGAAGAAGCACGTCGGCGTGCTGGAGCAGGCGGGGCTCGTCACGACGAAGAAAATCGGACGCGTGCGGACGTGCCGGCTGGGCCCGCGCCGCTTGGAGGAAGAGACGGCGTGGCTCGAGCGCTACCGCCGGCGCTGGGACGAACGCTTCGACGCGTTGGACAAGGTTGTCGAGGAACTCACCCGAAAGGTAAAGAGCGATGAACGCAAGAATCGAAGGTAAGCCCGGCCCCGTGAAGAACCGCACGACGGTGGAGAAATCGGACCGCGAGGTGGTGGTCACGCGGACCGTCAACGGCCCGGCGCGCATCGTGTTCGAGGCATTTACCAAGGCCGAGCTGCTCAAGCGGTGGTGGGTGCCCAAGTCGATGGGAATGAAGCTGCTGTCCTGCGAGACGGACCCCCGAGTCGGAGGCAAGTACCGACTGGTCT
>DATDEZ010000161.1:0-2109 GCA_036522875.1 Gemmatimonadales bacterium | reverse complement strand
GCAGGAGCTCCGGAAGATACCGTTCGGACAGACGCGGACCTACGCGGACGTCGCGCGACGCATCGGGGTGCCGACCGCGACCCGGGCGGTCGCGCGCGCCTGCGCGACGAACCCGGCGGCGCTCGTGATTCCCTGCCACCGCGTCGTCCGCTCGGACGGCGACCTCGGGGGCTATCGCTGGGGACCCGACCGCAAGCAGACCCTGCTCGAGCGGGAGCGCGCGGAAGTCCGCTAGCTCAGAGCTGCGCTTTCCCCCGCTGCGACTCGAGCGCGTCGTAGACCCGCCCGCGGTCGTAGTCCGAGCCGATGCCGCGCGCATTGGCGCGAATCGCGTCACGGATCGCGTCGTCCAGCGGCACGTTGCGGATCACCGTGATCAACAGCTCGGCGCGCTCGTGATCGGACCCGATGGTCTTCGCCGATTCGAGCACGGCGAGCGCCAGCGGTTTCGACACCGCGCCGTGTCCCAGCAGGCTCGCCAGCGTGCGCGCGTGCTCGTAGTCCGAGCCGATCGCATTGGCCGCGACGAAGAACGGCCCACGGAGGCTGTCGCCGATCGGATAGGCGCCGCCGACTTCCGTCAGCAGCTCCGCGAGCTCGTAGTCCGAGGAGATGGTTTTCGCCGACAGCAGCACGTCGGCCAGCATCGCCGCGCTCGTGCCGGTCCGATGCACCACGGCGCTGAGCACGCGGCGATGCTCGTAGTCGGAGCCGATCGCGTTCGCCGCCTTGAAGTACGCCGGGCGTACGGCGTCGTCGATCGGCCGCGCGTCATTCACTTCGATCAGCAGTGACGCGAGCTCGTAATCGGAGCCGATCCCCGAGGCCGCGTCGAGCATCGCATTCTCGACGGCGGACGTGAGCCCCGGCCGCGACAGGGCCGCCGTTAGGACGCGATGGCGCTCGTAATCCGAGCCGATCCCTTTGGCCGCGCTGATGAATCCCGTCTGCATCGCCGCCGTCAACGGCTGCGCCTTCGCGATGGCAATGAGCAGCTCGGCGAGCTCGTAGTCGCTGCTGATCGTTTGACCGGCCAGCGTCACAAGACGCTCGTAGCCCGCCGTGTCGAGCTTGCCGCTCTCGACTGCGGCTTGATAGTAGGTCCGGCGCGCGTAGTCGCCCGACAGATGGCTGAACTCATCCAGCAGTCCCTGAATCCCGCGGGTTTCGAGAATCCACGCCGCGCGCTCCTTCGCCATGAAACCGGTCGAGCGGAACAGATAGGTCAGTGTCTCGGTCAGCCACGTCTTGGCGTCGGCGTCGAACGGTTGCTCGTTGCCGTCGACGCGGTACTGGCGCTCGAGCGTCCCGCCGGTGGCCGGGCGAATCGTCACGCGGCGATCGTGCGCGCCGTAATCCACCTCCAGCACGACCTGGCCGCCCGCCGCGACCGCGCGCACGTCGGTAAAATCCTGCGTGAGCGTGAATTTGCCGCGCGCCGACAGTCGCACGGTGCATCCGTTGGCGACGGTGATCAGGGTCATGTCTTCGTCGTTCTCGTTCAGGCTGGCGCTGTTATGACCGCTGCTGCGGTCACAGCCGCGCAGCGTGTCGGCGCTGATGGACGAGACCGCGAGCCGCGCGGTGGGGTGACGACGCGGCGCGACCGGGAACGGCTCCGGCCGGCGCGAGGTCGTGTCGATGGAGGCCGGAGCGGCAGTCGGAGCGGCGATGCGTGGGGCGGCCGCCGCGATCGGCACGACGATCGCGATCGCGGCGAGCCAGGCGGGCAGCGCCGAGCGCGGCGTGAGCGTGTCGCGGCGCCGCCGCGCGTCCAGCACGTCGATCAACCGTGTGGCAAGCTGCGCCGGACGCGCCATCGCGACGCTGGCAAGCGACGTGCCCGCGGCGGCTCGCAGGCCACGCGCGATTTCCAGGAGATGCGTCGCGTACGCGGACGGTTTCGTCCCGGCGCGGAGTACCTGATCGTCACACGCGCGCTCGCGCTCTTCGCGCAGTCGCATCGCTGCGAGCCAGATCAGCGGGTTGAACCAATAGACCGCACAGGCGAGCCGCGCGATCAGCTGCGTCGCGAAATCGTGACGTTTGACGTGCGCCAGCTCGTGCAGCAGCACGTCACGCCGGCGCTCGAGCGGCCACTCGGTCGCT
>DATDEZ010000160.1:0-13820 GCA_036522875.1 Gemmatimonadales bacterium | reverse complement strand
GGGTGTTGACCCCTAGTTCGTTTTGACCAACAGAAAGGCGTTGAACGCCGGGCCCGTCTGCACCGGAGCGGCCGGCGACCCGCCGATCGGCGCCGTCGGCGTCACGCCCGCGAGGGGCACACTGATCGTCCCGCCGCCGTTGTAGGTCCCGGTCGCGACCGGCGCGCCAAGGATTGTCTGCACGTTCCACACGGCGTACTGATCCCCCGAGGCCAGCACACCGCCGACGCTCACCCCGATGCTGCTCAGATTGCCCCAGTTATACACGACGATATTCGCGCGACCGGGCTCGTAGCTGTTGGGAATGACCGCGATGGCCGTGGTCGTCGGCACGGACGCGCCATGATCTCCACTGCCCAGCGACGTCTGTGTCTTCCAGTTCGGCAGCGAGTAGGAGCTGCCGAGGTACTTCCAGGCGCTCGCCGTGGAGTCGCGGAAGTAGGCGTTGTTCTTCCACGTGTACCCGTTCGTCGAGTCGCGGAAGTCGACCATCGTTCCCGAGCCGGAGAAGGTGTTCCCCTGGACGTTGGCGGAATTCCAGAAGCGCTGCTCGAGCACCGGACCCGCGCCGACGAGATAATTGCCGCTGAACGTGATGCTGCCGTTCAACGTGCTGGTGTAGCCCAGCCGCACGTTGTACGCGCCGAGCCCCGGCGAGAAATACGTGTAGTTGTTCTGGACAACGATGTTGTCGGCCGCGTCCTCGCCGCCGATCAGGATATTCGAGCTCGTGTAGATGTCGCTCAGCGTCCCGCTGTTGAAGATGATGTTGCCTTCGACCGTCATGTTGTCGATCGGGCCGGTTCCGGCATCGGCGTAGGCGTGGAAGCCGAGGCCGAACATGTCGAACATGATGTTGTTGCGGATGATCTTCTGGCCCGACGCATCTTCCTTCATGTACATGCTGTGGCCGTTGGAGCGCGTCGCCGTCTGCCAGCCGCCGTTGAAGATGATGTTGCCGTACATCTCGCAATTGTGCGCGCCGGGCTCGCCGAAGATGCCCATGCCCGTGTCATGGATGATGTTATTGACGATCTTGATGTCATGACCATCGCGCAGGTAAATGCCCGAATGCCGAGTGTCGGTCCGCTGCGTGATGCTGTTGGTGATCTCGAGGCCCCAGAAGATCGTGTAGGCCCCGTCGACCGTCAGAATCTCCGTGCCGTTGCTCGGCACGTTGACGCCGTCGATGATCGCGCGCTCGCCCGGATAGGCGCGCACGACGATCGACGCGGCGGCTGAGCCCGTCAGGCTGCTGGTAAACGGTGCGAGATAGGTGCCGCCGCGGATCCAGACGGTGTCACCGGCGTGAATCGCCCCGTTCCCACCGCTGAGCGCAGTCGGCATGTCCCACGGGCTGCCGGTGCTGCCGTCGCCGGACGCGCTGCCGCCCGTCGTGACGTAGAAGCCCACGTGCGACCCGGGCGGCGGCGGCCCGACTTCCGACGCCCGCTTACACGAGGCGACCGCCACGGCCGCGCCCAAGATCGCGGCCAGGGACCAACGTCCGAAACGCTTCATCACACGCCTCCGCCTAGTGGCAGGTACCGGAGCCACTATCCGTGAAAGTCTTGCCGGCGACGGGGACGAACTGCCATGAATACGCCCCGCTCGACAATGTGAACTTCAGGACGCCGTACGTCGTGTTCTGCCTCACCTCGCTGTTGGCCAGGATCGTCCCGAAGCCGTCCAGCGAAATGCCACCCGTGCCGATGACGAACTCACGCATGCCGTGGGCGAGGTCAACGCCGCCATTCGGGTTCTGCAGGTTGAACCGCTCATAGACGCCGTAATGCGCATTGACCACGACGTCCGCGTGCTTCGCAAAGAGATCGTTCCAGACCGTCAACGACGTCGCATCGACGGCCGCCGCGGACGTAAAGCGCGGATGGTGCCACATGGCCATGATGCACGGTTGGGTATTCGCGTTCAGATCGGCTTTGAGCCAGGTCTCCTGCGCCGAGCCCCCGGCCATTGAAATGGCGCTGTTCAGCACGACGATGTGCCAGCCGCTGAGCTCGTAGCTGTAATAGCCCTTGTTCACCGGGCCGGCCGCGGCCCCAAAGTAGTTGTAATACGTGGTGGGCGACCAGGTGTCCTGCGATCCGAACACCGGACGGGTCCGGGCGAGGTGCCGGCCCCACGACGGCCCGTAACAGCTCGTGTAGTCGATCACGCCGTTCACCGCGAGCACGCCGTCGCCCGCCGTGAACACCGTGCCACTGATGCCGTCGAGAATGTTCGCCGTTGCCTCGTCGTTCGTCCGGTCGCAGCGCGCGATGTTGCCCGCGCCGACCAGCACCGCGCTGTTGGCCACCTGTACGACCGCCACGTCCGAGCCCGAGCCGCCGTCCTTGTCGGTTACGGTCACCGTGACGTTGTACGCGCCGATCGCCGCATAGGTGTGTGACTTGGTGATCGCGGTGATCGTGCTGGTGCTGCCGTTGTCCGTCGAGCCGTCACCCCAATTGAACGCGTACGTCCACGGCGCGTCATTGCTGCCGCCGGGATCCGTGAAGCTCGCCGTCACACTGACCGGCGATCCCGGATTCGCAGAGAGGTCGGGTCCCGCATTCACCGTCGGCGCCACGTTCGCGATCGTCGCCGTCGTCGTCGCGACCTGCGACGCCGCGCCCTTGCTGTCGACGACCTGCAGCGTCACGGTGTAGACGCCGTCCGCCGCGTAGGTGTGCGACGGCGTGGCTCCGGACCCGGTCGCGCCGTCACCGAAGGTCCAGGCATACGTCAGCGGGACGTTGTTGTCCGGATCGCTCGACGCCGACCCGTTGAACGTGACGCTGTTCTCGCCGGTATAGGGACCGCCTGGATTCGCCAACGGCGGCAGGTTGGTGGTCGGCGGCGCCGCATGACAGGATGCACTGCCGGCGTCGGTGAACGTCCCGGTGCCCGCCGGCAAGAACTGCCAGTCGTAGCCGCCATTACGAAGCGTGAATTTGATCACGCCGAAGGTCGCGTTGTCGCGGATCACGAGATTCGGCTGCGTCGGCCCGAACTGATAGAGGCCTTCGCCGCCGCCCGTTCCCACGGCGAACTGCGTGATGCCGTACGAATTGTCGACCACGCCGTCGGGCGTCTGCGGCATCCAGCGCTGGTAGGCGTGATCGTGGCCGTTGAGAATGACGTCGGCGCCGTACTCGTACAGCGCGTTCCACAGCGGCTTCACTGCGTCGAGCGTGGTGCGATCGAGCACCGTGGACCAGCGCGGGTAATGCCAATAGGCGAGCACGCACTGGTTGGGATGCGTCGCGAGCTGCTGGCGCAGCCACTGCTCCTGCGGCGAGCCCGCGAACATGTCGATCTGGCTGTTCAGCGCCAGGATGAACCAGCTGCCGAGCGTGAACGAGTAGTAGCCCTGCGACGGATCGCCCGCCGCGGCGCCGAAGTACTGGTAATAACCGGCGCCGCCCGGAGTGTTGTAGTCGTGATTGCCCGACGTCGGGTGGATGCGCGGCTTGTGGCGTCCCCACGCCGGCCCGAAACACTGGTTGTAGTTGTCGATCGTGCCGTCGGGATACGCGTTGTCGCCGAGCACGAAGATGGTGCCCACCTGGGTATCGAGCAGCTGGCCGGTCTGGTCGTCGCCGCTGCGAGTGCAGTCGGCGATGTCGCCCGTCGCGAGCACGACCGGCGCCGTCGCCGTGATCGCGCGCGTGGCCGAGCCGGTGCCCCCGTCCTTGTCGGTCACGCTGACGCGGATCGTGAAGCTGCCTTCGGCCGCGTAGATGTGGCTGCCGGTGATCGCGCTCATGTCCGACTTGGTGCTCGACTCGCTGGAGCCGTCGCCCCACTGAATCGTGTAGGTCCATGGGAAGTCGTTCGGGTTCGGATCGGTGAAGCTCGCCGACTCGGCGAACGACGCGCCGACCGGAATCGATCCGCCCGTGCCCGCGTTGACGGTCGGCGCAATGTTGCCCACCGTCGCGGTCGTCGTGGCCGGTGTGCTCGCCGCGCCGAGGTTGTCCGTGACCGTCAAACTGACCGTGTACGAGCCGTCTGACGCGTACGTGTGCGTCGGATTCACGCCGTTGCCGGTCGTGCCGTCCCCGAAATTCCAGCTGTAGGTCAGCGGGAGCTGGTTCTCGGGATCGGTCGACGCGCTGCCATCGAACGTGATCGCGCCTTCGGACGTGTAGGGACCGCCCGGCCGCGCCGTCGGCGGCTGATTCGACAGATTCGGCTTGCCGTGGCACGTGGCGCTGCCCGAGTCGGTGAACGTCTGACCGGCGATCGGAATGAACTGCCAGGAGTAGTCGTTTTGGTTCAGCGTCATCTTGAGCACGCCGTACGGCGCCGCCCGCACTTCGCTCAGCGGGTGGATCGACACGGTGGGCAGCGCGATGCTCTCGCCGCCGGTGCCGACATCGATCTGGCGGATGCCGTAGTTCAGGTCGGCGACTTCCGCGGGCGTCGCGGGTGTGAAGCGCTCGTACTGGTGCTGGTGCCCGTTGAGAATGACATCGACGCCGGCTTCGTACAGCCGGTCCCAAAGCACTTTGCGCGTCGGGTTGTCGGTGTAGTTCGCGGTGTTGGACGAGAGCATGAGCGGAATGTGCCACATCGCGATCGTGCACTGCTCCGTCATCGAGCTGAGCACGCTGCCGAGCCAGTTGTACTGCTCGGAGCCGACGTCGAACGGCACCTGGTCGTTCAACACGATGATCCGCCAGGCACCGAGCGTGTAGGTATACCAGCCCTTGCCGGCCTCACCAGCAGCGCTGCCGAAATACTGGAAGTAGCCCGCGGCGTTCGCGGTCTGGTATTCGTGGTTGCCGACGACCGGCCGCGTCCGGAGCTTGTGCCGGCCCCACGTCGGGTCGTAGCAGCTCGTGTAGTCGGCGGTCGATCCGTCGGGGAACGCGTTGTCGCCGAGCGTGATCACCTGGCCCGGGATGACGTCCAGGAGCTTCGCCGTGGCCTCGTCGTTGTCGTTGTAGCACGCCGAGATATTGGCAGCCCCCACGAGGATGGCGCTCGTGCTCGACGTCACGACGACGTCGTCGCTGCCCGTGCCGCCGTCCTTGTCGGTCACGCTGACGTGCACCGTGTACACGCCGGCCGTGCCGTACAGATGCCCGCCCGTGATGTTGCTCTGATCGGTCTTGGTGCCGCTCTCGCTCGAGCCGTCGCCCCAATTGATCGTATAGTTCCAGGGCGCGTCCCCGGCACCGCCGGGATCGCTCCACGTCACGCTCAGCTGATAGGTCTGCGCCGGGAAGACGGTCGCGTCCACACCCGCATTCACCACGGGCGCCAGATTGCCGATCGTCACCGGCGTCGTCTGCGGCGTGCCGGCAAGTCCCTTCGAGTCGGTGACGGTGAGTGTCGCCGTGAACGTGCCGGTGGCGTAGGTGTGGCTGGGCGTGGCGCCGGTCCCGGTCGAGCCGTCCCCGAAGTCCCACGCGTACGTCAGCGGCAGGTTGTTGTCCGGATCGCTCGACGCCGAGCCGTTGAATGCCACGGTGGCTTCAGACGAGTACGGCCCGCCGGGATTCGCGACGGGCGGCTGATTGACGCCCGGCGCCGGACCGCGGCACGGACCGGTGCCCGAATCGCGGAACGTCTTGCCGGCGATCGGGAGGTAGTCCCAGGCGTACGACGTCTCGTACAAGCGCAGCTGCAGAACGCCGTACGTCGCGTTGTCGCGAATCTCACTGTTCGGAAGAATCGTCCCGAAGCCGTTCGTCGAGATGCCGCCGAGGCCCACGACGAACTCGCGCACGCCGGCAGTGTCGTCGCGCGTGCCGTCCGGTCGCTGCGGCGCGAACCGCTCGTACGTTCCGTAATGGGCGTTCAGGATGAGCTCGGCGCGCGCATCGTAGAGCGCGTCCCACGCGCCGCGCACGCCGTCGTAGACGCCGTTGGCCGAGGAGAACCGTGGATGGTGGAAGATGGCGACGGTGCAGCGTTTGGTGGTGTTCGCGAGGTCGTTGCGGAGCCACGACTCCTGCTCCGAGCCGGCCGTGAGCGACAGATTGCTGTTCAAGACGACGACGTGCCAGAACCCGATGTCGACGCTGTACCAGCCCTTCCCGCGAACGCCCGCCTGCGTGCCCCAGTAGTCCCAGTATGTCGCGTTGCCCGGCGACCACGAATCGAGCGATCCGAGCGTAGGCAGTGTCCGCGACTTCTGTCGACCCCACGAGGGGCCGTAACAGTTCACGTAATCGGGGAGCACGCCGGTCGTCGCGTACGCGCCGTCGCCCGCCATGAAGACCGTGCCCGGGATGTTGTCGAGTAACGCCGCCGTCGCTTCGTCGTTGGTCTTATCGCAGCGCGCCACGTTGCCGGCGCCGACGAGGATCTCGAACGGCCCCGACTGCGTGGAGTCCACCGCGGGATTGATATGCGGCGGCGGCAGACTCGTCAGGCTGGCCGGCGTCTCGCCGCCACAAGTGAGCTGCGAAAACAACGTGAGCAAGCCGATGACGCTCAGCGAGCGAATCGGATCGAACCGACGCGAAAAACGGCCCAAGCGGACCCCGAGGGAATGGATTCCATACGAGGGGTCAAGTAACATGCCGGAATTGTCCACAAATGCGTAACGAAACACGCAGCTAAGTTGCTGTCACAAGAGATGTTAGGAAAGGACGTGGAAAACTGGAAACCGGCCCGCGGACGCCTCGTTAGCGCCGCGGGCCGGAGTTGTAACACGAACGATACGAGGGACTTTCGTGCCTTCTAGGGCAGCGGGAAGACGACGAAAACGTCGAAGTCCGGACCCGTCCGCAGCGGCGCATTCGGGCTCCCACCCACGGGCTGCGGAGGTGCGACGCCATTCATCGGCACGGACACCAGGCTTCCGCCATACACGCCCGACACGATCGGCGCGCCCCACAGGTCCTGCACGTTCCGGATCTCGAAGCCCTGGCCGACGGCCAGCACGTTCGACAGGTCGATCGACACGGCCGACTGCCGTCCCCAGTTGTAGACGATGACGTTCGCGCGTCCGGGCTCGTACTTGTTCGGCCGAACGAACACCGCGGGTGCGCTCGGCGTCGTCCCGGGGTTCTGGTCGGTGGCGCCGAGGTTCGTCGCCTGACGCCAGTTGCTGAACGAGTAATCGGTCCCCCCAAATCCCCACGCGCTCGCCGAGCCGCTGCGATAGTGTGTGTTGCCGCTCCAGTCGTAGGCAGCCGTATTCGGATCGGCAAAGGCCAGCACCCGACCCGTTTCGACGAGCGTGTTGTTCCAGAACCGCAGATTTTGCCACAGCGTCACGTCGATCGCTTCCGTCGTGCCACCGACGATGTAGTTGCCTTCGACGTCGGCCGACGCGTTGACCTGGGTCGTGTAGCCGAGGCGCAGATTGCGCGCGCCGCGGTTCGGCGAGAAATAGTAAAAGTTGTTGCGAATGGTGTCGTTATCCGCCACCGTCTCGCCGCCGAGAATCATGTTGGGACCGAGGAAAGACGAGAGCGAGCTGTTGTTGAACAGCACATTGCCCTCGAACTTGATGTTCTTCAACAGATCGCCGCTCTCGGCGTAGCTGTGAATGCCGAAGCCGAACTGATTGAAGATGATGTTGTCGGCGATCACCTTTTGCGTCGTCCCGTCGTTGCGCACGTAGATCCCGTGGCCGTCCGAGCGCGTCGGCGTATCGTTGCCGCCGTTGTACACGATCCAGCCGTAGATCTCGATGCTGTGCGCGGTGTTCTCGATGTACGTGCCGTGCCCCGTGTCGTGAATGATGAGATTCACGAGCTTCACGTTCGTGGCGTTGCGCACGTACACGCCCGAGGGCCGCGCGGCCAGGCCGGAGCTTGAGCGCGTGAGAATCGTGTTCTTGATCTCGAAGCCCCAGTAGATCGTCCACTGACCGTCGACGTTGAGCGTGATCGACGTCGAGCTGGTGCCGTCGAGCGTCGCGCGCTCGCCGGGGTATTGCCGGACGACGATCGGCGCCGTGGCCGTTCCTTTGAGGCTCGACGTGAACGAGCCGTTGTACGTGCCGCCGCGCAGCCAGACGGTGTCTCCCGGCAGGATCTTGCCGCCGGCGCCGGACAGCGCGGTCGCGAGATCCCACGGCTTCGCCATCGTTCCGTCGCCGCTGCTCGAGCCGGTCGGCGTCACGAAGCGACCCGTGTGCTGTTGGGTCGAACCGCTGACCGTGATCGTCGCCGCGCCGCTCTTCCCTTCACTCACGGCGGTGATGGTCGCCGAGCCGGCCGCGACGCCGGTGACGAGTCCATTGGGTGAGACCGTGGCGACCGCCGTGAGGCTGCTCGACCACGTCACGACGCGGCCCGTCAGAACGTTACCGGCCGAGTCCTTCGTGACCGCCGTCAGCTGAGCAGTCCCCGCAACTCCGATCGTGGTGGTCGCCGGAGTCACGGTCACGGTGGCGACCGGCACGATCATGACCGTGACGGTCGCCGTCCCGGTCTTGCCTTCACTGGTCGCCGTGATCGTCGCGGATCCCGCGCCGACGCCGGTGACCAGTCCGCTGCTCGACACAGTGGCGACGCCGGTGGCGTTGCTCGACCAGGTCACTACGCGGCCGGTCAACACGGTACCCGCGGAATCTTTCGTCGTCGCGGAAAGCTGAACGGTCTTCCCGACAAAGATGCTGCTCGAGGCCGGCGCGACGGTCACGGAGGCGACCGGGACAGCCGTCACGGTGATGGTCGCGGACGCGCTCTTGCCCTCACTCGTCGCGGTAATCGTCGCCGAGCCCGCCGCCACGGCAGTAACGAGCCCGGTCGCGGACACCGAAGCAACGCCGGTGGCGCTGCTCGACCAGGTTACGACGCGTCCCGTCAGGACGTTGTTCGCGGAGTCTTTGGTCGTGGCCGAGAGCTGCTGCGTCGCGCCAATCCGGAGCGTCGCCGAGCGTGGCGAAACGGCGACGGAGGCGACGGGCACCACGGTGACGGTCAGCGTCGCCGTACCACTCTGCCCTTCGCTCGTCGCCGTGATCGTCGCGGAGCCGGCCGCGACCGCGGTGACCATACCGTTGGCGGAGACCGTGGCCACGGCTGCCGCGCTGCTGGACCACGTGATGAGCCGACCGCTCAACGGGTTGCCGGACGCATCGCGCGGAGTAGCGACCAGCTGCTGCGAGCGACCGACGTACAGACTGGCGCTCGCGGGTGACACATCGACGGATGCCACCGGCGGAAGCGTGATCGTGACGAACGCCGTCTCCGCCAGCGCCCGGCGCGACGCGATCACGAGATAGTCACCAGGCGTCGATCCGGCGGTGTACAGACCGCCGGACGTGATGGTGCCGCCGGTCGCTGCATACGTGGCGCTGACGGGGACCGTATCGCCGCTATTGCGAACGCCACGGGTCGTAAACTGCTGCGTGGCGCCCGGCGTAAGCGTGGCCGAGGTCGGCGTCACGAGCAACGCGACGACGCGCTTCTTGCGTACGGTCGCGCTGCCGCTGAGGGTCTCCGTCGAGCTGAGGCTGAGCGATGCCGTCACGGTCACGTCGTTCTCGGACGTATCCGCGGTGTAGAGCGCGCCGGAGGTGATCTCGCCGGCCGAAGCCGTCCACGTTACGTCGACGGGAATGCTGTCGCCCGCGGCTGTGCGGCCGTACACGCCGAACTGCCAGACGCCCAGCGGATCGATCGTCACCGAATCTGGGGCGACGACCACCTGCGACACGTGAATGTCCGGACCAACGCGAGGACGACGTTCGATATTGCAGGCCGCCATCAGCACGGCAAGCGCGAGCAGTACACGACGCATCGGAGCCTTCCTGGGCGGCCCCTCCCCGAAACGACGGCGGGCCGCCAAAATCGACGTGAAGGTCGACGCTGGCGGCCCGGCTGGCGTGGCGGCACGTGCCGCGGTAGCCCCGAAGCTCTGCGTCACCGCCTTTCGGCGGTTTTGCTCTGAGCAGCGGAATGGTAAGTGCGAGAAACGCGGAAAGTTTTACACCGCGAGACGAATGCCACCGTGCCACGAGCCACGAGGGCTCGGGTCAGCGGCTTTCGCGGTTCACAGCGATAATGCGACCTAGATCACTGGCCTCGCTGTTTCAATTCGCGCCACCATTCCATCCGCTCTTTCACAGTTTTTTCGTAGCCGAAATCACTGGGCTTGTACCACACCGATCCCCGAAGACTCTCCGGCAAATACTCCTGGGGGAGATAGGCGTTTTCCGAATCGAACGCGTAGCGGTAGCCTTCGCCGTAGCCCAAATCCTTCATCAATCCCGTCGGCGCATTCCGAATGTGCAGCGGCACCGGCTCGGCCGGATGTGATTCCGCGGCCGCCCGCGCTTCGCCGAAGGCCGCGTACGCCCGGTTCGATTTGGGCGCGCTCGCCAGATAGATCGTCGCCTCCGCCAGCGCGAGCTCGCCTTCCGGTGTGCCGAGGAAGTGGTACGCATCCTTGGCCGCCAGTGCGATCGTCAGGCCGCGCGGATCGGCGAGCCCGATGTCCTCGATCGCCATCCGCACGAGCCGACGCGTGATGTAGAGAGGATCTTCACCACCGGCAAGCATCCGCGCGAGCCAGTACAGCGCCCCGTCCACGTCCGATCCCCGCACCGCTTTGTGCAGCGCGGAAATCACGTTGAAATGCTGCTCGCCCGCCTTGTCGTAGACCGGCAGCGGCTTCTCCAAGACCTGACGGATGATCTCACCGGGAATGGGCGATGGGAGCGGGGAGATGTTCGATACGTGTTTGATCACTGCTTCGAGCGTGTTCAACGCTCTTCGTGCGTCGCCTTGAGCATGGGTAACGAGCAGTTCCAAGGCATCATCACCGAATCGTACCTCTCCCTTCTCCCCTCTCCCTTTGTTCTCGACATCGACAGCTCGGTTGAGCAGCGTACGGATGTGCTCGTCAGTCAGCGGCTCCAACACGAACACACGGCACCGCGACAAGAGCGCGCCCGTCAGCTCGAAGCTCGGGTTCTCGGTCGTCGCGCCGATGAGCGTGATGATGCCGTTCTCGACCCACGGCAGAAACGCATCTTGCTGCGCCTTGTTGAAGCGATGGATCTCGTCGCAGAAGAGAATCGTGCCCTGCCCCTGATACTTCAGGCGGTCCTCGGCCTCCTTGATGATTTCGCGCACGCGCGCGACGCCTTCGGTGACGGCCGAGAAGGGCTCGAAATGGCGGTCGGTGTAGTTGGCGATGATCTTGGCGAGCGTCGTCTTTCCGGAGCCGGGCGGCCCCCAGAAGATGCACGACCCGACGTCGCCGCGGCGAATCAGCTCGCCGAGGGCCTTTCCGGGACCGAGCAGGTGCTCCTGGCCGAGGAACTGGTCGAGCGTCTTGGGCCGCATCCGCGCGGCGAGCGGCTCGGTCGATCCTTGAAACAGCGTTGGCTCCGTCACGACACACGCTCCAGCAACAGCTTCGTCCCGAAGAATACTGCGGCTCCCGCGAAGAACGCAGCCGGCAGCGCCCATCCCTTCTTACCCTGGAACTCGGGGACCAGGTTCGATGCCGCGACGTAAATCGTGACACCGGCGGAAATCGCGAGACCGTGTTGCACGAGAAACCCGAGCTGCTCGGTAAACACGACGCCAACGAGCGTCGCGAGCCCAAGTAACGCGGCGGCGCCCACGGCGCGGGCCCCCGAGCGTCCGCCGGCCACCATCAAGCTCGAAATGGTGACGCCCTCGGGGAGCTTGTGCAGGAAGATGGCGACGAACACCATCATGCCGAGATCGGATCGCACGAGAAACGCGCTGGCGATGGCAACGCCGTCGAAAAAGGTATGGAGCAGCAGCCCGACGAGCGCCGACGACCCCGCGACCGCACTGACCGGATGGGTCTCCTCGCCAAAATGAAAGTGCGGCGTGAGGGTATGCTGCGTGAGGTGAACCGCCAGGTAGCCGGCGAGCACGAGCGCCGGTGCGACCGTGCCGCTGCGCGACAACGCCGCGGGCAAGAGCTCCACGATCGCCACCGCCAACATGAATCCCGCCCCGAACGCGACCAGCAGCTCGATGACCCGGAGCTCGCGCACCGCACGGCGCGTGACCGCGAGCGCCCCGAGAATATTGGCCGCCGCGGCAACGAGCGCGTACAGCAGGGCCTTAAACACGCGAGAGCAGGTACTCCTTGGTGTTGCGGCTGGGATCCTCGAGCACTTCGTCGAGCAGGCGCGCGAGCGCCTCGCCGACTTCCGGGCCCGGCCGCACGCCGGCCGCGATCAAGTCGTCGCCGCGCACCGCGAGATCCTTGATCGCGAGCGGTGGCTGCTTGGCGCGGATCGCGGACACGGCTTTCTTCAGTCCCTCGGAAGCCCGTACCAGCAGGTCGTCCGCGAACTCGCCCGTCTCCGCGAGCCAGCGCCGGACGCGCGCCGCATCGCGCGACTCGGGGTAGCTGCCGCGCCACTTGCCGATTGCCCGGCCGCGCTCGACGTCGCGGTTCGAGCATTTCAGCCGAATCAGCAACGACGCCGGATCCTTCGCGATGAATGCCGTCACCAGCACCGGATCGCGCGGCAGCTTGTCGACGCCGGTCTCGTCGCCGCCACGGAGCTCGGGCAGCCAGATTCTGGTTGCGCCGACGTCGCGCCACAACGCGATCAGCTTCGACACCTTCTTCGCCGTGCGAATCCCCTTGAACCACTCCTCCCGCACCCGCTCCGCCGACAGCTGCGCCAGGCCCTGAGCGTTGGCTTTGGCCGCCTCGAGCGTCCGCGACTGAATTCGGAACTCGAACCGCGCGCTGAACCGCAGCGCGCGGAGGATGCGCAAATAATCCTCCTGAAACCGCCAGTTCGGATCGCCGACCGACCGTATCACGCGCTTCGCCAGGTCTAGCTCGCCCTGAAACGGATCGCGCCATTCATGCCGCAGCGGGTGATACGCAATCGCGTTGATCGTGAAGTCGCGCCGCGCCAGGTCGTCCATGAGCGAGACGCCGAACTCGACGACGGCGTGCCGCCCGTCGGTCTGGATGTCTTTGCGGAAGGTCGTGACCTCGAAGAGGCGGTTCTCCCTTCCGAGCACGCCCACCGTGCCGTGCTCGATGCCGACCGGCACGGTCCGCTTGAACAGCTTCTGCACCTCGGCCGGCGGCGCGGCGGTCGTGAGATCGAACTCGGACTTGAGCGGATCGTGATCGGGATCATCCACGCCGAGCAGGGCGTCGCGAATCGCGCCGCCGACGCACCACGTCTCGTAGCCCGCGTTTTCCAGCGTCGTCGCGATTGTGAGGACTTCCGGGGGGATCGGCAGCTGGGTCGGGAACGTCATCCGCAGAGCACGGAGCCGCCGTTGACGTTCAACACTTCGCCGGTGATGTGTCGCGCGAGCGGCGAGCACAGAAACACGATCGGTCCCGCGACGTCCTCGGCGCTCGCGACGCGACCGAGCGGAATCGTGCGCTCGATCGCCGCGCGCCCCTCGCCGGCGTACGGCTTCGCCGACATCTCCGTATCCACCCACCCGGGCGCGACGCAATTCACGGTCAGCTTCGGCGCGAGCTCGACGGCCAGCGACTTCGTCAGCGCGATGATCGCGCCCTTGGTCGCCGCGTAGTCGGCGTGGAATGCCTCGCCGCGCTGGCCCGCGGTGGACGAGACGAGCACGATGGTGCCGCCGGCCGACAGGCTCGGAATGGCGGCGCGACAGGCGTAGATCGCGCCGTCGAGATTCGCCCGGCGCGTCGATTCCCACTGCTCGTCGCTCATGTCCGCGAGCGGCGTGTTCTCCGGCGGCCATACGCCGTGGTTCACGACGAGGATGTCGAGCGTACCGTCCAGCGCGCGCAGCGCTTCGGCGACCGCGCGTTTCGCGCCCGCCGCGGTGCCGAGGTCCCCGCGCACGGCGGCGATGAAATGCGGCTCGGCGGCGGGCCGGCGCGCGCGGGGACCTCGG
>DATDEZ010000159.1:0-6807 GCA_036522875.1 Gemmatimonadales bacterium | reverse complement strand
ACGTTGCGACGGAGAGCGGGATTCACGACCTGGAAGCTGTACCGCGCGGTAGCCGCCTCTAGGCGGTAACACTCCTACCGTCCCCTACCGTCTTCTACCGTCTTCTTACCCAGCGTCCTTCCAGTCGATCGGGTAGGTGCGTCCGCACTCGTGGCACTTCGCGTCGGCGCGGCCTTCGGGGATGACGGTGCGCGAGTGGCAGCCCGGACACACGAGATGCGGCTCGCGCACCACGCTCCACGCAGCCGGTCGCGCGGTGCGGATTTCGAGATCGCCTTTGGGAATGCGGATCTCGACCTGGGCGACGTCGAGGACGACATAGTCCTTCGGTGGATTCTCGACGACGCGGTACCACGCGCCACGGCGGAGTCCCTGTCCTTCCGCCCGATCTCCGCGACTGCGCGCCCACCCCATGTCAGCCATGCGTTCCTCGCACGAGCACCAGTATGGCAGCCTGTGGAACAACGAGATACGTCTTCTCTTCGAATGTGATTTCGACGGCGGCTTTGCGGAAGAACAGCGCGTAATCGCCGACGCCCGCCTGCATCGGCAAATACTTCACCTCCGACCCCCCGCCGTGAATCTTCCACGGCTCCTCGTCCATGCTCGCCGGCTCGGCCATCGGCGTTCCGGGCCCCGTGGCGACGATGCGACCGCCCTGCACCTGCCGTCCCTCGATGGCCGACGGCGGCAAATACAGTCCGACGTTGGTGCGCTCTTCTCCCTCTTCGGGAGTGATCAGCACACGGTCGCCGACGACGATCAAACGCTTCGGGTCATCCGACACGCCAGATGATTAGCCTCGTATCGGCATTTTGCGCAAGTCGCATGGGGCCGGTGACCGCCGTCACGCTCCTTTGCTTGACTTGGGCGCTCCCGTTTATAACAATGAGCCCGCCTCGTACCATATGCCGTCCTCTTCCGTGGGAGGGCTCTTCCGATGTTGCAAGACGCTGTCACCTCCGCCGCGCAGACGCAGCAGTGGGCATTCATCCTCTCGCAGCTGTTCGACTGGGTGATGGCTGGGCTCGCGTGGATCGTGCCGTTCCAGGCCAAGGTGTTCACCACCATCCTGCGGGGTGACTCGTTCTGGGCCCTCGCGGGTGCGTCGGTGCTGCTCGTGCTGCCGGCCGGCGCGTTCGTCGCCGGTATCTGGGGCACGATGGTCTCGCTGTACACGATCCCGTTCCGCCTGGGACGCTCGGTCACGTTGCTGCAGTCGGTCGCGCTGGCGTGGTGGGACGCGCTGCGCATGGTGTGGTTCTACTGGGCCGGCCTCGCGCGCTTCCTGATCGTCCTCATCGGGTGGGTGTGGGGGCTCATCAAGCTCAGCGGCCGCCTGATCGTGGGGACCATTAAGGGCGCGATCACCTCGCCGCTGGCGGTGCTCGATGCGACGTCGCGCCGGCCCGGCGTGCCGTGGCCCGCGTTCTTCATGCTCGTCTTTTGGTCGATGATCGAGGCCACGATCTTCACCTTCACGCTGAAACCCACGATGAGCGAGCTGCTCGCCGACCTCACGGGATACGAGGTGAACGCGTTCGCGCTCACGGTGCTGCTCTGGCTGTTCCTCTGGGTGCTGGTCGCGGGCAGCTTCGCGTGCATTCAGGTCCTGAACGACGCCGTCAAGAGCAAGCAGTACGGACAAATCATCTCGATGGTCGCCGTCGAAATCGCGGTGGCCCTGTTCGAGGTGCTGTTCCTGTATCGCGAACTCGTCGATGCGATGACGCCGTGGCTCGCGCAGCAGGGCATTCAGCTCGGCGTCTTCGGGACGATCGGCCTGGCCTTCTTCGCGTGGGTCGGCGTGCGCGGCATGACGTGGTTCCTGTTCGGCCGCTTCGGCGCCCCGGCGTTGATCGCCCTGCTCGGCCGCAAGGCGCTCGAGGTCGAAGGGGAGCACGCGCGTGGACCAGCCCCGCAGATGGCCGATTACTGGAAGGGACCGATCGCGGCGCTGAAGGCGGAGCGCGAATGGTTCCGCAAGGAAGCACGCGAGATGTTCGAGCTCGTGTCGCTCCCGGTGCTGCAGGTGGTCGCGGCCGGTCTCAACTTTCTGTTCGTCGTCTTCACCGGTCGTCCACACTTCACGCTGCCGTTCAAGTCGATGGACGACTTGATGGCGGCGACGCACTTCCCGGCCCGGGTCACGGGTGAGGTGGCCCGCGGGGAGGCCCGATGAAACGCCTCGCAGCCGGGCTGTTGGCCCTCGGCCTCGTCGGCTGTAAGCCGCCGGCGAACGCGCCGCCCCCCCGAAACACGCTGGTCGTGGGGCTCGACATCTCCGGGTCGTTCCGCAAGAGCGGGTATTTCGACGAGGCGATGCGCTACGCGTCGCTGTACATCTACGCGCACGTGAACGGCATCGGCGGGCTCAAGCAAACGACCGACGTCTTCGTCGGCTCGCTCGGCGGCGAGCACGTCGGGCAGCCGAAAAGCTTCCATCCGATCCAGGACCTGACCCAGAAGACGCCGGAGCAGATCGAAGCGGATCTACGGTCCTGGTTCCCCGAAGACGATCCGATCACGGACTTCAACGCGTTCTTCCAGCGCACCGCGGTGCACATCAAGCGGCAAGGGCTGGTGCTCGCGCCGCTCAACATCGTGCTGTTCTCGGATGGCGTCCCCGATTTCCCGGGGGCCGGCCGCATGGCCGCGCCGCAGCTGTACGCCAAGATCGACGTGAGCCCGATCGAGTACCTCTCCCGCAACGTCACGATCCGGTTGCTGTACGCGCAGCCGACCGTGGCGCAGAACTGGGAGAAGCTGGTCCCGCGCAATCGTGTGAAAATCTGGACGCAGGATCAGAACGTCATGACGGGCTGGCATCGCCATGAGCTCGCGAATGTGGCGATGGATCATCAGGACTCGCTCTGGAGCTGGACGCAGCAGATTGTGGACTTCCGAGTCCGCCGCGGCAAAATCCTCTAGCTGACGGCTCGTACCCACGCGGCAGGATCCGGGGCCGCGTGGGGCACGAGCCCGCGCCACACCTTCCAGCGCAGCTTCCGGAATCCGGTCGGCTCGCGCCCGCCCTTCACGAAGGGAATGAGTCGCCGCACCCGCGCGGCCAGCGCGGCGCGCGCGTCGCGCCAGCGGCTGCCGTCGCTCGGCCGATACTGGGCCCAGCCGATCGATCCGCAGAGACCCGCCGGCCCGAACTGGTCGGAGCCGAGCAGCTCTTCGGCGAACACGCGCACCGGTCCTTCGAAGCTGTGTAACACGTCGTGCAGGGCGACGATTGCCCCGGGCACGAGATGCCCGCGATAGAGATCGATGTCCGCTTTGGCGCCGCGATACGTGTGGTCGCCGTCGATCCACAGCAGCCGGATCGGCCGATTCCATCCAGGCGCGAGCTCGCGCGAGAAGGCGCGATGGGGCTCAACGCTCGACTCGACGCCGGCGGTGCGCAGCGTGGCGCGAAAGTCGTCCCAGGATGACGGCGCGCTCCCGTGCCCGTAGTCGGTCACGGCGGGCGCGGAGTGCGGGTCGATCGCCACGACCGGTCCGAGTCCGTACCGCTGTGCGATCGACGCGAGGCCGACCGTCGACTTTCCCTTGTAACTGCCGATTTCGAGGATCGTCCCCTGCGCCGGCGTGCACGCGGCGAGCAGCGCCAGAAACCGCCCTTCGCGTTCCGTCAGGAAGCCGGGCGCGGAGCGGATCCGCGCCCACGCCTCGTCGATCGCGGCCGTGAGATCCGGAGGGAGAGGGAGACTCAGCAGAACCGGTCGAACGCCGCGGTCAGATCGGCCGCAATGTCGCGCGCGGGGCGGCCCTCGATGTTGCGGCGCTCGAGCATGAAGACGAGCTTGCCGTCCTTGAACAGCGCGATCTGCGGCGACGACGGCTGGTAGCCGGTGAAGTAGCTGCGGGCCTGCGCCGTCGCGTCGGCGTCCTGACCGGCAAACACCGTCAGCAGTCGGGCGGGCCGGCGCTCGTGTTGAATCGCGAGCGCGGCGGCGGGCCGCGCGTTGCGCGCCGCGCAGCCGCACACCGAGTTGACCACGACGAGGGTCGGCGCGCGCTCCGTCGTGAGCGCGGCGTCGACCTCGGCAGGCGTGCGAAGCTCCTCGAAGCCCAGGCGCGTCAACTCTTCGCGCATCGGGCGGACCATTTCCGGATCGTACATCGGAACGTTCAGGTTACGCATAAGCTCCTCACTTCTTGAGAAACGCGCTCAATGCGGCGCGGAAGTCCGGCGTGCTGCGGCTGACGGCGTTGACATCGGCGCCGAGCCGCAGGCCGTCCTCGAAGGCGATACCGTCGAGCTGATAGAATTGCTGCTTGGTGAACGCGAGCGCGGATGCACTGGCTTCCGCGAGCACGCGTAACACTTCGCCCGCTTGTTCTTCGAAGTCGGCGTCCTCGTAGACGCGGGACGCGAGTCCGACCGCGGCTGCTTCCGTGCCGTTCAGCAGCCGGCCCGTCGCGGCGAGATCGAAGGCGATCTTCTCGCCGACGGCACGGCGCAGCATGGTCATGACGATGGCGGGCACGAAGCCGCGCTGCACCTCGGGATACCCGAACTGGGCGGATTCGGTCGCGAGCACGAGATCGCACGCGCTCGCGAGTCCGCACCCGCCGGCCAGCGCCCGGCCCTGCACCAGCGCGACGACGATCTTCGGCAGGCGCCGCATCCGCACGAAGATTTGCGCGAAATGCAGCGCCGCCTGGCGATTCTGCTCGAGGCTGTGGTCCGCGGACGCGAGCAGCTCGCTCAAATCCATGCCGGCGCAGAAGTCGCGACCCGCGCCGCGCACCGCCACGACGCGGACGCTCGCGTCGAGATCGGCCCGCTCGAGCGCGGCGAGCAGGTCGTCGATCATCGCGGTGTCGATCGCGTTCCGCTTGTCGGGGCGATTCAGCGTCGCCGTCAGCACGCCGCCCGCCACCGTGACGTCTACCCGCTCGCTCACCGCTTCACCTCGATTTCCATCCTGAGCAGCGCCGTCGAAAAGACTTTCCCCTGCGCGTCGGTCTTGAGCGAGATCGTGCCGCCGCCGTCCAGCGCGCCGTGAAGCAGGAAGTTGAGCGCGTGAAGATTGGGCAGCTCGAAGCGCTCGACCGGGCCCTTGATCATGCCTCGAAAATGCCGCGCGACCCGCGCCGCCGTCACCTGCTTCACGAGCAGCGGATAGTCCTTGGCCTTATTGGCGATCAGTCCGACGTTGGCGGTGTCGCCCTTGTCCCCGGAGCGCGCATGTGCGAGATCGACGAGCCGCTTTTTCATACGTCCAGCACCTCGACGGCGGGCCGCACCATGGCTTTGTCCAGCAGCGCGGGCCAATACGCCACGATCTCCTCGGGCTTCGGTCGCCCGCCCGCGAATCCCGTGACACTCGGCGGGCCATTCAGGATCAATGGCGCGATCTCGCGCGTGAACCGGTCGACCGGCGCTTCGTCACGCGCCCGCACGCCGACACGCAGCTGGACCTCCGGAATCGCTGCCACGTCTACATCGTCGAGCGCGAGCTGCCCGTGGGTTGCCGTGGCCCCCACGAATTCCGTGTGGATCGCTTCGAACTCGAGCCCCAGGTTTTTCAGGCGCGCGCGAAGCACGCGATCGGCAGCCTGCGCTTTGGCCAACGCGTCCGGCCAGGCATACACGAGCGTGCCCACGGCTTTATACCCGTAGAAATACGCGACCGAGACTTTGAGCTTATCCGTCGCAGGTTTCCCCCTGACACCCGACACCCGAACCTTGTCCTTGCCCTTCTGCTCGAGCTGGATCGTCGTGAAGTCGGCGACGCCGTCCGGTGTGATGTATTCGCGCGGATCGCCCATCTCGTACACCAGCTGCTCCGTCACCCCCGCGACGTCGATCCGGCCGCCGGTCCCGGGATGCTTGATGAGATCGAACGTGCCGTCCGCGCGTGCCTCGACGATCGGGTAGCCGACGTTCGCCAGGTCGGGGATCGACTTCCAGTCGCTGAGGCAATTGCCGCCCGAGCATTGGGCGCCGCACTCGATGACGTGGCCGGCCACCGTACCGGCGGCGATGCGGTCCCACGCGTCCGCCGCCCAGCCGAACGCGTGCATCAGCGGACCCAGTGTGAGCCCGGTGTCGGTCACGCGACCCGTGATCACGACCTGCGCGCCGCGCTGCAGCGCCTCGACTACCGGCGCGGCGCCGAGGTACGCATTCGCAGACAGAACCTTGTCGCGGATGTCGTGGAGCGGCCGGCCCGTGTCCAGGTTCTTGAGCTCGTGCCCGCGCGCAAGGAGGCCGTCGAGGCGCCCGAGGAGGTCGTCCCCGGTCACGATCCCGATCCGCAGCTTGCCCGCAAGTCCGACCTTGCGCGCGACCTGGGCGACGGCATTGGCACACGCCTTGGGATTCACGCCGCCCGCGTTCGCCGTGACCTTGATGCCCCGCTCGACGATCGTTGGGAGGATGCGTTCCATCTGCGTAATGAAATCGGTCGCGTAGCCGCGCTCCGGATCACGCGATTTCTGCTTCTGCAGGATGGACATCGTCACTTCGGCGAGATAGTCCATCATCAGGTAGTCGACTGGGCCGCCGGTTACTTGGCGATACGGTGCCTCGAGCCAATCTCCCCAAAAACCCTGCCCACCCGCGACACGAACCGTCGCAGGCCGTGCGCTCACTGGCCACTCCCGCCGGTGGCGCCGCGCGCGGCCGGCGTGAGCGTCGTTCGCCGAGCGGCGACGCTGCCGCTCGCCGTCGTGACGCGCGTCTCGATGAGGGCGGCGAACCCGTCCGGTAGATCCAGCGACGGCGGATTCGGCAATTTCACCATCGTTCTTCCGCCGGGGACGACGGTGACCGCCGTGCCGTCACCG
>DATDEZ010000158.1:0-18338 GCA_036522875.1 Gemmatimonadales bacterium | reverse complement strand
CCCATGACGTTGATGATGTCTTCGTTGATCTCCCAGCCCTTGGCGGCGAAGCCCTGGAGATTCGAGAGCACCTGCGATGCGAATGCCTCGTGGATCTCGATCAATCCGAGATCCTTCCATTGAATACCCGCGCGCTCGAGCGCCTTCGGCACCGCGAAGATCGGGGCCTGGAGCAGCTGCCAGCCGGGATCGACCGCCGCGACGGCATACGAGCGGATGTACGTCAGCGGCTCGTAGCCGAGTGAGCGGGCGCGCTCGTCGCTCATGAGCAGCACGGCCGAGGCGCCGTCGGTCAGCGGCGAAGAGTTCGCCGCCGTGACGCTGCCATACCGTCGATCGAACACCGGCTTGAGCTTCGCCATTTGCTCGAGCGAGGAGTCGGTGCGAATGCCGTTGTCCTGGCGCAGGATCGCGTCGCCCGGGCGATTGGACAGCCACGGCACGATCTCCGCCGTCAACCGGCCGTCGGCGGTGCCCTGGGCCGCGAGGGTGTGGCTGCGCAGCGCCCAGCGGTCCTGCTCCTCCCGCGGGATGTGATTCTCCTTCGCCATCTTTTCAGCCGACTGGCCCATCGACTCCCCGGTCGACGGCTCGGCGATCGCGGGCGCGACGGGGACCAGGTCTTTGGGCCGGATCTTGGCAAACGTGCTGATCCGCGCGCCGAGCGACTTGGCCTTGCTCGCCTCGACGAGAATGTCCGCGAGGCGGCGCGACGCGAGAATCGGGATGTCCGAGAGCGCTTCGGCGCCGCCCGCAATGACGACATTGGCGTTGCCGAGGGCGATCTGATCGTGGCCGGCGGAGATGGCCTGGTTGGCGGAAGCGCAGGCGCGGTTCAAGGAGTAGGCGGGGATTTCCTTCGGGAACTGCGGCAGCAGGCTGACCTCGCGCCCGATGTTCGGCACGAGGGCCGACGGCACGACCTGCCCGAAGATCACCTCGTCCACGTCGTGGCCGTCGAGATTCGTGCGCTCGAGCAGCTCGCGCGTCGCGTACCGCCCGAGATCCACGGCCCGCGCATTCTTCAACGCGGTGCCGGCTTTACTAAATGGTGTCCGGACGCCGGCGACAACCGCCACGCGCCGTCCGTTGAGACCGGGCATTAGATTCTGTCCCTTCCGTCAGAGTTCGAAACCTACCACCAGCCCCAAGTGGAGGGGAGTTGCCGGCACCGCGGTCCGCAACGCTGCAGGCCATGGCCGATACGCCGTTCGATCTGCTGATCATCGGCGGCGGCATCACGGGCGCCGGGATCGCGCGGGACGCGGCGCTCCGCGGCTTTCGCACCGCGTTGATCGACAAGGGCGACTTCGGCGGCGGCACGTCGTCCCATTCCTCGCGGCTGATTCACGGCGGCATCCGCTATCTGGAGCAGGGGGCGCTGAAGCTCGTGTTCGAGGCCAGCCACGAGCGGCGCGTGTTGCTCGAGATCGCGCCGCATCTCGTGCGCCCGCTCGCGTTTCTCTTTCCGATTTATCGCGGCAGCCGCGTTCCCGCCTGGAAGCTGCGCGCCGGCATGTGGCTGTACGATCTGCTGGCCGCGTTCCGCAACGTGCACCGCCATCGGTGGTTCGGCGCAAAGAAGGTGCGGAGTATCGAGCCCGGCCTGCGCGACCGCGGACTCGTCGGCGCCGCGCTCTATTACGACGCGCAGGTCGACGACGCGCGGCTCGTACTCGCGACGTTGCGGAGCGCGATGGCGGCCGGCGCGCTCGCCGTCAATTACGTCGAAGCGACCGCTCTGCTGAAGCCCGACGGCCGCGTGCGCGGGGCCGCGGTGCGCGACGTACTGACCGGTGAGACCGCGACGATTCGCGCCCACGTGGTCGTCAACGCGACGGGTCCCTGGTCCGACGACGTGCGGCGACTCGATGACCCGACGGCCAGCCCGCTGCTCCGCCCCACGAAGGGCGTGCACGTAACGGTGCAACGGCGCCGGATCGGCAACGAGCACGCGATCACGTTGCTCTCACAGCTCGACGGCCGCGTGATGTTCGTGCTTCCCTGGAATGATCTCGCCTATGTCGGTACGACGGACACGGACGCCGACGCGACGCCGGACGCGCTGCGGGTCAACGCCGCCGACGTCACCTATCTGTTGCGCTCCGCCAACGCCGCCTTCCCCGACGCGCACCTCACGACCAACGACGTCGTCTCGGCGTGGGTCGGGCTGCGCCCGCTCTTGCGACAAGATCACGCAAGCCCGTCCGATGTGTCGCGCGAGCATCGTATCGTCGAGAGCGAGCAAGGGATGTTGTCGATTGCCGGAGGCAAGCTGACGACGTATCGCGTCATGGCCCGTGACGTGGTCGATCGCGTCGCGGCGCGGCTGCGAGCGTTGGATGGACGACGACTCGCGGGCCGTCCGGCGACCGACCGGCTGCCGCTCGTCGGCGGTGAAGCCGCGGAGCTCGACGTGTTACTCGAGGCCGCGCGCGCGCGCGGCGCGCCCGAAGCCACGGCGCGGCATCTCGTCGCCAGCTACGGCAGCGAGGCCGCGGCGATCCTCAATCTCGTGGACCGCGATCGGACGCTCGGCCAGCCCATCGTGGCCGGGCGGCCCGAGATCTGGGCGGAGGTGACGCATGCGGTCGAGCGGGAGATGGCGGTGCGCGTGCAGGACGTCATGATCCGCCGCCTCCATCTGTACTACGAGCTTCCCGACCGCGCGCAGAAGGTGATCCCGCGGGTTGCCGCGCAAATGAAACAGCTCCTCGGCTGGGACGATGCCCGGGAAGCCGAGGAGCTGCGGGACTACGCTCAGATCGTCGAGCGCGGCCGCATCAAGGTTTGACCCTTATGGGCGGCACGTGCACGTGCACATGGGGATGCGGTCCGCCGCCGTCGTCGTCATCATCGTTGCTGTTGATCTGCCGCAGCGCCCAGCTCGCGGCGCGACGCACCGACCCGGATTCATCCCGTTGCGCGGCGATGAGTCCGTCTCGGGCGCGCGGGCTTTCGATCTCGCCCAGAGCCCACGCCGCTGTCGCGCGAACATCGAAATCGCTGTCCTTGAGGGCCCCGAGCAGGGGCTCGACTGCGGTTTCGCTCTCGATCTCACCCAATGCCCAGGCCGCCAGCGCCCGGACGTCGGGATCGGCGTCTTTGAGCGCCAGTGCCGCCGGCGTGACCGCGCTCGCGTCCTCGATTTCGCCGAGCGCCCAGACAGCGGTCTTGCGAACGGAGAGGTCAGGGTCACGCACCAGCGTTTCGAGCGGTGTCACGCCTTCCGCGTTCTCGATTTCTCCTAACGCCCACGCCACGGCCCGCCGGACGCGCGGCTCGCGATCCTTGGCCGCGGTGTTCAGGAGGGGCACGGCAGACTGGTCTTCGATCTCGCCGAGCGCCCAGACCGCCACGAGCCGCACCTCGAGCGACTGATCGCTCAGCGCCACGCTGAGCGGTTGGACCGCGCGCTTGTCTTCGATTTCCCCAAGCGCCCAGGCGGCGGTGCTCCGGACTTCTGGCACTCGGTCCTTCAGGGCGCGGGTCAGCGCATCGATCGAGCTCTTGTCCTCGATCTCGCCGAGCGCCCGGGCGGCCGCGGTGCGGACGGCGGGGCTGTCGTCGCCATTCAACGCGTCGCTGAGCGGTCCCAGCGCGCGCGAGTCTTCGAGCTCGGCCAGACCCAGCGCGCCTGTTTCGCGCAAGTCCGCGCGGTTGTCTTTGAGGAGCCCGAGAAAAAGCGTGTAGCTGTCGGAGCCGCCGTAGTTGCCGAGCACGCGCGCCGCAATGTTGCGCACGCAGCGGTTGTCGTCGCGAATGAACGCGCGGAACGCGCTGCTGACTGAAGGATTCAGGTCGTGTTTGTGCCCGTGGAAGCCGACATCGAACCCCCAGCCACCCCCGCCGCCGGGCATGGGCATGGGCGTCGGCATCGGCTGCGGCATCGCCATCCCGGGTTCGCCGCCCCATTCCCACATGCCGTTGTTGGTGATTGACTGACCGGCGAGCGCACAGACGATCGAGTCGCTCGAGCGCAGATCGGTGAGGAGGCGCGTCACGGTGGCGGAGTCGAAGGGCGGGCGACTCTGGAACGCGAGCACGGTCGAGAGGAGCAGTGGTGCAAACATGGACATTCCGGTTGTCGGGAGATGCTCGGTTGGATAGGCGGCCGCCACGAAAGGTTGCCACCCGTCCAAATGCCGGTATTATCTCGTCGCGTGCGTGCCGTCGGTCTCATTTCCTCCAGTGTTTGCGCCGTCTTTGTGAGTGTGGCGTGCGGTCCCGCCACACCGCCCGTGGCCAGGTCGAGCGGGCAAGCGACGGCGGATACCACGATTCCGTCAGGCCCGTACGGCGATGCCGTGCGGCGCGGTCGCGCGCTACTCAGCGCGACGCGCGACAGCCTGCCCGCGCACGTCGGCAACAAGCTGCGCTGCACCAGCTGTCATCTCGATGCCGGCCGCCGCGAGACGGCCGGATCGTGGCTCGGCGCGTTCGCGCGGTATCCCCAGTACCGCGCGCGCAGCGGCGTGGTCGAAACGATCGAGTATCGGGTGAACGATTGCTTCCGGCGCAGTATGAACGGCACCCCTCTCGATCCCGGCGGCGGCGACATGCGCGACATCGTGGCCTATCTCGCGTTCCTGTCGAGAGGCATCGTCGTGTCGCCCGTGCCCGCGAATTCTCGTTTGCAGAAGTGGGCGGCGTTCAAGGCGGACACGGCCGCCGGTGCGCGGGTATTCACCGCGACGTGCGCGAAGTGCCACGGGGTGTCGGGCGAAGGGACGGCCGTCGCGCCGCCGCTCTGGGGCGCGCAGTCGTACAACATCGGCGCGGGCATGTCGCGCGTGCGCACGGCGGCGGAGTTCATCAGTCGCAACATGCCGTTCGACGCGCCGGGCACGCTGGCGGACAGTCAGGCGTTTAACGTCGCGGCCTACATCAACGCGCGGCCGCGTCCCGATTTCAAAGGCAAAGAAAACGATTGGCCGAATGGCGATCCACCACCAGATGTCGCTTATCCCACGCGGGTTCACCACTAGGAGGAGTTCCGATGTTCGAGTTCACCGACGTACCGACGCATCGCCGTGGATTTCTGGGAACGCTGGCCACCGCCGCGGCCGCTGGCCTGGCGGGATTGACGCCGCTGCGGCTCGAGGCACAGCCGCGCCGAATGTCGAAGGCGGGCATGGATGCGAGCTTCGAGACGTGGCTCAACAAGATCACCGGCAAGCACAAGATGCTGTTCGACGCGCCCGAGGTGAACGGCGGCATGGCCGTCGTGTGGCCACGCGTCTGGCTCAACGGCAACAACGAGAACTACGGCACGAAAGACACGGACAACTCGGCGGTCATCGTGATGCGGCATAGCGCGATCCCGATGGCGATGCAGGATGCAGTCTGGGCGAAGTACCATCTCGGCGAAGTGTTCAACATCAAGAACGGCGACGCGCCCGCGACGGCGAACGGCTTCGCCAAGCAGCTGCCGTTGCCGCTGCCGGGCACCGGCGTCGAGGCGCTGCTCGCGAGCGGCGCCCAAATCGGCGTCTGCAACGTCGCGCTGACGGTGTTCAGCGGCATGGTCGCGCAGAAGATGAACATGGATGCCGCCGCCGTGAAAGCGGACTGGGTGGCGGCTCTGATTCCGGGCGTCCAGGTGGTGCCTTCGGGCGTGCTCGCGGTCGCGCGCGCGCAGGAGAAGGGCTGCGTGTACTGCTTCGCGGGCTGACGCCCAGTTGTGAAGGTTGGTGAAGGTTGGTGGAGGATCCTTCACCAACCTTCACCATCTTCCACGAACCTCCAGAACTATTTCCAGCCCCTCAAACTCCTCACGAAGTCGTGCAGCACGAGAAATTTTTCATACACGCGCACGCCTTTGCGCTTCCGGCCAAACTCGGCGAAGAGCTCGCGCAACCGCCCACGGCGCGTGACGTAAAACCGGAACGTCTCGGCGAAATCCTCCTGCGGGTGCGTGGCCGCGTACGCGCTCACGTAGTCGGTCAGCGTCGTCGCGATGCGGCGGCGCTCGAAATCCACCCAGTGCTCGTCCGCCACGCGGTAGGCTTTCCGCACCTCGCCGAACGCGCGCCGGAACCGGCCGCTGCGCGTCCAGGACCAATGGTGATACAGGAACGAGTGGCCGAGCTCGTGGAGCAGCAGGCCGGTGAGCATGTTCCAGGAGATCTCGTCGCGGCGGCGCTTGCCGGTGACGTAGCGGCGATCGAGCTCGATCACCTTGGGCGCGCGCGGCGCGACGCCCGACACGCCCGGCCGCAGCATGACGCGGTAATGCCAATCGCGAATCCGCGCGACGACCAGGAGACGCCGGGCCCGCCGCAGCGCACGGGGAATCAGATCGCGGCCCGTCGCGTCCTCGCCGCACCACGGACACGTCGCCATCCAGTCGTCCACGCCGCGGTCGCAGTGCGGGCAGACGTTCTCGAAGTCCTCGTACTTCCACGTCTGGGCGCGGCCGCACCACGGACAGAATCGCATCGGATACATGACGCCGCCGCCGCAGCCCCATTCACAGCGGCGGTGGAACTTGAATCCCTTGGGCGCCTTGAGCGGCTCGTCGCTCGAGTCGTCGTCCTGGATGTCCCGGCCGCACCAGGGACAAAACGAAAACGCGTCCGACACCATCCAGCCGCAGTAGGCGCACTCCGCGCCCGTCTCGCGCTGGCCGTCCGGCCACTCGAGCCGGCGGCTGCAGCTCGGACAGAAACTCCAGAAACGCTCCAACTCGGTGTGGCAGGTGGGGCAGCGCAGCTCGGGGGTCGGGACCTCGCGCCGGCTCACCGCGCGAGCGCCTCGTCGACGATGCGCTGAATGAAGGCGTTGTATTTCATGCCCGCTTTTTGCGCCGCCTCGGCCATTTCATGCTCGGCCGCGATGAACGGATTGGGATTCACCTCGAGCACATAGACCTCGTCGTCATGCGCCAGCCGGACATCGACGCGGCCGTAATCCTGCAGCCACAGCGCGTGAAACGCGGTGCTGCAGATCTCGCCGATGCGCCGCGTCAGCTCTTCCGAGATGCCTTTGGCGAACACGTTCTTGATCTTGCGGCGCTTGCGGTAATCCTCGTCCCACTTCGCCTTGTAGGTCGCGATGCGGTGCTCGCCCGTCTCCGGCTCGCCGAACGTCATCTCGGTGAGCGGCAGGACCTCGACCTCGTCGTTCCCGAGCAGGCCGACGTATACCTCTCGACCTTCGACCAGTTCCTCCACGATCGCGGCCTGATGGTATTTGGAGTGGATGAACTCGACGCGCTGCGTGAGGCTCGCGTCATCCTCGACCACCGATGCCTGCGCGATGCCGATCGACGCGTCCTCGAGCAGCGGCTTCACGATCAACGGAAACCGCAGCTCCGACGGGCGTACCAGCTCGTCCCCCTCGTGGAACTCGGCGAATGCCGGCACGCGGATGCCGTGATAGGCGAGCACTTTCTTGGTGAGGGACTTGTTGCGCGCGACCAAGAGCGCGGTCGGCGACGACCCGGTGTACCGGTAGCCGTACATGTCGAGCAGTGCGGCGATGGCGTACTCATGGCGCGCGTTCTTGCGGAATCCCTCACAGCCGTTGAACACGAGCTTGGGCTGAAAGGCCGCCAGCTTCGCGAGCAACGGGCCGACGTCGTCGCCGATGCCGATCAGCTGCACGTCGTGCCCGCCGGCCATCAGCGCGCGCGCGACGTCGTACTCGGCCTCCTCGGCTTTTTGCTCGACTTCGCGCTTGAAGTCGGCGTCCTCCCATTCGGGATGCAGCGCGTCGAAGATGACGGCGATCTTCATGGCCCTTAACGCCCCCCGCCGCCGATGTGAAGGTCGAGCGCGTTCATTCGTTGCATGTCGCGCCGCACCGTCGTGAGTCCAATCAAAATGATCGCGCCACCAAGCACGCCGACAGCGGGCAGCAACAACATCGCCGTGCGGAGGCTGCCGGTGCGATCGCTCAAGTAGCCGATGAGCGGCGGCGCGAGCGCGTCGCCCGCGAGATGCGAAAACAACACGAACGCCCCGAGCACCGACGCCTGGACCGTGGACGGCACGACGTCGAGGATGACCGCCGCCAATGGGCCGTTGTACCAGGTGTACAGGAAATACGTCGCCAGAATGAGCGGCGCGAACCACCTGAGATCGTGCACGAGCAAGAGCGCGGCACAGACCGGCGCGCCGAGGACGAAGCCGGCGCCCGATATGAACACGCGTCCGCCGCTCCAGCGGTGTTGTAACCGGTCGGCCAACCTGCCGCCGGTGAGCGCGCCCAGCACGCCGCCGGCCAGCGCCCACACGCCGAACTGCGCGCCGACATTCGCGACCGACAGTCCATGAATGCGCTGCATGAACGCGGCTGCCCAGGCAATCAGTCCATTCACCGCAAACGTCACCATCGCGCCGCCGAGAAATATCCAGATCAAGGTCGGGGTCCGCAGCACCAGCGCCGCCGCGTCTTGAAAGTCGTCGAGCGCGCCGGCCGCCACGGCACCGGCTTCCGTCGTGCGCCGTACGGCGAGAGGCACCAGCCGCCAGACCGTCCACGCGATCCCCGCGCTCACGCCGACGCCGAACAGCGCGGTCCCGATTTGCGAAGGAATGCCCTCGAACAACGACAGGAATCCCGCGAGCAGCGCGCCGATGCCGGCGCACAGGGCGAGCGGCATGACGTAGTAGATCACGCCGCGGGTCCCCTGGTGCCACCAGCGCTCGAGCGTGTCGAGAATCGGCGGCGGCGGCCGGCGGTCGAGCTCGCGGATCCGGGACGCGAGCAGCGCGAGGACGAGTCCCGGAAATCCCATCCAGATGAACGCCCAGCGCCACCCGTACCGCTCGGCCACGATGCCGCCGATCCAGATTCCGAGCACGCCGCCCAGCGCCATGCCCACCGAGTACACGCCGATCGCGAACGCGCGCCGGCGGCCTTTGTAGTACTGCGCAATGATCGCTTGCGAGGCGGGCGCGTATCCCGCTTCGCCGAACCCGACGAGCGCGCGACAGGTGAACAGCTGCCAAAACTTGCTGACGAATCCGCCCGCCGCCGTCGACGCGCTCCACACGCCGACGCCGAGCGTGATCACGCTGCTGCGCGAGCGCAGGTCGCCGAGCACGCCGAGCGGCAGCGCGGCGAGCGACAGGACCACGATGTAGGCGGACCCCAGCCAGCCGAGCTGCGCGTCGGACAACCGCAGGTCGTGCTTGATCGGCTCGAAGACCGCGTAGACGACGTTGCGGTCCAGATAATTGAAGAGATTGACGAGGGTCAGCAGTCCGAGGACGTACGCCGCATACCCTCGGTTGGAGGAGCGCCTAGCGTCCCCCAGACGCGGCCTCGGCGCGGGCGTCGCGTTCCGCTTTCGCCTCGAGATACGAATCGGTCAGCGCGCGCATCATGTCGGCGCGGCGATCGTACAGGCGCTTCAGCGCGCGGGGCTTGCGCCGGGCGAGCGCGTAGGCGGCGAGAATCGGAAACGCGACGGTGTTGTCGAGATACGCCACGACCGTGCCGGGCAGCTTGTCGGGATCGACCTTCCCCCAGCTCACCGCTTCCGACGGCGTCGCGCCGGAGAGGCCGCCCGTGTCTGGCCGCGCATCGGTGATCTGCAGATAGTAGTCGTGCCCCTTCTCACTGATGCCCAGCACTTCCTGGATCTGCGGCTCCGTCTGAAGAACAAAGTTCTTGGGGCTGCCGCCGCCGATGATCAGGATGCCGCTCTTGCCGCCCTTCACCTTGGCGGAGAACACGATGGACGACGTCTCGTTCACGTCGGCGCTGACGTCGAACCGCAGCTTGCTGCCCGACAGCGCCTGCTCCGCGACGTTCATGCCGATCGACGAGTCGCCCGGAGACGATGTGTAGACCGGCACCGCAGCCGCATGCGCCGCGCCGAGCACCGATTTGCGCGAGAGCCCGAGCGCCTTTTCCCGCTCACGCACGTAGCCGCCGAGCAGGTAGTGGTATTCCGCGGTGCTCATGGGCTTCTGGAACTCCGGCCGCGCCGACACCTCGCGCACGAACCGGTCGGTCGAGAGCAGGACGTCGTAATCGAAGAAGATGTCGTAGATGCGCACGACGCCTTCCTCGCGCAGCTCGATGTCGTTGGCGAACGGCGTCCCGCGGTGCATCGCCATGCCGAGCCCGAAGTGGGCGTCGTGATACAGATTGGCGCCCGTCGAGACGATCCAGTCGATGAACCCCGCTTCGATCAGCGGAATGATCGTCGACATGCCGAGTCCCGCCGGCGTCATCGCGCCCGTGAGGCTCATGCCGACGGTCACGTCGTCCTCGAGCATGCGCTCGGCGAACAGCCGGCAGCCTTCGCCCAGCCGCCCGGCGTTGTAGGCAAGGAACGCGTTGTCGACGAGGTCGGCGACGGTCTCTTTGCCGGTGATCGCCTTCGGGCTGATGCGCTGTCCGCGCAGGTAGTCGTTTTGCGTCATCGGGTCGATTGACTCATCGGTTGCATGGCCCGGAAGGCGCGGGTGCGGCGCTCGCGCGCCGCGACGATCCAACCGAGCGCTTCCTGCGGTTCGTCCGTCAGGAGAAAGAGGTTCAGGTCCTCGGGCGAGATCTTTCCTTCGGCCGCCACCCGCTCCTTCAGCCAGTCGGCGAGGCCGCTCCAGTATTTGCGGCCGAACAATACGACCGGGAACTGTTTGACTTTGCCCGTCTGCACCAGGGTGAGGGCTTCGAACAGCTCGTCCATCGTGCCGTAGCCGCCCGGAAAGGTGATGAACGCGGTCGAGTATTTCACGAACATCGTCTTGCGGACGAAGAAGTAGCGGAAGTTGATCGACCGCTCGACCCACTCGTTGGTGCCCTGCTCGAACGGCAGCTCGATGTTGCAGCCGATCGAGAGACCGCCGCCCTCCTTGGCGCCGCGATTGGCGGCCGCCATGATCCCCGGCCCGCCGCCCGTGATGATCGCGAACCCTTCCTTGGCGAGCAGGCGCGACGTCTCGCGCGCCGCCTCGTAAAAGGGATCGCTCTCCGGCGTGCGCGCCGAGCCGAACACCGTGACCGCGTTCCGCACGTCGGACAGCGTGTCGAAGCCTTCTACGAACTCGCCCATGATGCGCAGCACCCGCCAGGGGTCCGTGCTCGTGAACGACGCCCGCCGCTCGACCGGAACGACCTGCGGCGGGATGAGAAGCTGTTCGTCTTCAGTGAGCGGGCTGCGAGGCGAGGCGCTCGGTTGCTCGGACATGGTCATCCTGCACGTTATAGAAGAAAGGCGAGAATCGGACATGGCCCGGCCGGCTGTCCACAATGACGCCGCCGGCCGCCAAATGCCGCACGCTGGCGGCGGGATCCGGCATGGGAACCATCACGATCGCCGACCGCCGCTCCGGCTCCGCGGCGACTTTGGGCGTGAATCCCGCCGCGCGCAACGTCGTGAGGAGATCTTCGGTCAGCGCCGCGGTCGCGTGCCGAATCGCCGGCACACCGATTTCCTCGATGTACTCGAGACCGCCGAGCTGGGCGTATACCGCGGCAAGCGACGGCGTGCCCATCTCGAAGCGGCGCGCGTCGTCGTGAAACGTCAGGGCGCGGGGATCGAACGCGAACTGATCGCGCTGGCCGAACCAACCGGAGATGCGTGGCTCGAGCCGGCGCGCCACCGCTTCCTTCATATAGAGGAATACGATGCCGGGACCGCCCAGCAACCACTTCAGCCCGCCGGCGAGAAGGGCGTCGACGCCCGTTTCCCGTACGTCCACCGGAATCTGGCCGACTGACTGGTACGCATCGATGAGGCACAGGGCGCCGCGTGCGTGAGCGGCGTCGGCCACGCGCTTGATGTCCTGGATCGCGCCGCTCGTGAAGTAGACGTGCGACGTCACGACGAGCGCCGTGCGATCATCCACGGCGCGGGCGATCGCTTCGACCGGCACGCTGATCTTGTCCGGGCTGTCGACGACGACCAGCTCCACACCGCTGTTCGCCTTCGCGAGCCATTGATACGCGACGGTCGGAAAATCGAGGGACGTGATGACGACTTTGGGCCGCTTCGTGTAGTCGAGCGACTCGGCGACGGCGCTAAGCGCGACCGAGATGCTGGGCGCCAGCGCGACGTCGCCGGGAGCGGCATTGATGATCCGCCCGTAGCGCGCCCGCAGCTCGGCCAGCGCGTCCCACCAGACGTCGTACCACGCCGATGCGCCGCGGCTCTGCCAGACGTCGAGGAATTCCGCTACTTTGCGGCGGGAGCGCTCGCCGAGTGGTCCGAGCGAGCACGTGTTGAGGTAGACGCGATCCCTGAAGATGGGAAACTCGCTCCGATAACGAGCGAGTCCGAGCGCGCGCGGTGCAACGCTGCTTGCGAGCGTCATAGGCCGGGAATATACAGAAAGAATGCAGCGTATCGCGAGTTGGTCGGGACTGTATGTGCGTTTGGCGCTGCGGGCGCTCGTGAACCCGCGGCTCGCCGTCGATTTGCTGCGGCTCTCGTGGAGTTTCCGCGCCCGGGACTGGTACCGGCGCCCGCCGTTTCTGCCTCGGCCTGCACGCGATTACATGCGGTGGCGGATGTTCACGGCGTACGGCGACGAGGATGCCGTTCCGCCGGTTCAGGACGTCGTGAACTTCGCGCGCTGGCGGCGTGAGACGATGGGATTATGAACGGCGTCGAAAAGAACCGTCGAACGCAGGCGTCGAACACGAGCGTCGCAATCAAGCGTCACGCCGCCGAGCTCGGGTTCTCTGCGACCGGCATCGCGCGGCTCGATCGCAATGCCCACGCCACCGAGCTCGACTGGTGGCTCGCCCTCGGCCATGCCGGCACGATGACGTATCTCAACCGTCAAGCCGAGAAACGAAAAGATCCGCGGCGGATCATGCCCGGAGCGACGTCAGCGGTCGTTACGCTGACGAACTACTTCCACGGCGCCCAGCCGTCGCGCGTCGCGCAGTACGCCTGGTCCTCAGACTACCACGACGTTCTGGGCGAGCGCCTCGAACAGCTCGCCGCGGCGGTCCGGCTCCTGGCTCCCGGCTCCTCGACCCGTTGTTACGTCGACGCGGGACCCGTGCCCGAGCGCGAGCTCGCGCAGATCGCCGGGCTCGGCTGGATCGGCAAGAACATGATGCTGATTCATCCGGAGATCGGCTCGTTCACGTTCATCGGCGTCGTCCTGACCGACGCGGCGCTCGAACCCGATCTGCCGTTCGAGGCCGATCGCTGCGGCACCTGCACCCGCTGTCTCGACGCATGCCCGACGCAGGCGTTCGTCGGGCCCCGCGATCTCGACGCGCGCGCGTGCATTTCGTACCTCACGATCGAGCACCGCGGAGAATTCTCGGAGCGCCAGCGCGCCCAGGTCGGCGAGTGGCTGTTCGGCTGTGACGTCTGTCAGGACGTGTGCCCATGGAACGTCAGCTTTGCGACCGCCACGCAGGACGAGCGGTTCGCGCCGCGCGCCCACGTCGCGGCTCCCGACGCCGCCGCCTTCGCGACAATGGACGAGGCGACGTTCCAGCAACACTTCGGCGAGACGCCGTTCACTCGGCCCGGCCTCGAAGGAATGCGACGCAATGCCGCCGCCCTCAGCGACTGACGCCATCAGCGAGCTGCAGCGCAAGCTCGCCGAGGGACTCGCGCGAATCGATCCGCATCACCGGCTGCTGGGCCGCCCGGTCAGCTACCGCGTGATCGACGGCCGCGCAATCGAGATCACCTACCGTGATGTCGCCGGAATCGCCGAGGCGGAAGTGCTCGGCGTGAAGCGGATCATCGGAGAGGATTGTTTCTGCACGGTGAGTCCGCAAACCGCCGAGCAGATCATCGTGCGGTTTGTCGTTCCGCTGAAATAGTAAGCGTCTCGCCGTGCGCGAGCTGCCGGTAGCCGCCCGCGGCGAGCCCGGCTGCCTGCCACGCTGCGTGCGCGCGCACCGGCGGCTCGTCCATCGCCTCGTCCGTCAGCTTGAACGTGCCCCAGTGAATCGGCACCATCGCCGGCGCTTTGAGATCGCGACAGGCTTCTACTGCCTCTTCGGGATTCATGTGCAGGTAGCGCATGAACCAGCGCGGCTCGTACGCGCCGATTGGCAGGAGCGCGATGTCGAACGGACCATACCGCTCCGCGATTCGGCCGAACTCCGGGTGATAGCCGGTGTCGCCGGCGAAGTAGACGCGCGGGCCGGCGCTCGCCGCGAGCGCGTACCCGCACCACAGCGTATCGCCGCGATCTCCGAATCCGCGACTGCTGAAATGCTGGGCCGGGGTCGCCGCGATCCGCATCGCTCCTATGTGATGCTCTTGCCACCAGTCCAGCTCGACGACGCGCGTCGCCGCGCCGCCGCGCGCGCGAACGAATGACGCGAGCCCCATCGCCACGACCCATTGCGCCTCGGGAAAGCGGCGAGTCAATCGGCGGACCGTCTGATCGTCGAGATGGTCGTAGTGATTGTGCGACTCGAGCACGACGTCGAGCGGCGGCAAGTCGTCGAACTCGATTCCCGGCGCCACCCAGCGGCGCGGACCGGCGAACGAGACCGGCGAGGCGCGCTCGCTCCACATCGGGTCGGTGAGGATGTTGAGTCCCGCGAGCTGAATGAGCAGGCTGGAATGCCCGACCCATGTGATCGTCAGCGCCGACTCGGCCGCGCGCGGCACGGCGAACGCTGGTCGCGCGCGTTGAAACACGGACGGGTCCGGGTCCTTCGGGCGCGGGCGCGTGCTGCGATGCACGAGCATCCACTTGAGCAAGCTGCCGAAGCCGGGGACGGCTTCGGCTACCCAGGGGTTCCGAAAACCGCCGCCCGGCCGATGGTGCGCGGGAGCAATCGGTGGCGTCACGGCGCGCAATATACCCGCGCCGTGACGCGTGGCTCAGTGGTGCGGAGCGGGACCGGCCGAGCTGTCCGCCACGACGTGGATCGTCAGTGTGTCGGCGAACGCGCCGCTCGTGGCGACGATGCGGCCGGCGCCCACGGACTTCGACGTCACGCGCGCGACGTGCGTGGTGTCGGCGTACGTCGCGAGCCCGAGAATGGTCGTGTCGAGATTCTGCCACGCGACGACCGCGGCCGTGTCCTGCTGATGCTGCGCGTTGACGACGAACGCCTCGATTCGGTTCGTGTGGTTGGTCAGCATCGATGCGGCGCCGTTGATCAGGATTGAGCCGCGAAATGCCGAGAGCGTCACGTTGTGCGTGGTTTCAACGCCCTGGTTGACGGCGACGCTCGAGTCGAGTGCCGCGGCCGTGTTACTCCCGCTCGGCGGCTCGACTCCCACGATATAGGTACCGGGCAAGAGGTACGCGAGACGATAATGTCCGGCGGCATCCGTCTTGCCGGTCGACAGAACGTACCAGTTTGACGGGCCGCCGCCGTAGGCGCTCACCGTCGCGTTGGCGACAGGACCGGGAGTGCCCACGCTCGAATCGTTGCTCACCGTGCCCGCGATGCTGCCGGTCGCTCCTCTGTTGACGGCGCGAATCCAGGGGAAAAAGTCGAACGCGCCGTCGCCGAGCTGGTTGTAGACGAAGCTCTTGCCGACGTCGAAGTCGATCACGATGACGGCGCCCGTGTCGGGCACGTTGACCGGCGCCTGCACGAACACGCCATACGATTCCTGGCCGCTGCCATTCCAGCGCACGGTCGCCGCCGATCCGTTCTTGAACCGAATCCCAGCCGATGAATCGACGTTGATGGTGACGAGTACCGCTTTGTACTGATCGGCCGTCACGTCCCCCGCGCCAAGCGAATCGGTCAGACCCGCCTGCAACGTGAGGAGATCGATCTGCCGGTGCGGTGCGGCGACGGTGACCCAGTGCATGCTGTCGGCCGATGTGCCGGTGTCGGGGTGTGTCGAGACGGCGATGCTGACGACGTAGACGTTCACGCTCTGCACGGAATCGAACGGAAAGGGATCGTCGGTCAGCAGGATCTTCGCCATCGGCCGGCCGTGGGTCGGGCCGCTCGAGTCATCCTTGTAGCACGCGGTCGCAACAACGGCGAGCGCGAGCAGGGCGAGCATCAGTCTCGACATCGTCAAAGCCCTCCCGAGGGTGTTGCGCAGACGGCGCGATCGCATTGAATACCTTAATGGAGACACGGAAGGTCACAACGTGACGCGCGCCTTCGAGCCAAGGGTATAGGCAGGGTGGAATCCACCGATGCGGAGCTGGTGAGCCGGGTCCGGGCCGGCGACATCAGCGCATACGGCGCCCTCGTCGCGCGCTACCGCGACCGGTTGGGACGCTATGCCGTGCACATGATCGGCGATCGCGAGGACGCGGAAGAGGCGCTACAGGACAGTTTCGTGCGCGCCTACCGTTCGCTCGCCCGCTGCACCGATCCGGCGCGTTTCGGCGCGTGGCTGTATGGCATTCTCGTGAACCGCTGCCGCACGACCGGCGCTCGCGCCGCGCGGCGCCGCCGCATCTTCGTCGCGGACGACGGCTTCGACCGGGCGACGCCGAACGGCACTGACGAGCTCGAGCGTCTCGAGTGGGCGGATCTCGTCGAGCGCGCACTCGCGCAGCTAGGCCCCGAGTATCGCGAGGCGTTCCTGCTCAAGCACGTCGACGATCTCGAGTACGAAGAGATGGCGGAAGTGACCGGCGCCGGCGTGTCGGCGCTGAAGATGCGGGTGAAGCGGGCACGCGAGCAGCTCCAACGACTCTTGACCGAGGCCCGACATGTTTGACGGTGACGAAGTGGTCGATCGCGTAATCGAACAGCTGCGCCGACCGGTGGGCATCGATCCGGCGCTCGATGCGCGGGTGTTGCGCGAGATCAGTGCGACCCCACGTGCCAGGTCGCGCATGATGTGGCCCTGGCTGGCCGCAGCCGCGGTGCTGGCCGCGATCGTCGTCGCGCGGCCGTGGACGCGGGGAGGCACAGCCGGCCCAACCCCTTTTCAATTCGTGCTCGTCGCCCCGCAGGCCGCGACCGTCGCGCTCGTCGGGGATTTCAACGACTGGGATCCGCAGCGCGCGCCGATGCAGGCGGCGCACGGTGTGTGGGCGGCCGTTGTGCAGCTCCCGCCGGGACGCTATCGGTACGCATTTCTCGTCAACGGCGTCGAATGGCGCGCTGACCCAGCCGCACCGCACGCCTCGGACGATGAGTTCGGGACACCGAGCTCGGTGGTGACTGTCACAGGAGGCGGTTCGTGATCATCGCAGCGCTGCTCATCGCCATCCAGATTCCCGCGCAGGATCCGCGGCTGGCGCGGCTCGATCCCGACACACGGGCGAGGGTCGTCGCCCTCGTTGATTCAGCGCGCGGTCTGGGATTGCCCGCGGAGCCGCTCGTCGAACGAGCGCTCGAGGGCGCGACCAAAGGTGCGCCCAGTGACCGCATCGTACTCGCCGTTCGACGCCTCGCGGCTGATCTCGGCACCGCGCGAGACGCGCTGGGAACGAGATCGACGCCGCCCGAGCTCGAAGCGGCCGTGGCCGCGCTCCGCGCAGGTGCCAGCCCGCAGCTCCTCGCGAAATTGCGCGCGACGCGGCGGCCGCCGTTGACCATGGCATTCGCGGTGCTCGCGGACCTGGTGGCGAGCGGCGTCCCAGCCGACAGCGCCGCCGCCGCAGTACTGGCGCTCGCGCCGAACGCGCGCGACGCCGATCTCGTAGAGTTTCGCCGCGCCGTAGAGCGTGATATCGCCCTCGGCGCGCCACCCTCGGCAGCGACGTCGATCCGGGTCAATGCTGGTGCACTCAATGCCACTGGCGGCGGGCCCGCCGGCCAACCTCCTCGACCAACTCGACCTTAGTCAGCGCGCTTCGTGCGGACGCTCGCACTCATCGGCTTGGCGTGCGGCGCCGCACTCCATTCTGTTGGCGCGCAGGTCACCGCCAACGTCGAGGCCGGCGTCTCGAACGTGAAGTACGACCGCTTCCTCGCGTCCGGGGCGGCATCCCTTGCCTCCGCGATGCGATGGGAAGACCCAGGCGGCCGAGGGTTCGCGAATCTGCGCGGGACATACCTCCGCTTCGAGAGCGGCCGGCACAGCGTCGATGCATCCGCCAATGGATCGTGGTTCGCGGCCCTCGGCCGGCGCTGGCGCGGCGAGCTCGGGCTCGCCGCTGGAGCCAGCCAGTACGCGGATATCGCCAGTTTCTCCCATGCCGACATTGAAGCCCGCCTTCACGTCATGCGGCAGGGTCGCGGATCGTGGCTGGGGGCGACTGTCGGCAGTTCGTCGTTCGGTGGCGGTGCGCGACCGGTCGGCGTGGTCGCCATGGGGACATGGTGGCTCGATGGTGACATGACGCTGTTTGCATCCGCAGATCGTTCGTTCATCGGCGACACCGCCTACAGCGATCTCCGCTCCTCGGCGCGCTGGCGCCTCGCGACGCTCACGCTCGAGGGAGTCCTCGGCGCGCGAGTATGGAGTCGCGGCGGCGGCCGGGGCGTGTTTGTGGAGGGCAGCGCGGCGCTCG
>DATDEZ010000157.1:0-3977 GCA_036522875.1 Gemmatimonadales bacterium | reverse complement strand
CCGAACTTCACCCAGTCGTAGCGCAGACCCGCCGTCAGCGTCGCCCGCGGCGACAGCTCGAACGCACTTTGCACGAACGGACCGATCTCCGTGACGTGCTCGAGCTGATCGAGCGTGCGCACCGTGTCGGGCTTCGCCGAGTCGCCGGGCGCGTTCAGGTAGTTGAAGTTCCGGCGATCGTCGCGCTGGCGCTGGACGTCGAAGCCCGCGGTCACGCGCCGCATCGTCACGCTGGCGCGCGCGCCGTAGTCCACGCGATCGAGGTCGATGTACGTCGTCGTGAGCGGATTCTTGAGCGTGCGGGTGAGGCCGAATACTGTGACCGCGGCCTCGCCGCCATTCGCCATGGTATGCCGCAGCGTCGCGCCGGACTGGAGCTGCGTCACAGCCTTGCCCGCGTCGCGATTGCGATTGAGCAGCGGCGCCGTGTCGCGATTCGTCTGGAGCTCGGTGAACGTCAACGAACCGGGATTGTCGGCGCGCGGGTTGTCGGCGTAGTCGGTCAGCACCGCGAGCGACCAGCCGCCGTTCAGCGGCAGCGCGAGCCGGGCGTTCAGCACGCGCTGATCGGCGGCGCTGTGGTCGCGCTCGCCGTCGTAGCTCAAACGCGACGCGGTGAGCTGCGCGTTGCCCGCCGACCCGACGCGCAGTCCCGTCGTGGATTGCCACTTGGTCCAGGAGCGGCCGGAGCGCCCGAACGATCCGCCGACGACGCGCGCGTCCTCACGCGCCGACGCGACGGCCTGCGGGTTCGTCCAGATGCTGATGACGCCGCCCGTCGCGTTGCCGAACAGCGCGGACGCCGAGCCGCGCAGGACTTCGATGTGATCGACGTCGCCGAGCTCGAGGTTCGTGAGCTGGCCCTGCCCGTCGGGCAAAGTCTGCGGAATCCCGTCGATGAGGATCTTGATGCCGCGCACGGCGAACGCCGAGCGCGCGCCGAAGCCGCGAATCGAAATCCGCTGGTCTTGCGAGAAGTTGTAGCGATTGGCCGCGTAGACGCCGGGAACGACGGCGAGCGCCTCGTCGAGGCCCCACGTGGGCCTCGCGCGATTGATCGCCTGCCGGTCGACCGTCTGCACCGCCAGCGGCACCTTGGCCAGCGGCAGCTCGGCGCGCGTGACGGAGACGGTGGTGGGAGGAAGTGTGTATGGCTTCGTCGTGTCCGGCTGCTGGCCGGCTGCAACGACGGGAACGAGACAGGCTGCCGCGGCACACCTCATCCAATGCACCGTGGCTTTCTAATTGAAGGATGCGCGGTGCGCTAGACCCTGATTGCGTTCGGGGGCGGCGGCTGGTCGCCGAAGTGTCGCAATCTGGGATGCGTGGACCAGATGTACCACGCCATGACGGCGATCGACAGCACGTTCGCGATCGTCACCGAAACGACGCCGAGCGAGCCGAGGCCCCATTGGGCGTAGGTGGTAAAGTTCGCCAGCGCGATCGCCTCGCCGAGAATCACGAACAACAGCGCGAAGAACATGAACGACGGCCGCCGCTCGATGCGCTCCGTGATCCAGGTGAACAGCAGTCCCGCGACGAGAAAAGCGGCGAAGTGGAAGACGTAGTAGGGCACGACGACGGAGGCGCTGGTGTCGATGGTCGATCGGCCGAAGAGCAACGCGGAGCCGATGGCCGCGGGCGTGCGGACGGGATGTCCGGCGATCACGTCGAGCAGGAGAAACCAGATCGCCGCGACGCTCGCGCCGAGTAGCCCCGCCACCGCGCCGCGTTTGAAGCGCGTGTCTGGTGCCTTCAGCTCTGCCATTGGTTCGCGCTCCTGCTAAAGAACAGGGACGCGCCGGACCGTTCGAGCATCCGGCGCGCACCCCCTGCACTAGTCTGCGTGCGTCACTGACTGGTCGTCGTCGTTGCGTTGGAATTCGCTCCGGGCAGCGCCTGCGCCAGCCGGAGGTGTACGCGCAACGTCGGCAGCGTGCTCGTGATGAAGCTCCGCAGATCCGTGCTCTGCACGGTGTTCTGCGCGTTCTCGAGCATGCTGATGGCCTTGGTGTGGCCGTCGACCATCGCGTTCGCGAAGGCCGAGTCAAAGGCCGCGCCGTGCAGCGCTTTCAGCCGCTGCACCAGCATCGCGTGGTCGCGCATGTCGTCGCCACGGGTGGAATCCTGACCGTACTGGCTGCCCTGGTTGCCCTGAGCAGTGTCGTAGCGCTGCTGGTTGTAGCCACCGCGATTGGTGGAATCCATCGCCGTCGTGTCCTGCCGGCCGTACTGACCCTGGTTGAGGGTATCGCGGCCGTAGCGACCCTGAGCCTGCGTCGAATCGGTGCCGTAGCGACCGCGGCCGTGGCCGTAGCGATCGCCCGCGGAATCGAAGCCGCGCGACAGCGTGATGCCGAGGCGCGACGCCAGCGTCGTCACCTTCTGATCGGCGGCCTTGTGGTCGCGCACGATGCGCTGTGCGTACGACTTCACCTTCGAAGAGCTGGCGTTGCGCTGAGCCAGCTGGCCCAGCCGAATTTCCATCTGATTGGTCCGATGAACTTTCATCAGGACCATCTCATCGCTCTCTGTATTGGCCGTGCCGTAGGCGTTGACGCTGGACTGCGACCGCATGGTCGTGTCCTGCTGCGTCCCCGTTCGGCCCTGGGCCTGCGTGGTGTCCTGCGCCATCAGCGCGCCCGCAACGGGGGCGATGAGGAGCGCAGCCGTGAGTATCTGCAACCGCATGTGGTCTCCTAGTACCGAGGTATCGCGAGAATACACGAACTCGTCGGCGGAGTTCGGATTTTGAGATTAAGCCCCGCGCCGCGCTCGCATTAGATTTTTTGCGTGCGCCGCTTGCTCGGTCTCGCGTTGCTCATCACGGCACTCGCCTCCTGCGGGGACGGCTCGGGCCCCGCGCGACCGCCGCGCACCTTTCTCATGGGGTTCTCTGCGATCCCGCCGCGACTCGACTCCACGGCGAACGTCATCGCCGCGATCAACAACTGGGTGCCCCACGCCGACGCCGCGATCATGCACGTCTCCCCGCCCTGGGCCGCGATGCTCGGCGGCCATTCGCCGGCCGGCGCGGTCGACACCGTGGAGCTGCCGCTCGCGCAGTACTACCGCGCGAAAGGCCTGCGCGTGGTTTTCACGGTGGATGCGACGGACGGTCTGAACCGCGCGGCCGAAGCGCCCGAGCTCGTCAGCCTCGGCCGCAGCATTACCGACACGGCGGTTCAGCGGCTGTATCGCGAATGGGTGTTCGCCGTGGCGCAGAAGATTCAACCCGACTATCTCGGGCTCGCCGCCGAAACGAACCTGATTCGCGCCGCCGCGCCCGACTCCGTCTATCAGGCCGTCGTGACGATGACGAACGCGGTCGCGGCACAAATCACAGCGGCCAGCCTGCCGAGCACGTTGTACGTCAGCGTGCAGGTGGAAGTGGCGTGGGGAAGACTCGGCGTGACGCCTGGCGCCTATCAAGGCATCGCGCAGGATCTGACCGACTTCCCGTTCGTCCAGGCGATCGGCCTCTCGAGCTATCCGTATCTCGCGGGATTCGCGGTGCCGGAATCGATCCCGCTCGACTACTACAACCGGATCGCGCAGGACGCGGCGCTGCCGGTCCTCGTGGTCGAGGGCGGCTGGCCGTCGGTGTCGGTGGATACGCTCGTATCGACGCCGGCGGAGCAAGCGCGCTATATCGATCGCCAGGCGCGGCTACTCGACAGCGCGCGCGCGAAAGGCGTCTTCCAGCTGACGTTTTACGATCTGGACTTGAGCAACAATCCGCCGCCGCCGGGATCCATCCTGCCGCTCTTCACGCACCTCGGCCTGGCCGACAGCGCGATGCGCGCGAAGCCCGCCTTGGCGGTCTGGGACGACGCGCGGCGCCGGCCGCGGCTCTAGTGGTGCGTCAGCGCGACCACGGTGACGACGGTCGCGAGGCTCGTGACGAGGATCCCGGCGATCCGCCACTTCGATTCGGGATCGCGCTCCCCCGGGACTTGAATCCGGTCGCCGGCCTG
>DATDEZ010000156.1:0-8532 GCA_036522875.1 Gemmatimonadales bacterium | reverse complement strand
TGAGGAAATTGCTTCTCGGCGGCTTGATCGCTGGCACGGTGATCAGCGTCGGCGATGTGGTGCTGTTCGGAAGTATCGTAAAGGCGCCCATGGCCGTGGCGATGCAACGACTACCCCCGATGACCAGTGCGTGGCGTGCTGCCGAAGTGCCGTGGTTCATACTCCTTGACGTCGTCGCGGGGATATTCCTCATCTGGTTGTACGCGGCTATCCGCCCCCGCTTCGGCGCGGGCGTCCGGACCGCGGTAATCGCCGGACTCGCGGGCTGGTTCTCCGCCGGTCTGCTCTGCAACCTGATCCAGTTGCCCAACGGGATCATGCCACTCGGCCTCACGATCATCATCATCGCCTTCGTGCTGATCGAATACGTGCTCGCTGCAGTCATAGGCGCCAAGATCTACACGGAAGACTCATCTACACTTCCTCAGACCAGCCATGAGCGCCGACCTCCCCGCTGAACGAGCGCTTCGGCTTTCAGCTCGACGCCCTGGAATGACGCCGTTGACAACCTCCTAGACGCTCGTAGGCTACGTGGATGACGACCCTCCGTAATTACATCGGCGGCGAGTGGGTGAACGCCCACGCCGCCGACTACCTCGAGCTCACGAATCCCGCGACCGGCGAATCACTCGGCCGGGTGCCGCTGTGCGGCACGCGCGACGTTGCCGACGCCGTGAGCGCGGCGCAGGCCGCCTTCCCCAAGTGGCGCGAGACGCCGCCCGTCGTGCGCGCGCGCTACCTGTTCAAGCTCAAGCAGCTGATGGAGCAGCACTTCGAGGACCTCGCGGCGACGGTCACGCGCGAGAACGGCAAGACGCTGGACGAATCACGCGGCTCGGTGCGGCGCGGAATAGAAAACGTCGAGCACGCCTGCGGCATCCCGACCCTGATGATGGGCCGCACGCTCGAAGACGTCGCCGCCGGCATCGATTGCGAGTACGTCCGCCAGCCGCTCGGCGTGTTCGCGGCGATCACGCCGTTCAACTTCCCCGCCATGGTCCCATGCTGGTTCTGGCCGTACGCCATCGCCACCGGCAACACGTTCGTGCTGAAGCCGAGCGAGCAGGTGCCGTTGTCACCGACGCGGCTGGTAGAGCTTGCGCACGAAGCGGGCGTGCCGCCGGGCGTGCTGAACCTGGTGCATGGCGGGAAAGAGGCGGTCAACGCACTGCTCGAACATCCCGGCATCGCGGGGATCTCGTTCGTGGGATCCTCGCCCGTCGCAAAGCACGTCTACCAGGAGGCCGCGAAGCACGGTAAGCGCGTGCAGGCGCTCGGCGGCGCGAAGAATCACATCATCGTGATGCCGGACGCCGACATGGATCGCGCCGTCGCCAACATCACGGAGTCGATGTTCGGCTGCGCCGGCCAACGCTGTCTCGCCGGGAGCGTGGTCCTCGCCGCGGGCAAGGCGTACGAGCCGTTCCGCGACCGGCTCCTCGATTCCGCCAGGAGCCTGCGGCTCGGCTACGGCCTCGACCAGGGCGTGACGATGGGTCCGGTCGTGTCGGCGCGGCACAAGGAGCGCGTGCTGTCGTACGTCGAGGCCGGGAACAAGGACGGCGCGACGCTGCTGCTCGACGGCCGCGCCACGAAAGTGGACAAGCACCCGCGCGGCCATTTCATCGGGCCGACGGTATTCGATGGCGTGCAGCCCGACATGACGATCGGCAAGGAAGAGATCTTCGGGCCGGTCGCGTCGGTCACGCACGTCAGCACGCTGGACGAAGGGATCGAAACGGTGCGGCGCTCGGGATTCGCGAACGCGACGTCGATCTTCACGCAAAGCGGCAAGGCGGCGCGGGAGTTTCGGTATCGCATCGGCGTGAGCATGATCGGCGTGAACATCGGCGTCGCCGCGCCGATGGCGTTCTTCCCCTTCGGCGGGACAAAAGGATCGTTCTTCGGCGACCTCAAGGCGCACGGCCAGGATTCGGTCGACTTCTATACCGATAAGAAGGTGGTAATATCGCGCTGGTGAGTTTTGGGGAGTGGGGAGTAGGGAGTGGTACCCGACGGTTATGACTCTGGGTTCGGTTTGACTGGCAAGCGCAACAGACCGCGCAGCACTCGCATCGTTCCCGCGAGCAGGTTTTCAAGTTCCGTTGCCGCTTCGACAGGAAGATAATTCAGCTCCGACGCCGGACGAGGCATTCGGCCTCCGCGGCAGAGCCCATCGCGATCCTTAGATGCTTACGGAATTGCAGAGTCGACTCAAGAGCGTAACCTTCCACGATATTGGCCTCGACGGAAATGGCCGCTCGTCTTATCTGATTGAACAGGGGGAGCGCACGGGGATGATACGATTTGTCAGTCGACCGCAAACACGTAATGAGGAGCATGTGGGCTCGCTTCCATGCCACCAGGGATTGGTACTTGTGCATGAAAGGAACATGGAAGCACGACTTGTCACAGCCGGCATTAAATCAATGCGCACCGGCACAATTGATCGCACCTTCGCGAACCACTCCCCACTCCCCACTCCCCGGGCTCTTTATGCGTAAGGTCGTGGGCGGTCTAATCCAAATGTCGAACCCGGTCAACGACCCCGGAGCTTCGGTCGCCAAGATCGCGGCGGCGATGGAGGAGAAGCACCTTCCTTATATAGAGGAAGCAGGCAAGAAAGGCGTCCAAATCCTGTGCCTGCAGGAGGTCTTCAACGGCCCCTACTTCTGCCCGAGCCAGGACGCCAAGTGGTGCGACATCGCCGAGGCGATTCCCGACGGCCCGACGATTCAGCGGATGCAGAAGCTGGCGAAGAAGCATCAGATGGCGATGATCGTCCCGATCTACGAGCGCGAGATGGCGGGCGTCTACTACAACACCGCCGCCGTCATCGACGCCGACGGCAGCTACCTCGGCAAATACCGGAAGAACCACATCCCGCACACCGCGGGCTTCTGGGAAAAGTTCTTCTTCAAGCCCGGCAATCTCGGCTACCCCGTGTTCAAGACGCGCTATGCCACGATCGGCATCTACATCTGCTACGACCGCCACTTCCCCGAAGGCGCGCGCCTGCTCGGCCTGCACGGCGCGGAAATCGTGTTCAACCCCTCCGCGACCGTGAAAGGGCTGTCGCAGTATCTCTGGAAGCTCGAGCAGCCGGCGCACGCCGTCGCCAACGGCTACTTCATGGGCTGCAGCAACCGCGTCGGCACCGAGGCGCCGTGGAACATCGGGCAGTTCTACGGCTCGAGCTATTTCGTCGACCCGCGCGGCAACTTTCTGGCGCAGGGCAGCGAAGACCGGGACGAGCTCGTCGTCGCCGAGATGAATCTCGACATGATCGAGGAGGTGCGGCGCACGTGGCAGTTCTTCCGCGATCGGCGACCCGAGACCTACGACGACATGGTCCGGCAGCTGCCCTGATGCCTCTTTTGATTCGTGGCGGCAGGATCATCACGCCGACCGAAGACTACACCGCCGACATCTATGCCGAGGCGGAGCACATCACCCGCATCGAGCCGCGGATCGATGACAAGCTGCTCGCCCCCGGCACCGAAATCGTCGACGCGAAGGGCAAATACGTCTTCCCCGGCTTCATCGACCCGCACGTTCACATCTACCTGCCGTTCATGGGCACGTACGCCGCCGACGACTACGAGTCCGCGAGCAAGGCGGCGCTGGCCGGCGGCACGACGACGCTGATCGAGATGATCTGCCCCGGCCCGTCGGACGAGCCGGTCGCCGCGTTCGAGTTGTGGAAATCGAAAGCCGAGGGGCTCGCCGCCGTCGACTACACGTTCCACATGTCGGTCGTCCGGTTCGAGCAGCACATCCGCGACCAGTTCCGCGAGATCGTCAAAGCGGGCGTCGCGTCGTTCAAGGTGTTTCTCGCATACAAGGGCGCCTTGAACCTTTCCGATGAGCATCTGTTCGCCGCGATGACGCTCGCCAAAGAGCTTGGTGTGATCGTGACGGCGCACTGCGAGAACGCGGATGCGATCGACGCGCTCCAGAAATCGCTGCTCGCCGCCCGCAAGACGGGCCCCGAGTGGCACGAGCCGTCGCGGCCGCCCGTGGTAGAGGCGGACGGCGTCCACCACTTGTGCACGTTTGCCGAGCTCTTGGGAACGCACGTGTACGTCGTCCATACGTCGTGCGAGCCGGCCGTGCGCGCCGCGCTCGACGCGAAGAAGCGCGGCGTGAACGTCTGGATCGAGTCGGTCATTCCGCATTTCGTCCTCGACGAGACGTACGCGCAGCGGCCGAATTTCGAGGGCGCAAAGTACGTGATGTCGCCGCCGCTTCGCGCCAAGGCGAACCAGCAAGTCCTGTGGAACGGCGTGAAGTCGCGCGACATCAGCACGATCGCGACCGATCACGCGCCGTTTCGGTTCGCGGATCAGAAGAAGATGGGACGGGACGCCTTCACGCTGATCCCCAACGGCATTCCGTCCGTGCAGGAGCGCGTGGACCTCGTGCACACCTGCGGCGTCGCCGCCGGCCGGCTCGGCCTCCAGACGATGGTCGATGCCTGCTCGACGCAGGCGGCGAAGCTCTTCGGACTCTATCCCCGCAAAGGGGCCATCCAGCTCGGCAGCGATGCCGATTTGGTCGTCTACGATCCCGCCTATCGCGGGACATTTTCCAAGGAATCCAGCCACTCCAAGGTCGATTACAGCGCCTACGAAGGCTGGGAGCAGAAGGGCCGCGCCGCCGTCGTCACGGTGCGTGGACAGGTGCAGGCACGCGATGGCAAGTTCGTCGGCACGATCGGCCGCGGCCAATTCTTGAAACGGGAGCCAACCCACTGATGGATTCGCAGAGCGTTCGCCAAAAACACAAAGACTTCCTCTTTCCCTGCGTCGCCAACTACTACGCCGAACCGGTGGTGATCACCGAGGCGCACGGGTCGCGCGTGAAGGATCTCGACGGCCGCGAGTACCTCGATTTCTTCGGCGGCATCCTGACCGCGGGGATCGGGCACTCGCATCCCGATTTCGTCAAACGCATTCAGGACCAGGTCGCGCGGCTGGTCCACACGTCGAGCGTCTACCCCACCGTCGAGCAAGTCACCGTCGCCGAGAAGCTCACGCAGATCACGCCCGGCAAGCTGAAGAAGAGCTTCTTCACGACGAGCGGCACCGAAGCCGACGAGACCGCGATCATGCTGGCGAAGATCTACACGGGCCAGCAGGAGATCATCGCGCTGCGGCACAGCTACGCGGGTCGCAGCCAGGGCGCGATCGCGATCACGGGCCAGCAGCCGTGGCGCGTCCTGCCGACGCAGATCGCCGGCGTCAAACACGCGCTCTCGCCCTACTGCTATCGCTGCCCGCTCGGCCTCGAGTATCCCGACTGCGGCATCCGCTGCGCGCAGGACATTGAAGACTTGATTCGCACGACCACGACCGGCCGTCCCGCGGCCTTCATGGCCGAGCCGATTCAGGGCGCGGGCGGGTTCATCACGCCGCCGAAGGAATATTTCCAGATCGCGGTCGGCATCATCCGGAAGTACGGCGCCGTGTTCATCTGCGACGAGGTGCAGACGGGCTGGGGCCGCACGGGCGACCACTGGTGCGGGATCGAGCACTGGGGCGTCGAGCCCGAGATCATGACGTTCGCGAAGTCGGTCGCGAACGGCTTTCCCGTCGGCGTGACGATCGCCACGGAGGAAGTCGCCAACGCGTTCACCGGTCTTTCACTCTCGACGTTCGGCGGCAATCCGATTTCGATGGCCGCGGTCGACGTCACGCTCGACGTGATGCAGCGCGAGAACACGCCGAAGCGCTCGGCCGAGCGCGGCGAGCAGCTCCGGAATGGACTCGAGGAGCTCAAGAAGCGATTCCCGTTCATCGGCGACGTGCGCGGCATGGGGTTGATGCAGGGCATCGAGTTCGTCGAGGACAGGAAAACGAAGGAGCCGTCGCCCAAGAAGACGCAGGCGTTTCTCGAGGCCACCAAGAAGCAGGGCTTGTTGATCGGCAAAGGCGGGCTGTACGGCAACGTCATCCGCATCGCGCCGTCGATGCTGATCAGCAAGTCCGAGATCGACGACGGTGTGCAGCGCATGGAGAAAGCGCTCGCGGAAATCAAATGACCCTTCCCGCGCGGACCTCTCTCGCGAACGAGGATCTGCTGCCGGTGCCGGCCGATCGCCGCACGTGGAATTGGTGGCACATCGCGTCCCTCTGGATCGGCATGGCGATCTGCATTCCCACGTACACGCTGGCCTCGGGACTCATCGACCAGGGCTGGACCTGGCAGGCGGCCGTCGGCGCGGTAATCATCGGCAACGTCGTCGTGCTGGTGCCGATCGCGCTCAACTCGCACGCCGGCACGCGCTACGGCATCCCCTTCCCCGTGCTCGCGCGCTCGTCGTTCGGCGTGCTCGGCGCCAACATCCCGTCGCTGTTGCGCGGCCTCGTGGCGTGCGGCTGGTTCGGCATTCAGACGTGGATCGGTGGCTGGGCGATCTACAAGCTGATCGAAGCGCTCTGGCCCGGGATCGCGACGCTGCCGCTCGTGCTGCCGCATTTCGTCGGCCTGAACACCGGCGAGTTCCTCTGCTTCATGATCTTCTGGGCGATGAACGTCTGGATCGTGCTGCGTGGCATGGAGTCGATCAAGTTCCTCGAAACGTGGGGATCGCCGTTCCTGCTGCTCGTCGGCGCCGTGCTGTTCATCTGGGCGGCGGTTCGAGCGGGCGGGATGCGCGCGATGCTGGCCGACGGGGGCGGTCAGACATTGGGCCACGCGCGCGGGCTCGCCGGCGCCTTCGGCGCCGGACTGACCTCGGCGGTCGCGTTCTGGGGCACGATGGCGCTGTCGATTCCCGATTTCTCGCGGTATGCGAAGTCGCAGAAAGACCAGCTCGTGGGGCAGGCCGTCGGCCTGCCCGGCACGATGGCGCTGTTTGCCTTCATCGGCGCCGCCGTGACGAACGCGACGGTCGTGGTGTTCGGCCAGCGCATCGCCGATCCGATCGCACTGCTCGCGCGCATCGGCGGGCCGCTCATGATCATCCTGTCGATGGCCGGGTTGACGATCGCGACACTGACGACCAACATCGCCGCCAACATCGTCGCGCCCGCGAACGGCTTCTCGAACCTCGCGCCCCACAAGATCACGTTCAAGCAGGGCGCGATGATCACCGCCGTCATCGGCATCCTGATGATGCCGTGGCGCCTCTACAACGATGCGGCGACCTACATCTTCACCTGGCTCATCGGCTACGGCGCGCTGCTCGGCCCCGTCGCGGGGATCATGATCGCGGACTACTTCATCGTGCGCCGCGGCGTGCTGAACGTGAACGACCTCTACAAGCGGCACGGCATCTACGAGTACAGCCACGGCATCAACTGGCTCGCCGTGGCCGCGTTCGTGCTGGGCGTCCTGCCCAGCCTGCCGGGCTTCATCGTGGCGCTGCGCGGCCTGCCGGAGACCGGCACGTTCGGCGGGCTCTACAACTGGGCGTGGTTCGTGGGGTTCCTCGTCGCCGCCGTCGTGTACGTCGTCGGAATGCGCGTGACCGGCCTGGAGCACCGCACGCCCGTCGAGGTGGGAGAGCGCGCCGGTGATTGATTCGGCCGGAGGAGGCGGCGTGCCGCTGAGCGAGATACAGCTCGCGGCCAACTTCGCCGATATCGCGCCGCCGCTGACGAGCGACGCGGCGCTGCTCGAAGCCAACAAATGCCTGTTCTGCTACGACGCGCCGTGCACGCTCGCCTGCCCCACGCACATCGACGTTCCCGCCTTCATCAAAAAAATCGCGACCGGCAATCTCCGCGGCTCGGCCCGCGTGATCCTGGACGCGAATCCGTTCGGGCACTCCTGCGCGCGCGCCTGTCCCGTCGAAGTCCTGTGCGAAGGCGCGTGCGTGCTGAACGCGCGCGACGAGCAGCCGATCAAGATCGCGCTGCTGCAGCGCCATGCGACCGACTACGTGCTGGAGCGCAACCTCAAATTGTTCGAGCCGGGCCCGACCAGTGGGAAGCGCGTCGCGGTCATCGGCGCGGGGCCCGCAGGTCTCGCCTGCGCGCGCGACCTCCGGCGCAAGGGCCATGCGGTCACGGTCTACGAATCGAAGCCGCAGCCGGGCGGCCTCAACACGTACGGCATCGCGGAATACAAGCTCAAGGCCGACGTCGCGCTGGCCGAGGTGGAGGACATTCTGGAGCTGGGGATCGAGCTGAAGACCGGCACGCCGGTCGACGCGATCGAGCCGTTGCTTGCGGACTACGACGCGGTCTTCGTCGGCATCGGGCTCGGGAACACCAACCGCCTCGGAATTCCCGGTGAGGACCTGCGCGGCGTCGTCGACGCCTTGACGTTCATCGAGCATCTCAAGACGCACCCCTACCGCGAGACGCCGGTCGGCCGAAACGTCATCGTGATCGGCGCCGGCAATACCGCGATCGACGCGGTAACGCAGGCCAAGCGCCTGGGCGCGGCGTCCGCGACGATCGTCTACCGCCGCGGCGAGAAGGACATGTCGTGCTACCACTATGAGTACGAGCTCGCCAAACGCGATGGCTGCGGCTTCCGTTTCTACACGGTGCCCGAGCGCGTGATGGGCAACGGCGCGGT
>DATDEZ010000155.1:0-7460 GCA_036522875.1 Gemmatimonadales bacterium | reverse complement strand
GCCCGCGACGCCGCCGGCTTGTGGGCGGGGCTGCTCGCGCTGTGGCCGTCATACCTCGCGTTTCTGTTCAGCTTCGTCGTCATCTTGATCATGTGGGTGAATCATCACGAGCTGCTCAGAATGGTGAGCGGCGTGAACTATCCGTTTCTGTTCGCGAACGGCATGCTGCTGCTGTGCGTCACGTTCGTGCCGTTTCCCACGGCGGTGCTCGCGGCGCATCTGTCGTCGCCCGACGCGCGCGCCGCCGTCGCGTTCTATTGTGCGACGATGTTCGTGAGCAGTCTCATGTGGAACGCGCTGTTCGTGACGATCGTGCGGTACGGCTTGCTGCGCTCCAGCGTGAGCGCCGAGACGGTCGCGCGCGTGCGGCGGGCGTATTACGGCGGCGTGCTGGTCTACCTCGCGGCCACGCTCCTCGCGTTCGTGCAGCCGTGGCTCGGCCTCGCGGTCAACGTTTCGTTGTGGGTGCTCTGGATCCGGCTGGGCTATCGCGCCGTACGGACCGCGGGGAGCTCGGACACCGTCACCCACATCGAGGCACCACACCTGGAATGAAGACCGCACTCACGTTGAGCTTGCTCGCGCTCGCCGCCTGCAGCGGGGAGAGCGCCAAAGACAAGAACGATTTCGCCGCGATGCAGGCGCGCGGCGAGCACGTGATGGGCGTCGACCAGTACACGTCGGCGCACGTCTTCGAGGACTTACCCGACGGCGGCCGCGTGGTGCTGGACCGCGACGATCCCTCCGACATGGCGGGGATCAAGGCCATTCGCGCCCACATGCGTGACATTCAGGCGGCGTTTCGGGCGGGCGACTTCACCAAGCCGTTCGCGGTCCACGCGCAGGTCGTGCCGGGGATGGACGTGATGCGGGCGCGCAGGACCGCGATAACGTACGACGTTCACGACCGGCCGCGCGGCGGCGAAGTGCGGATGACGACGCACGACAGGGTGGCGGTCGCGGCAATTCACCAATTCCTGGCATTTCAGCGGAGCGCCCACCACGCGTCCGGCCACGAGATGGAGTAGGTTAGAAACCATGAACGCTCGGCCCGTAGTGCTCGCGATCGGATTGTTGGCCGCCGGTGCCGCCCCTGCCGTCTTGCGTGCGCAAGCGCCCGGCCACTTTCCGCCCGACTCGCTCGTCAACGTCAAAGTCATCCCCAAGAACACGCCCGTCATCCAGGTCGTCGGCATGATGCGCAACTTCGCCGGCGCGCTCGGCGTGCGCTGCCAGTTCTGTCATGTCGGGCAGGAAGGGCAGCCGCTCTCGAGCTTCGATTTCGCGAAAGACGACAAGCGCACCAAGCTCACGGCGCGGCAGATGATGCGGATGGTGGAGGAGATCAACCGGCGCATCGACACGCTGCCGCATGACCACGACGCGATGCACGACACGGTGCGCGTGACCTGCAACACGTGTCACCGCGGCGTCAATCGTCCGGTGCCGCTCGAGCAGCTGATCATGGAGACGGCGCAGATGTCCGGCGCCGATTCGGCGGCGCGCGCCTATCGCGCCCTGCGCGACCGCTACTTCGGCCGTGCGGCCTACGACTTCGGCGAGCCGACGCTCGACATCGCCGCGTTCCGCCTGGCGCGCGCCGGGAAGTTCGACGAGGCGTTCGCGATCTTGAAGCTCAACGAAGACCAGTTCCCGAGCTCGTCGAACGCCGAGACGTTCCGCGGCAACATCAATCTGATGAAGGGCGACACGACCGCCGCGATCGCCGCGTTCCGCGAAGCGGTGAAGCGCGATTCAACGAACGGCGAGGCGCAGGGACGTCTCCGCGCGCTCACCGGCGGCGGAGCGCCTACTCGACCCTAGCCGTCTTGATCTTGTCGAGCTTCGGGAATTGGCGGGCGAGATATTTCTCGCCCTCGATGTTCAGCCGGTACTGATCGGGGCCGCGCCCGCTCGGCGCGCCCTCGCCGTAACCGCCGTACAGCGAATCCACGACCTCCATCCCCTCGACCACCTGGCCGAACGGCGTGAAGCCCATGCCGTCGAGCCGGCTGTTGTCACGGTAATTGATGAAGATCTGCGTCGTGCGCGTGCCGGGGCCCGCGGTCGCGAACGTCACCATGCCGCGCTGGTTGCTGCGGCCGGCCGGATCGTCCGGGATGCGCCGCTCGCGCCACGCGGCCGTCACCGCCGTGTCGGCGTGCAGGCCGAACTGCGCCATGAAGCCGGGAATCACGCGGAAGAAGCGCGTGCCGTCGAAGAATCCCGAGCGCACGAGGTTGTAAAACCGGTCGGCGCCGAGCGGCGCCCACGCGCGATGGACGCTGATGACGAAGTCGCCCCTGGTCGTCGAAAACTTCGCGCGGAAGCTGTCTGGCGCTTGCGTGGCGAACGCAGGGTCGGACGGATTGTGAAAATCGGGGACGGCGCCGGTGCCGCCGGCGGCCGGTTTGGGCGCCGGCTTCTCGCAGGCCACGAGGACCGCGATCGCGGAAACGTATGGGAGATAACGCATAACGCTATGCTAGCCTCTGCCGAAGCCGTTCGCTATAGTGTGCCGTCTTCAGCCGAGGCTCGCATGGAAACCTGGATTGCGAAGCGGATCCGGAGCGTCTCCTTCCGTCGCGTGTTCGTGTGGACCCTGGCGCTCATCATCGCCGTGCTGCTCGCCACCAGCGATCGTCGCTACGTCGCGAATTTCATGAGCGGGCCGTACGCGCTCACCCGGGCCGATCTCGATTCCATCCGCGACGTCGAGCTGACGCCTCGCTACTACGCGCGCGTCAGCGGCGACAAGGTGCTCGATACCGGGCTGCGCCAGTACCGGGTGCACACGCAGAACGGTGTCGAGACGAGTCGTGAGGAATCGGGCGCGTACCGCGCGATCATGATCGGCAATCGCTTTCTCGTCGTCCGCACTGCGGACGCGGAATCACCAGTGGCCGTGGGAAAGCTGATCCCCGTGTCGGACGAGCTCGACCGCCAGCTCTTCGACAGCAAGGAAATGCAGTCGCTGCGCAACAACTTCTATTCCTTCTATCTCGATACCGACTCGTTCCGCCGGCCCGGCTACGTGGTGATCGCGGTCGGGATCGTCTTTCTGCTCCTCTTCGTATGGCAGGCGCTCCCGGCGTGGCGCGCGTGGCGCAATCCCGAGCACCATCCGCTCGCCAAGCGCATCGCGACCTGGGGCGATCCGGTGGGCGTCGCGGTCGCCGCCGAGCAGGAGTGGGAGCATGCGCTGCTGCGGCCGGGCGGGGGGTGGCGGTTCGGCAAACAGTACCTGATCAAATCGTCGTTCTTTTCGGTTCAGGTGCTGCGGTTTCGCGACGTGCTGTGGAGTTACAAGAAGATCACGAAGCGGAGCGTGAACTTCATTCCGGTCGGGAAGAGCTACGAGGCGATCGTGCATTGCCATGGCGGGACCGCCACGATTTCCGGCAACGAAAAGCGCGTGCACGAGATTCTGGGCTTCGTGCAGCAGCAGGCGCCCTGGTCGATCCTGGGCTGGAGCCAGCAGCTGGCCGACACGTTCAACAAGCGCGTGAACGATTTCGCGGGGTCGGTCGAGCAGCGCCGCCAGCAGTGGGAACAGCAAGGCGGGAAGGTGTAGCATTGTAGCGTGCTCGGCAGTGTTCTCGCGACTCTGCTTGTGGTACAAAGCGCCGCGGCTGCCGGACCGGCTCCGTGCCGGTTCGACACCGCGGGGTCGATGGCGCAGCGCACGGTCGCCGTCGGTCTCGCTCCCGGGTGGCGCGCTACGCAGTTCACCGCGACGAAGCCGGTGCCGCAGACGTATCTCTTCGCCGCTGACGCCGTCCGGCAGTACTACAGACCTCCCGCGATCATCAGCCTGCCGTTCTGGGCGAAGACGCCAACCGTCCGCTCGATCGGCGACAGCCTCGATACGGTGGGGCAGGGGCTCGACGGCATTCTGCTGTTTCGTCTGACGGAGACGGGTCAGCTCGCCGACACGAACATTCTCGTGGCGACGGCGTCGCCCGAATTCAACGCCAGTCTCGTTGCGGCCGTGCGCCGCGCCGACTCCGCCAGCGCTTTCCCTCTGCCAGACGGCGACGTCAAGCGCGACAATGGCCGCATCGTCCTGCGCATCGTGGACTTCGAGCAGAGGGGGCAGGCGCGCGGGGCCGTCGGGCTCGTGCGCATCGCGGTGCCGGTCTTGCAGATCGACGCGCCGGCGCGGGCGCTCAACGACCCGGCCGCGCACTTTCCGCAATCGGCCATCGACGAAGGACGAAACGACGACATCACCGTCCAGTTCGTCGTGAACTCGAGCGGCCGCGCGGACACCGCGTCGTTGCGCGTCCTGCAAGGTGGACATCGCGACTTCGCGCTGGCCGCACTCGAGGCGTTGGCGGCGACGCGATTCACGCCCGCCCAGATCGGCGGCTGCGCCGTGCCCGAGCTCGTGCAGATGCGCTACACGTTTCGCACCTGGATTCGCTGCACCGTCGGGGAGGCGTGCTGACGAGCCGTCCGTTTCTCTCTGCGCAGTGGCGCAACCTGATCGTGTTGACCTACGAGGTGGATCCGGCACGCATCATCGACCTCGTTCCGGGCGGCACGACCCTCGACTCCTGGCGCGGCAAGACGTTCGTGAGCCTGCTCGGCTTTCAGTTCCTCGACACGAAGATCCTCGGCGCGCCGATCCCGTTTCATCAGGATTTCGAGGAAGTGAACCTGCGATTCTACGTCCGCCACGTCGCCACGAACGGCGGGGAGATACGCCCCGGCGTCGTGTTCATTCGCGAGCTCGTGCCGCGGCCCGTCGTCGGCGGGATGGCGCGCCTCCTTTATAGAGAGCCGTATCGGGTCGTTCCGATGCGCAGCAAAGTGCAGTCAGGCCCGCCGCCGGAGGTCGAGTACCAATGGGACACGACCGGCCATTGGTGCACCGTGGCGGGAGCGGGCCGTGGCGAGGGCGTCGAGCCCGAGGCGGGGTCGCTGGAGGAGTTTCTCACCGTCCGTCACTGGGGCTACAACGGTGAGGCCGGCAAAGACACGCTCGAGTACTTCGTGGACCATCCGCGCTGGAAGGTGTGGCACGCGCAGAACACGCGCGTCGACTACCGCGCCGAGCCTCTGTGCGGGGCGGAGCTGGCGCGGTGGCTCAAGGCGCCCGCGTCGATCCTGATCGCGGACGGGTCGGCCGTGACGATTCACTGGCGGAATCAGCTCTCATAGGTGACCTGCCGCACGCGCACGGGGGGGCGCGGTGCGTTATCTTAGCCATCCATGGCCGACGCGCTTCCCCCCTCTCCGCCGAATCGTCCCTCCCGCGGATCCGGTTCGCTCACTGTGCATCTCGCCGATGAGCTGGACGTCTACTTCAATGAAGTCGCCCACGGCCGTCCGGTCGGCTTCGTTGCGTCCCCCAAATGGAAGCCGCGGACCGACGTCTACGAGACGGACGACGAGCTCATCGTGCACATGGACATCGCGGGCATGCAGGCCGAGGACTTCAGCGTCGAGCTGGACGAGGGGATCCTGCGGGTCGCGGGCGAGCGGCCCACACGCCAGCAGGGGAAGCGACACTATCACGCGATGGAAGTGCAGGTCGGGCCGTTCGAGCGGCGCTTCCGGCTGCCGGTCGTGGTCGATCCCGAGACCATCCGGGCGACCTACGAGCACGGCTTCCTCGAAGTCCGTCTGACGAAACAACCGCCGCGGTCCTCCGGCGCGCACTCGGTGCGGGTGACCTGATGGAACGCCTGCCGGTCCTCCCCCTGGGCCAGCTCGTGGTCTATCCTCACGTCGTCCTGCCGCTGGCCCTCACCGATCCCAAAGCCGTTCAACTGATCGACGAGATCATCCAGGGCGAGAAGCGCCTGCTGCTCGGCGTCGTGAGGTCGATGGGCGGGATGGAGCCGCCCGAAGGTGCGGTGATGAACACGCTGCCGCACCAGCTCTACGACGTCGGCACGCTCGGCACGATCGTGCGGATGCTGAAGCTCGGCGACGGGTCGGTGCGGGTGATGGTGCAGGGCCTCGAGCGGGCGCGCCTCAACAACATCGCGCAGGGTGAGAAGTGGCTGATGGCGGACAGCGAGCCGCTGCAGGAGAACACGCTCGAGGACGCGCGCACCGAAGCGCTGAAGCGCACGACCATCGCCCAGTTCTCGCGCGTCATCGACATCGCGCCCTACCTCGGCGCCGAGCTGCACGAAGTGCTCGCCGGCATCACCGAGGCCGGCAAGCTCGCGGACTTCATCGCCGCGAACCTCGATCTCGCGCTTCCCGCGAAGGCCGAGCTGCTCGCGATCGACGACGTGACGCACCGGCTCGAGCGCCTCGGCGAGTTCCTGGTGCAGGAGCTCCAGGTCCTCGAGGTCGGCACCCAGATCCAGGAGAAAGTGAAGTCGCGGCTCGACCAGAATCAGCGCGAGTACGTCCTGCGCGAGCAGCTGCAGGTCATTCGCCAGGAGCTTGGCGAGGGCGAAGGCGACGACGAGCTGGAAGAGCTCGCCAAGCGGCTCGAGGAAGCGCAGCTCTCGGCCGAAGCGAAGAAGGTCGCGGACCGGGAGCTGAAGCGCCTGCGCCAGATGTCGCCGCAGTCGGCCGAGTATCAGGTGGCCCGCACCTACCTCGACGTGTTCGCGACGCTGCCGTGGGGTCGCGTGACACAGGACCAGCTCGACCTCAAGGCCGCGCGCGAGATCCTGGACCGCGATCACTACGACCTGAAGACCGTCAAGGAGCGCATCCTCGAATACCTCGCCGTGCGCACGCTGAACCCGAACGCGCGTGGCTCGATTTTGTGCTTCGTCGGTCCGCCGGGCGTCGGGAAGACCTCACTCGGCCAGAGCATTGCCGAGTCGCTCGGCCGCAAGTTCACGCGCGTGTCGCTCGGCGGCGTGCGCGACGAAGCGGAGATCCGCGGTCATCGCCGCACCTACGTGGGCGCGATTCCGGGCCGCATCATTCACGCGCTCCAGCGCTGCGAGACGCGGACGCCGGTGCTGATGCTCGACGAAGTCGACAAGATGGGCGCCGACGTGCGGGGCGATCCCACGGCCGCGCTGCTCGAGGTGCTCGACCCCGCGCAGAACTCGACGTTCGTCGATCACTACCTCGAGGTGCCGTTCGACTTGTCGGGCGTGATGTTCATCGCGACCGCGAACAGCACGCAGCCGATTCCCGATCCGCTGCTCGATCGCATGGAGCAGCTCACACTCGTCGGCTACACGCCGTCCGAGAAGCTGCAGATCGCCAAGCGCTATCTGCTGCCGCGCCAGCTCAAGGAAACGGGACTCGGTAAGGCGGAGGAGTCCGAGCGCGCGCACGTCGGCGACGGCGCGCTCGAGCGGCTGATCGGGGAGTACACGCGCGAGGCCGGCGTCCGCCAGCTCGAGCGCGAGATTCAGGGCGTGCTGAGAAAGGCGGCGCTGGAGGTGGTCGAGGGCGGAGCGAAGATGGTGAGGGTGAGCTCCAAGAACCTCGAGAAATACGCCGGCCAGCCGAAGGTGCAGAGCGAGGTC
>DATDEZ010000154.1:0-5002 GCA_036522875.1 Gemmatimonadales bacterium | reverse complement strand
TGCGTTTGCGCGATCAACGCGCTCGAAACCAGCAGCAGGGCGAGCAAGGATCCTCTGAGAAGATGAAAGGGAAGGAAAACTAACGCGCCCGACCGTGTGGGACTACGATCGGGCGCGTCAGGTTTCAGTTTGAATGCCTCACGGCTTGCGACGCCGGACCTCGGGCTCATTGCGCGGCGCCGGCGGGGGCGAGTCGCGCCGCGGCGGATCGGCGCGCGGGGCCGGTTGATTGCGCGGGGGATCGTTCCTGGGCTCCGCGCGACGCGGCTCGGACCGCGGCTCGTTCCGAGGCTCGACCCGTCGTGGCTCCTCGCGCCGCGGCTCCTCGCGTCGTGGCTCTTGCCGCGGCTCGATCCGCTTCGGCTCCGCATCGCGCAGCCGGGGCTCGACGCGAGGACGGTCGTCGCGCGGCTGCACGACGGGACGGCTGATGTCCGGTCCCGTCGGACGGTCGGGCCGATCCGGACGGTCGGGACGATTCGGCCGATCGGGGCGATCCGGATTGTTCGGATTGTCCGGGCGATCCGGCCGATCGGGGCGATCCGGACGATCAGGACGGTCAGGCTGATCGGGATGGTCCCGGCGCCCGCGGCCGCGATCACCGCCGCCATTGTTCCCGTTCCCGTTGCCGTTGTTCCCGTTGCCGTTATTGCCGTTGCCGTTATTGCCGCCACCATTGCCCGGCTGATCGCGGCGGTCGCGAATGTTCGGCGGAGGAATGATGCCGAGACCGCCGAGATCGCGTCCCGTCACGCCACGGCGCGTGTTGTCGTTACCGGGGCGCTCATGCTCGCGGGTGATGAAGCCCTCGCGCGACGGCCGGTCGCCGCCCCAGTCCTTGAAGATGAAGCGCGGCTGTGGACGGTATGGCCGGGCGAACACCACGCGGGTGCCGCCGTAACGATACGGATAGAACCACGGATCGTCGTACACGAACATGCGGAAGCGCACGCACGAGCTGTAGTAGGGGTCCCAGTAGGAATAACTCGTGTACGAGTGGCAGTCGTAGCACAGGAAGCGCGGATAGTCGTAGTGCTGCCCCACGTTGTACGAGATGACGTCGTAGTCCCAGTCAGCGTAGCCTTCCGGCTCGATCTGTTGGGCCAGGTCCGTCATCGCGACATAGGGATCGCCGCGCACCCGCCCATCGGCGATGACGCGGTAGTCCCAATGGTCACCGCTCTCGATGCGGTCGTACTGGAACGGATCGGCGGAGGCGACGGCGAACAGGTAGCCGACGCCCGGATAATCGTCGATGGTGAATGCTTCCTCGGAGAGCTGATGCCCGTCGACCTCGAAGTCTCGACCGCCGCGCGCGTAATTGTCTTCCCACGGTTCGCGCGGAAACAGAACGCGCACGCGCCCGTCGGTATCGACGCGGAAGATCGTGACGTAGGCGTCCTGGTCGAGGCGGAAATACAGCCGCACCCGCTCACCGCGGGTATACACGGCCGCATCCCCGCGATTCGTCCATAATTCGACGCGGGGGCGGTAGACTGACGGATCCCGGACCGGGGATGTGGACACCAGGGTCAAGCTGAGCAGCGCGATGTTGGTGAACATGGTAGCCTCCCGGCCTGCCCTGAAGCAGAGACTGTGCCAGCGGCCTCATATCGCTAAATTATATTGTCGTAATGACTTGGCTCTCGTGGCCCGAGCGACACTTGTCCCCTAGGAGAGACACCCAGTGTCCCCGCGTCTAGATCTGCTGGATCCAGCGGAGGTGGCACGCCTCGGAGGAATTGAGATCGTCGCGGAGGGCGTCGTCGAGGGCTACCTGGCCGGGGTTCATCGCTCGCCGTTCAAGGGCTTCTCGGTGGAATTCACGGAGCACCGTGCCTACCAGCCGGGTGACGAGCTGCGCTACCTCGATTGGCGAATGTTGGGACGGTCGGACCGGCTCTTCGTCAAGCAATTCGAGGAAGAGACGAACCTTCGGTCGATGGTGCTGGTAGACGTGAGCCGCTCGATGGCATGGCGCGGCGCGCCGGAGCGGCTGACCAAGCGCGCGTATGCCGATCGCCTGGCCGCCGCGCTCACGCTCATCCTGCTGCGCCAGCGCGATGCAACGGGGCTCATCACGTTCGACGAGCAGGTGCGGCAGGTTATTCCCGCACGGGTGAAGGCCGGGCAGTGGAACCGGATCGTCCGCGGCCTGATCGAGACGCCGGACGGCCATGGCACGGCCGCGCACGCCGCGCTGCAACGTATCACGGCGCTGCTGGCGCGCCGCGGAATGGTGGTTCTGATTTCGGACCTGCTGTTCGATCGTGAGCTCGCGCTGGCGGCGCTGCGGTACCTGCGGCATCGCGGGCATCAAGTCGTTGTCTTTCATCTCATGGACCCAGCCGAGGCCGAGCTCGGCGGCCCGCCGGAAGTGCGGTTTCGCGATCCGGAGTCTTCGCTGAGCGTGGTGGTGCGTCCTCGCGAGCTCGCGCGGGCGTACGCGGACACGGTGCGGCGCGAGATCGCCGCGTGGCGCAAGGCGTGTCGCCGCCACGGCGTCGCCTATCACCACGTGCTGACCGACATGCCGTTCGGCATGGCGTTGCGCCTGCTCACGTGACGTTCCTGCATCCGCTGGCCCTGCTGGGACTCGCCGCCGCCGCGGTCCCCGCGCTCCTGCATCTCCTGCAGCGGCGCATTCCGCCGGAAGTGGATTTCCCTGCGGTGCGCTATCTGAGCGAGGCGGAGCGCGAAAGCGCGCGCCGCCTGCGATTGCGGCATCTCCTGCTGCTCATCCTGCGGACGGCGCTGATCGTGACGATCGTGATGGCGGCGGCGCGCCCGCTGGTGCACCTGCGAGCCGGCGCGGGCAGCGCGCACGAGCCCACCGCGGTCGTCGTCATCCTGGACAACTCACCCTCCTCTGCCGCCGTCGTCGACGGCGGGTTGGTGCTCGACCGATTGCGCGTCAACGCGCACGCCACGGTCGGTGCAACGACGTCGGCGGATCGTGCCTGGCTCATGTTGTGCGACGGCGTACTGCGCGGCGGGACGCGTGAAGCGCTGCTCGCGACGATCGACAGCACGCATGCCGGATGGCAACGCTTGGATCTCGTCGATGCTGTGCGCCGAGCCGCGCGCCTGGTCGAAGGCCAGCCGCTGCCGGGTCGCGAGGTCGAAGTGCTGAGCGATCTGCAGCGCACGGCGTTTGGTCCGGGCGATCCAGGCGTGCCGGCAGGCGTGCGGGTACTCGCGCTCGCAGCCGGGCGCGCGGCCGCGAACCAGGGCATCGCCGCGGTCCACGTGAGTGAAGGCGCCGCGGTTATCGAGCTCAGCGGTCCGACGCCGCAGCCCGTTCCCGTGACGATCCGGATCGGCAGTGGCCGCGATCGTGGCGAAGTCGCCGCCCGTGGATTGGCGACCCTGGGGAACGCGGCGGCCGGTGACACGAGCGTCCACGCGGCCGTCACGGTCTCACTCCCCGCCCAAACAATGACGCCCGGTTGGTGGGTCGGCGAAGCTGCACTCGAGCCGGACGAGCTGCGCGCGGACGACCGGCGGCCGTTCGCCTGGCGCGTCGCTGCGCCGGCACGCGTGAGCGCGACAGCGGGCGCCGGGGCGTTTGTGAGCGCCGCGCTCGGCGTGCTCCGGGACGCCCGCCGCATCGTCGACGGCGCTGATGTGGTGATCACCGGCGGGGAGCGACCGCCGGGCGGCGCGCGCGCGGTGATCGAACCGCCTGCGGACCCGGCGTTGCTCGGTCAAGCCAATCGCGCACTCCTCGCGCGCGGCGTGTCATGGCGTTGGGAACGGACGGGAGCCCCGGGACCGATCGCCTCCGCGCAACTGGCGATGATCGCGGGCGTCGCCGTGACGCGCCGCTATCGACTCGTCCCGCAGGGAAATAGCGAACAGGAAACCGACGTCCTGGCGACTGTGAACGGCGAGCCGTGGCTCGTGCGCGCAGGCAGCGTCGTGCTGCTGGGCAGCCGGCTCGATACTGCCTGGACGGCGCTCCCGGCCGCGTCGGCGTTCGTCCCGTTCATCGACGGACTGGTCAACCGCATCATCGTGGGCGAATCGGATGTCGCCACGGCGGAAGGGGCGCCGCACGTCGAGTTTCGGACCCGGGGGCGCGATACGCTTGGCGCGACCGTCTTCGGCCCCGATCCGCGCGAATCCGATCTCACGCCGGCCACGCGCGCGCTCGCCACCACCGCTCTGGGTGGTAGCCGGCGCGTCGAGGTCCTGCCTGGCCGTCAATTTGCCGCCGCGCGCTTCGCGGGCACTCGTCGGGCCGATCTGAGCGCCGTTTTGCTCGTGATCGCCCTGATTCTCGCCGCCCTCGAATTGGGAGTCGCGACCCGCACACACTGATGCCGCTCGACTTTTTGCTGGACCGTTTCGACGAACTGCCAGCCACTCGCTCTCTGGTCGAGCGGCTGCCGTCTGCCGGCAAACGGATCGGTGTCGGCGGCCTTCCCGGCTCGAGTCCCGCGGTCTTGCTTGCCGCGCTCACGCGCCGTGTTCCGCAACGCGTGTTCGTCGTGATTGCGCCGACTCCGGCGGACGGCGAGCGCTGGCTGGCGGATCTCCAGACGTTGCTCGGGCCGGAGGCACCAGCGCTCTACCCGCAACGCGAATCCCTCGGCGCCGAGGAGCCGCACTACGAGCTCGCGGGCGAGCGGGTCGAAACGCTCGAAGGACTCCTGCGCGGCGCGGTGCGCGTACTCGTCACCACCGCGCGCGCCAGCGCCGAGCGGACGGCGGTGCCCGCGGCGCTCGAGCAGGCGCGGCTCGTGGTCGACGTCAGCAAGAAGGAAAGGCGGCTCACTGACACGACACAGCGTCTCGACGCGATGGGCTACGCGCGCGTGCCGACGGTGACTGAAGTCGCCCAATACAGCGTGCGCGGTGGGATTCTCGACGTCTACGGCTTCGGGATGGCGGTGCCCGCGCGCATCGAATGGTGGGGAGACGAAGTCGTCTCCATTCGCGGCTTCGATCTCGACACCCAGCGGTCCGGTGAGCCGTTCGAGCGCGTGACGATTTTGCC
>DATDEZ010000153.1:0-38382 GCA_036522875.1 Gemmatimonadales bacterium | reverse complement strand
GTCCGCCAGCTCGAGCGCGAGATTCAGGGCGTGCTGAGAAAGGCGGCGCTGGAGGTGGTCGAGGGCGGAGCGAAGATGGTGAGGGTGAGCTCCAAGAACCTCGAGAAATACGCCGGCCAGCCGAAGGTGCAGAGCGAGGTCGCGGGGCGCGCGCCCGAGATCGGCGTCGCCACCGGACTCGCGTGGACGCCCGTCGGCGGCGACATCATGTTCATCGAGGCGATCCGGATGCCGGGCAAGGGCCAGATCACGCTCACCGGCCAGCTGGGCGACGTCATGAAGGAATCGGCGCAGGCGGCGTGGAGTCTCCTGCGCGCCCGCGCCAGCGCCCTCGGCATCCCGCTCGACGCGTTCACGCAGTCGGACGTTCACCTGCATGTGCCGGCCGGAGGCGTCCCGAAGGACGGACCGTCGGCCGGCATCACGATTGCCGCCGCCCTTGCCTCACTGTTGTGCCGCCGGCCGGCGCGCCACGACGTCGCGATGACGGGCGAGCTGACCCTGCGGGGGCGCGTCTTGCCGATCGGTGGGCTCAAGGAAAAGCTGACGGCAGCCGCACGCGCCGGGGTTACGTCCGTGCTGGTCCCGGCGCGCAACAAGAGCGACCTTATTGACCTGCCTGAAGAGGTACGGAAGTTGCTTGATATCAAGCTCGTGGAGACGATTGACGATGTCCTCGATCTCGCGTTACTGGACGCCCCGCCCGCCGACGACCGTCGGGGGGACCGCCGCTCGGGCGGCATTCGCGTCGTGACGCCGCCGTCCGGACCGCCGGCACCCCCAGCACCACCGCCTCCGGGTGAAGCCCGGCGATGAGCGACGTCGCCACCCTCGAAGCCGCGATGGCGGAGATCCGCAAGCGCGACGGGAAGTACAACGAGCGCGCCTACATCTTCGTGCTGGCCGCGCTCGAGTACGCGCAGACCAAGCTGCCGGCGCGCCGGCACCTCACGGGCGTGGAGCTCGCATGGGCGTGCCGCGACTTCGCGCTCGAGCAATTCGGCATGCTCGCCGCCTCCGTGCTGACGCATTGGGGGATTCACGCGACAGAAGATTTCGGTGAGATCGTGTTCATGCTGATCGAAGTCGGCCTGCTGGCCCGTCAGCCGGCCGACCGGCTCGAGGACTTCGAGCGCGTCTACGATTTCGCGGACGTCTTCAAAGCCGGCGCGGGCTATCGCTGGCCGGGAGTTCCTTCCGCGGAGTGAGTGTCCGCGCGCCCGCCGTCAGCGGTCGCTTCTATCCCAAAGATCCCGTCGAATTGCGGGCGGTCGTCGCCACCCTGCTCGCGGACGCGCGTCAAACGGTCCGACCGTCCGAGCGTCCGGCGATCGGCATCATCGTTCCTCACGCCGGCTACATCTACTCCGGGCCTACGGCCGCGCGCGCGTTTGCCCGCGCCGAAATCCCCGGCCTCGTCGTGATCCTGGCGCCGAACCATACCGGCGTCGGCGACGCGACGACCGGCATCTCACTCTGGGAGGCGGGCGCGTTTCGCACGCCGCTCGGTGACGTGGCGATCGACGGGGCGGCCGCGCAGGCGCTGCGCGAGATGTCGCACGGCGCCATCGAAATCGACCACGACGCGCATCGGGCCGAGCATGCGATCGAAGTCGAATTGCCGTTTTTGCAATTCTTGCGCGCCGACGTACGGATCGTCCCGATCGTCCTGGCCTGGGATGCGTGGGAGCGAGCGAGGGCTCTCGCCGCCGTCCTGGTGAGCTTCGTGCAAACGGTCGGCGAGCCGGTGCTCCTGCTCGCCTCGAGCGATCTCAATCACTACGAGCCGGCACGCATCACGGAAGAAAAAGACTCCACAATTCTGGACGCCGTGAGCCGGCTCGATGGTGAGGAGCTGCTCGCGCGCTGCAAGCGCGACCGCGTCTCGATGTGCGGTCGCGCGCCCGCTGCGGTCGTCCTCACCGCCGCTCGCGCCCTGGGCGCGTCGCATGCCGACGTGGTAGACTACCGCCACTCGGGGTGGGTGTCCGGGGACAACGCGCGTGTGGTCGGTTACGCGGGGGTGGTGATTTCGTGAATCCGGTGCCGGTCGTATCGGCGAGTGAAGCGGCGGCATGGGACGCGATGGCGCGCACGCAATATCGCGTGCCCAGTCGCGTGCTCATGGAAACCGCGGGCCGCGCCGTCGCCCAGGTGCTCGCCGCGGAGCTCGCGGACCGGATCGCGGGCGGCGTGCTGGTCGCCGCCGGCGCGGGCAATAACGGCGGCGACGGCTGGGTGATCGCGCGGGCGTTGCACGCCGGCGGCATTCCGGTGTGGGTTGCGGCGCTCGATCCCAAGACCGACGACGCGATCGACAATCGCGCGCTCGCGCGTGTCGACGGCGTGCGCGAGCTCGGCCGCAACGAAGCCTGGCCGCAGGCTGCCGTCTGTATCGACGCGCTGCTCGGCACCGGCGCCGCGGGTCCCGCGAAAGGCGACGTGCTCGTTCTGGCGCAGCGCGTCGCCGACTACGGTGCGCCGATCGTCGCGGTCGACGGCCCGACCGGGCTCGACCTCACGAGCGGCGAAGCGCACGGGCCGATTCACGCGGCGCTGACCGTGACGTTCGGTGCGCCGCGCCGAGGGCATCTGCTGCAGCGCGAATGGTGCGGCAAACTCGTCGTCGTCGACATCGGATTCCCGCCACCCGACGCCGCCTGGCCCGTGCTCGTCACCGACGCCTGGGCGGCAGAGCGCCTGCCGCGGCTCGCGCCGCAAATGCATAAAGGCGACCGCGGCCGCGTATGCGTGATCGGCGGCGCGAACGGGATGACGGGCGCCGCGTTGCACGCCGCCCGCGCCGCGCTCGCGGCCGGTGCGGGACTCGTGAAGCTCGTCGCGGCGCGCGAGACGATCGCCGCCGCGCAGGCGAGTTTGCCCGACCTTCTCACCGTCGAGTCGGCACTCGGCCCCAGGCTCGAGCCTGAGGCGGGGGAAGCACTCGAATGGGCAGATGCCATCGTCTTGGGTCCCGGGCTGGGGAGGACGGAGCCGCGCGCCGCTTTGGTGGCTGACGTGCTGAGTCGCCGACCGATCCCGACGATCATCGATGCCGACGCGCTGCATCTCCTTCTCAACCTCGACAACCTCCACCAACCTTCGTCACCGCTTGTCCTCACGCCGCATCTCGGCGAATTCCGCGCGGTCGCCGGCGATGCGCTCGCCGATGAAGCCGCCAACGATCGGTGGTCAGCAGCAGCGCGCGCGGCCGCGAAGCTGAAATGCACCGTCCTGCTCAAGGGTGTGCCGACCGTGATCGCCGATTTGCGCGGCCCCGCGCACGTCGTCGCGAGCGGCAATCCCGGTCTCGCCACCGGCGGCAGCGGCGATCTGCTCGCGGGATTCATCGGTGCCTTTCTCGCTCGCGGCACCACGCCCGTCGAGGCCGCCGCGCTGGGCGCGCACGCGCTGGGACGTGCTGCAGAATTGGGCGCGCGGCAGTGGACTGCGCGCAGCCTGCGGCCCGCGGACGTGCTCGCCGCGCTCCCCGACGTGTGGCGCGCGTGGAAAGACGCAAAGCCCTGCCGGCTGCCGATTGTGGCCGAAATTGACGCGCCGGACCTGTTGTAGCGTCGCAACAGTCGGGCTTGTTATACTCGGCTGCGCGACGGGGGGAATTCCCTCGTCGGGCCGTTCGCTCGACATCCTGAGTCCGGATAATCGTGTCGTCATCTCCGACTTCTCAGACGTCGAAGCCGTTGCCGCAACGCCGTGGCTGGTATTCGCCGCGACGACGCACGGACTGCTGATTTACGATCGTATCGCGCGGAGCTTTCGCCAGCCGGTCACGACGGTAGACGGATATCCGTCGCGGTACGTTCGGAGGGCGATTGCCGATCCTGCGGGCAACGCGGTATGGCTCGACCTCGGTCCGGGACTCGGTTACGTCCGATACGACGTGGATGGACGCACATGGACGCCCGGCTCGATACCTTCGGCAGTAGCAGGAGCGGACGGAACGCTGACGGTTGCCGACGCTTTGAAGAGCGCGCCGCTCGCGGACGCGATGCGCGCCGCGATTTTGACCGATCGCCGGCTGCGCACGCACGACTTCACGGCGGCCGCGGCAACACCGGATCGGCCGGAGATTTTCTTCGGCACCAACGGACTCGGAGTGATTCGAGTCGATCGCCAAACGGGGGAGTGGGAAGTGCTGAGCTACGGGCTCCTGGCTCCGAGTGTGGGCGCCCTTGCGGTTATGCCAGACTCGAACGGTCTCTGGGCCGCGTCGAACGCGCGTCCCAGCGAGTCGCGTCGTGGCATCACGTGGATCGCGCGCGACCTCAGCACCACGCGGAGCTCGGACGACGCGCAACGCGCGCTCGGGTTTTCGTTCCTCCTTTCCCGTAAGCTCCTGACCGTCGGCAATCAGCTCTGGCTCGCGACGGAACAGGGGGTGTTCCGGATCGATCCGCGCACGTTCACGTCGCGGCTGTGGGATTTGCCGGACGCCACCGCGCTCGCCGCTACGGGGGGCGGCGTGTGGGCGGGCACGACACGCGGTCTCTTCCTTATTAGTGCCGATGGCGAGGCCACGGAGATCAGCCCGCCGGGACTCACGATCACCTGCCTGTTCGCAGTGGGCGACACGCTGCTCGTGGGAACGAATGCCGGGCTGGGGCAGGTTGCTCCTAAGGCAAATGTCATCACCACGCCGGCTGATCTCGCTGACCGTTCCAGTTTGCGCGTTACTGTCCGCGCCCTCGGACGTCTTCAGGATACTCTCGTGATGGCGACCGACCGCCAGCTCGCGTGGCGCGATCCGGCGACGCGGGCCTGGAACACCGTTCCGCTTCCGCCCGCTCTCGGCACGCCGACGGCGATTGCCGCGCATGCAGGATCTCTCTGGGTCGGCGGCACCGCCGGTCTCGCACAGGTCGATCTCGCCCGCGCATTCGTCCATGTGCATCCCGTGCCCTTCGACATTCCCGCGGCCGTCCGCGACCTCGCGGCCGGTGGCGACTTCTTGTGGGCGGCCACCGATAGCGGCGTGGTGCGCATCCAATGAATCTCGGTCCCGGCGCTGAGTTCGATCGCATCCGCGCGATTTTCGGCCGGCTCGCCGAGCTGCTGCCGAACAACACGCCGTTGGGCGACGATTGCGCGCTGGTGCCGTTCGGCGACGCGACGCTGGCGGTCAGCATCGACACCTCGCTCGAGGGCGTGCACTTCCGGACCGATTGGCTCGACTTCAAGGAAATCGGATTTCGCGCCGCCGGTGCCGCGCTCTCCGATCTGGCCGCGGAAGGCGCGCTGCCGGTGGGTCTGCTCGTTTCGCTCGGTCTTCCACCCCATACGGGGAAGGGCACCGATCCCGCCGTTGAAATCATGGAAGGCGTGGCCGCGATGGCGGGGAACGTCGGCGCGCAGATCCTGGGCGGCGACATGACGCGCGCCGAGCGGTACAGCATCGACGTCTGTGTTCTCGGGACCGCCGAGCGTCCGGTGCGTCGCTCGGGGGCGCGCGAAGGCGACGCGCTCTGGGTGACCGGCTATCTTGGGGGTGCGGCGCTCGCGCTCGAACGCCTGGCCGCGGGCAAGAAAATGGACAAGCCGCTGCACAACCGGTACGCGTGCCCCGAGCCGCGCCTCGATGCCGGCCGGTGGCTCGCGCATCAGGGGGCGACGGCGATGATCGACATCTCCGACGGGCTCGTCGCCGATGCCCAGCATCTGGCGGCCGCGTCGGAGGTGGGCATCGAGATCAACCTCGAGCGCATTCCTTGTTGGGAGAACGTGGACGCCATGATGGCGGCATCCAGCGGAGAGGAGTTCGAGCTGTTGCTCACGATGCCGCCGGCCTTCGGCGACGCGAGCGCGTCGTCGTTCCGCGCGCAGACCGGCGTGCACCTGACGCGCATCGGCACGTGCCTGCGCGGCGCGGGCGGCCGGCGCGGGGGCGTCCGCCTGCTCGACCATAACAAGTCCGTGCCGTTGCCGGCGGGATACGATCACTTCGCCCAGCGCCAGTGATCCGCACGCTCTGGTATTATGTAGTTCTCTTCGTCTCCACCGTCATTCACGCCAGCGGCGCCGTCCTCGGCGGCATCTTCCGCGTCAAGAACACAGTCGGCGGCATCTACGATTGGGCCGACGTCGACTGGTCCAAGCAGATCCTGCGCGCTGCCGGCACGCCCGTGCTCGCCGAAGGGCTGGAGCTCATCCCGCGCGGGCAGCCGCTCATGTACGCGTCAAACCACTCGTCGATGTTCGACATCTGGGCGCTGCTCGCGACATTGCCCGGCTCGGTTCGCTTCGTCGCGAAGCAGGAGCTGTTCAAGATTCCGCTCCTGGGTCGCGCCATGCGCGCGGCGGGCCACATCCCGATCGACCGCGCCGCCCGCAAAAAAGCGTTCGAGGCCTACGACGCAGCGGCGCGGACGATTCGTGACGGCGTGTCGTCGATCGTCGTTTTTCCGGAAGGGACGCGCAGCCGCACCGGTGAGCTGTTGCCCTTCAAGAACGCGCCGTTCGGTCTGGCGATCGCGGCCCAGGTGCCGATCGTGCCGGTCTACGTCCACCACACATTCGAGATCCTGCCCAAGGGAGCCTGGCGACTGCGGGGCCGGCCGATCCAGCTGCTGGTCGCGCCGCCCATTGCCACCACCGGCCTCGAGCCGGAGGACCGGGAGCGTCTGCGCGAGCAGGTGCGGGCGGCGATGGTTGCTCTTCAGTCGCGGGCGCGGTAGGGTTCGGACCACAATGAGCACCGTCATCTCGGTTCACGCGCGCGAAATCCTGGACAGCCGGGGCAATCCCACCGTCGAAGCAGACGTCACGCTCGCGAGCGGCGCCGTCGGGACCGCGGCCGTGCCGAGCGGCGCGTCCACCGGCGAGCACGAAGCGGTCGAGCTGCGCGACGGCGACGCGAAGCGCTTCGGCGGCAAGGGCGTGCTCGAGGCGGTCAAGAACGTCAACGAGGTGATCGGCCCGCGGCTCGAAGGGATGTCGGCCGAGGATCAGATCGCGATCGACTATGCGATGCTCGACCTCGACGGCACGCCGAACAAAGGCCACCTCGGCGCCAACGCGATTCTGGCGGTCTCGCTCGCCGTCGCGCGCGGGGCGTCGCAGGATGCCGGGCTGCCGCTCTATCGCTATCTCGGCGGGCCCGCCGCGCACGTGCTGCCGGTCCCGATGATGAACATTCTGAACGGCGGCGCGCACGCGGCCAACACGGTCGACTGCCAGGAGTTCATGGTCGTGCCCATCGGCGCCGAGACGTTCGCCGAGGGTCTACGCATGGGGGTGGAGACGTTCCACTCCCTCAAGAAGGTGTTGTCGAAGCGCGGGCTGTCGACCGCCGTCGGCGACGAGGGCGGCTTTGCCCCGGACCTGCCGAACGACGAAGCCGCGCTCGAGGCGATCATGGCCGCGATCGACGCCGCGGGGTTCGAGGCGGGGAAGGACATCGCGATCGCCCTGGACGTGGCTGCCTCCGAGCTGTTCGCCGACGGCGTGTACACCTTCAAGAAGAGCAAAGGCGGCAAGAAGAGCGCCGAAGAGATGCTGGCGCTGTATAAGAGCTGGATCGACCGCTACCCGATCGTCTCGATCGAGGACGGGTTGGCCGAAGACGACTGGGCGGGATGGGCAAAGCTCACAGAAGCGCTGCAGGAACGGGTGCAACTTGTGGGGGATGACCTGTTCTGCACGAACGTCGAGCGCCTGGCGCGCGGCATCGAGGAGAGCGTGGCGAACGCGATTCTCATCAAGGTGAACCAGATCGGCACCCTGACCGAGACGCTGCAATGCATCGATCTCGCCAAGGGCAACGGCTACGGCGCGGTGATCTCACACCGCTCCGGGGAGACCGAGGACACCTTCATCGCGGATCTCGCGGTCGCGACGGGCGTGGGCCAGATCAAGACCGGCAGCGCATCGCGCACCGATCGCGTGGCCAAGTACAATCAGTTGCTGCGCATCGCCGAGGAGCTGGGCGATGTGGGGCACTATCCCGGCCGCCATCTGTACGGGCTGTGACGCGGACGCGCGTGGCCGGCATCGCCGGCGCGATCGGGCTGTTGGCGCTCGCGGCGTGGGGCGGGGAATACTCGACCGCCGACTGGATCACGATTCGCCGCCAGGTCGCCGATGAGCGAGTGCGCGTCGCGGGCCTGCGGATCGAGATCGATTCGCTCTCCAAGCTCGCGCATGACCTCGAGACGAATCCGGCGGTCCAGGAGCGGGTCGCGCGCGAGCAATTCGGTATGATTCGGGACGGCGAGGTGCTGTACCGCGTCGTGCCGCGATAACCAGGAGCGGGAGGAAGCACCGTGAAAACTTTGCGTCGGGTATTGCCTGTCGTGCTCATGGCGTTTGCCGCTGTGGCGATCGGGTGCGGCGATTCGAGCGGTCCCGGGACGCGCGCGGCCTCGGTCACCGGCGTCGCCGGCGACTCACAGTCGGCACCGACCGGTGCGCCGCTCGCCTTCCCGCTGAGCCTCGTCGCCCTCGGCTCCGACGGCCAGCCGGCGCAGGGCGTGCATGTCTCCTGGAGCGTCACCCCGGCGGGCGAAGCGGCGTTCACACCGGCGACATCCGTGTCCGACGCCAATGGCCAGGCGTCGACGACCGTCACGCTCGGTCGCGATACGGGGATGATTACGATTCAGGCGAGCGTGCCCGGCGTGTCGCCGGTCATCTATCACGCGACGATCCTCAATCCTTGCAACACTCTGTTGCCGCTTACTCTTGGACAGACGGCAAACGGCGCATTGAGCACTACAGACTGCGTCCGCGGTTCTTGGTACTACGATTTTTATGATCTGAGTCTGGCGAGCGGTCAGCAAAACGTCCGCATTAGCATGCATGCAGATACGTTCGACACATACGTCGACCTGTGGAGCGGCGTGTCTCCGTTCCCGAGAATCGGCTTTGATGATGACTCAGTTCTCGGACAGGCCGGCGCGCGCAACTCACAGCTCGACGTCATTCTCCCTGCCGGCGACTATATCATCGGTGCAAATTCGTATAATCAGTTTGACAGATTCTCTTACTCTCTTGCAGCGACAAGCCGGTCTGCGGCGATGAACGGATGTCGCGAGGTATGGGTCGTCCGGGGGATCTCTATTGTTGACGGCGTCTCGACCCAGGATTGCCACGACTCGACCGCCACACCCCATTATTACGACGTAGCAAGAATCTTTGGGGCTGCCGGAACCGGGCTCACCATTTCCGAGCGGTCGACGGTTATCAATCCTTCACTGTCGATATACAGACTCAGCGAAACCGCGACGGGAACTGTCCGGCAGCTGGTCGCATCGAATGACGATAGTTCGGCGGGGAATCCGAACGCCTTCATACACTTCACTGTGGACAGCACCAACTACTACGATGTGATCATCGGAACGAGCGCCGTGGGAGAAACCGGTGCGTACACGTTCTCGATTGACACGACCAAGAGTCCAAGTCCGCCGTCTCGAGTCGCAACAAACGCCCAGCGCCACTTCTCGCGATTCCCTCCAGATCAAGGCATCCTCGATTTGCTGGGCTTGCGAGCCCCCAAGCATTAATCGGTTTCTCGCCGATTCGTCGATTCGTCAGGATCCTTCCCCGGAAGGTCGCGAGTCCTTCTCCTGGCCAATCAGAGAACCAGAGTGCGAGACGAGTAACCCTAAGGAGTTAACTAGGAAATAATTCCGAAGAATCAACGGATAGGAGAGACATCACTAGTACTCTGTGGGACCCAGAACTAATCCCCTAAGAGAGGATTGACCCAGAACTAATCCCCTAAGAGAGGATTGGGGTCCTATGCGCTTCTCGCGCCTTCTCGCCTTCCTGTCACTCCTCGCCGTAACGGAAGCTTGCACCGATCGCGATCCGATGGGACCTCTTCCCCCACCGCGAAAACCGAGTTTCGCATTTTCAACAATAGCTGCGGACGGGGCTCCGTACGGGGCGACAGTCTCGTCCAACGGCATTGCCTGGGTGAGCTTCACCAGCACGTCATTGGTTAAACGGCTCAATGTGGCGACTGGCCAATTCAGCGATTCTGCATCGACAGGTGCAAGTACGATACCTCAGCAACTTGCCGCTAACGCGACGGGCACGCGACTGTATGTCGCCAACAATGACACGCGACCTGCCAATGCTGGCTTGATTCTCTCGTTAAACACCTCTTCGCACGCCGTTATGGACAGCATGCGCGTCACAGGTGACGCCACGGCGATCATCTCAACGCCGGCCGGTGACACGGTGTACGTTGGAACCGTTGAAGGAAGTCTGTACAAACTCGACCTCACCCACCAAGCAATCTTGCAGTCTCGATCGTTGCCGAGCGCCGGTTCATATCATTTCATTTGGGATCGCGCGCACACTCGCCTTTTCGCTTCCTCTTTGCGGCACTCGATGGTTTACCAGGTTGACCCCGCGACCCTCGCGGTGGATTCATTTCAGCTCGGTGGTCACTACCCAACGGGAATTGCGCTTTCAAGCGACGAGACAAAGCTGTTCATCGCAGATAGCGGTTCGACAAGCATCACTGTCTGGAATGTGGCGACCAAGACTCAAGTGTCGACGATCAGCACCGGATGCAAAGGCACGGATCTGCTCCGCCTCTCGGATAACAGCCGACTCTACGAGGGATGTGACGGAACGATCGTTGCCGTAGATCCGGATAGCGGGACGATGATTGGTACGTACTCACTCACAGACTGCCATGCAGGCTGTCTGCAGCCCACGCCCGGTCAATTCGTATTCGATCCGGGAACTCGCAAAGTCATCTCGCCTAACGCGGCTGGTTGGGTGAATCTCATCGACGCCGCACCGGCGAGTTCGGGCAACGGGCTTCCGAGCGGACCCTTTGGGTCGGTGGTAACCGGTATTGAAACGGCGTGGATCACACAGTCGACTGCGCGCGCCGCTCAACGTCTGAATGTCCCTACTGGCCTATTTACGGGATCGGCACTGACCGGACCTGATTCGACCCTTGCAGTGCAGATTGACCGGAATTCTGACGGTTCGCGAGTTTACGTGGCGAACTTCGATCAGCGATCCGCGAACAGAGGTCTAGTTGTCTCCATCAACACATCGACGCGAACGATTGTCGACAGCGTTCGAGTACCCGCTGGCGATGCTACGGGCATCATCGCGACTCCAACTGGCGACACGGTCATCGTGGGGATCACAGATGGGCAGATCTACAGGATTGCATTGCCATCCAAGACCGTTGTTGCTTCCAGAACGGGATTGCCAACCGCTGGTGCGTACCACTTTGCGTGGAACCAGTCGAGGTCCTTGCTGTACGCCGCCAATACGAACTCAGGCAGGATATATGAGCTGAAGGCTGACAGCTTGAATATCATCCGGACCTTTACAGACACCGCGAAGCGGCCACAAGGAATCGCATTCTCGAGTGACTGGTCAAATCTCTACGCTGCTGACCAAAAAACGGGGATCGTCGTGTGGAGTATCGCGAGCGGCACCGAGCTCTCGGTCATCTCTACAGGCTGTCGAGGCTACGGTTTGCTTCGTCTTCCAGACAACTCGAGGCTGTATGACAGCTGTACGCTTGATGGAAAGGTCGTGACGCTCGATCCCAGGGATCCCAAACCATCCGTTAAAGAAACGTATCCGGTCGGCGGAAGGCCACGCGAACTGTCCTATGCTCCTCGGTTGGGCCAGGTAATCGTCCCGAACGAACTCGGGTGGGTTGATTACCTCGATGCCCCTACACAACCTCCTGTGGGATGGTTCGTCGCGCCGGGGTGTACGTCAAGTGGCAATGGTACTTACGCGAGTCCTTGGAATCTGCAGACCGCATTGAACGGCGGAAGCGGGACGAACCTGGTTCAACCAGGGGATACCGTGTGGCTGTTGGGTGGAACGTACAAGTGTGCAAACACCTTCGATAGTCAGAAGAGCGGGACGTCTTCAGCGGCAGTCAGTTTCCGACCGTACCCGGGTCACCGCGTTACTCTCGATGCTGGCGACAATCCGCTTGGTACTCTGCTCACGGTGCACAGCGATTACACCGTTTTCTGGGGAATCGAATTCACAAACTCGGACCCGACTCGGCATATCGCGATCGGGGATAGCGGTATTGATCGGAGCCATTTGATCTACAATCAAGGAAAGCACAACAAGTTCCTGAATCTCGTTCTTCACGACGGTGGAGTTGGGCTGCTTACGGAACCGCCGGCCGAGGATGTCGAAATTGCAGGGTGCATCGTATACGACAATGGATTCATGTGGCCGTGGTCCGATACAACGGGTTACCGCGGTCACGGGCATGGTTTGTACCTTATCAATACATTGACGAGCAGCGATTCGATTCTGGCCCACGATAATGTGCTTTTTAATCAGTTTGCGAATGGCGTTCAAGCGACGAGCGATCCCGATCCCGGGAAGTCACTGCACGGAATTCGAATCACCGGCAATGTTGTCTTCAACAACGGAGTTCTGGCAGATAGCGGACCGCGCCCGCAAAACAACATTATCGTTGGATCGCTAGATCCGTCGGATGCTTTCCTAGTCAGCGCGATCGTGGACACGAACGCTACATACATATCGCCAGATGCTCCGAAGCTCATGGCAGGAAAGAATGTAGTTATCGGGCTCGACGGGCATTTGAACCGTGATGCGACTGTGCGCGGTAACTACATCGTCGGTGGTGGGCATGACACGACCGCGGCACTCGAGGTTGACAGGTGGCAGACAGTCACGTTCAATGGCAACACAGTAATAGGTTGCCAACCACAGGTGTCAAACTGCCCGAGTGGCAGTGGCATTGCGCTGCTGAGTGCCAGCAACGTGAGTACGTCGGGTCAGACGTGGAGTCTCGATAGTCTCTATCGTGATTCAACCCAGGCGTCGTGGCGGTTTCTTGGAACACTCTATGATTTCCCAACGTGGCGGTCTACCAGTCATATCAACACGAGCGATCGCCCGATCGCGGGATCACCAGCAATCACTCGAGTCTTCGTCAGACACTCCCGCTACAAGCCGTCAAACACATCGACTGGTCGAGCGATGGTGGCCGTTTACAATTGGCAAGGTCTCGGTTCGGTATCCGTATCGATGGATGGCATCATCCCAACGGATCCACCTCGAGCTTACGAGATTCGGAACGTGCAGGACCCGTTCGGTGACCCCATTGTTAAGGGGGTCTTTACTGGTGGTTCCGTGAATATCCCGATCAGCGCGGTTCCTCCGCCCACTCCTGTTGGGGACGCTAGGAATTCGGCGCCTGCTTTGGGAACCCGATTCAATGCGTACTTCGTGAGCTGGACTCCATAGAGATCGACTTCATCGACCTACGCCAAGGAATTTTTCTGCTCGCACTCCTCGGCGTTACGAGTACAGGAATCGCACAGCAGCGTCCCTGCGATCCGCAGACGCCGCTCGGCCCCAGCCACGATCTCTATTGCATCGAGCTCGTTGCCGCGCCGGGGATCCACGGGATCTCCGGTCGCGTCGAGCTCGCCAAGCCTGCGGGTCCGTTTACGATCAGCGTTACCGCCGACGGTCGCACCCGCGTCATCCCCATCATCACGGTCAACGGTCTGCCGGACACCGGGATCTATGTTGCCTGGGCCGTCCCTCCGCAAATGGAGACGGTCGTGAAACTCGGGCGGGTGACGAACGGCAACGTGCCCGTGCGCGAAGTGTCGCTCGAAAAGTTCACGATCCTCATCACCGCCGAGGTGAGCGCGGATGTGCGCGCGCCGTCGAAGCGCTTGATCTTGCGCGGCCAGTCGCCCAGCACGCGGCTGTTCCCGCCCGACCTGATGGAGTTCTCGCTCGGCGCGATGAAGCAATCGTCGCCGATGGAGCATGATCACGGCATGTCCGGCGACTGGCCCATGGTCCCCGTGCCGCCAGGCCTCACGATGCTGCCGGCGGAGATGGCGCTCCGGCCTGAAGTGACGCCGTTCCTGCCGGTACCGGACGACGCCGCACCGCTCGCGCGTCCGCGCGAGGTGCTCCACTTGAAGGACAGCGACACGCTGCGGCTCGAGGCCGGCCTCGTGCGACGCACGCTCAACGGCCGTACGTACACGATGTACGGCTACAACGGGCAGTATCCGGGCCCGCTGCTCGACGTGCAGCGGGGCAGCGAGGTCACCGTGCAGTTCGTCGACGAGCTGCCGGAATCGTCATCGGTGCATTGGCACGGCATCCGGCTCGACAATGCGTTCGACGGCGTGGCGGCGGTCGATCGCGAGTTCACCTATCGCGTGCGTTTCCCCGACGCCGGCATCTACTGGTACCATCCGCATCAGCGCGAGGACATCCAGCAGGAGTTGGGCCTCTACGGCAATATCCTGGTGCGCGACTCGGCTGAGACGCTGGAGCCGGTCGATCGCGAGGAAGTGCTGCTGCTGGACGATCTTCTCGTCGCGGACGACGGCGCGCTCATTCCCCTGGGCAAGGAATCACCGACGCACGCGCTGATGGGCCGCTTCGGCAATCTGTTTCTCGTGAATGGCGAGCCGGACTATCGCCTGAGCGTGCGGCGCGGTGACGTTATTCGCTTCTATCTCACCAATGCGTCCAACGCCCGCACGATGAACCTGTCCTTCACCGGCGCGCGCATGAAAGTCGTGGCGGCCGAGGCGGGACCACTGGAGCATGACGCGTGGGTGGAGAGCGTCGTCATCGCGCCCGCGGAGCGCTACGTCGTCGATGTGCAATTCACCCGCCCCCGGAACGCGGCGCTCGTCAATCGTGTGCTCGGCCTCGATCACCTCTTTGGGAGGTTCTTCCACGAGCTCGACACACTCGGCGTGGTAACGGTCGGCGCTGATCGCACGAGTCGGGATTTCGGACGAGTCTTTGCCGCCCTGCGCCGCCATTCGCCGCCCCTCGCCGCCGCTTCTTCCTACCTGAATCGTCCGCCTGACAAGACCCTCACCCTGACCCTCCAGGCCCACGGCCTGCCGTACTTTACCGAGCGCTTGATGCAGCTCGATTCGATGTATTTCGCGCCGGTCGAATGGGGCGGCACCATGCCGATGATGAACTGGGCGGCGACCGGCGAGCAGGTGCATTGGATGCTCGCGGACGCCGAAACCGGCAAGCGGAACATGGACATCGACTGGCACTTCGCGCGCGGCAAGCCGGCCAAGATCCGGCTCGTCAACGAGCGACGCGCGTTCCACGGCATGCAGCACCCCATCCATTTGCACGGCCAGCGTTTTCTCGTGCTCGCCGTCAATGGCGTGCCGAACGACGATCTGGGCTGGAAGGACACCGTGCTGGTGCCCGCCGGTGCCGTGGTGGATATTCTGCTCGACACGTCCAACCCGGGCGACTGGATGCTCCATTGCCACATCGCCGAACATCTCGCGGCCGGGATGATGATGCACTTCACCGTGAATTAGCGAGGAGTCGTCATGCACGCGCTCATGCTCCTGCTCGCGCTCACCGTCCAGCGGCCCGACTCGTTCGCTGCCGGCGTGCGCGAGTACATCACCGTCGACACGTCGCTCGTCGCGCTCACCCACGTGCTGCTGGTGGACGGCACGGGTGCCGCGCCCAAGACTGATCAGACGATCGTCATTCGTTCGGGAAAAATCGCCGCGGTGGGACCTGCGGCGTCGGTGCAGGTACCTGCGGGCGCGCGCGTGTTGGACATGAGCGGCTCGACCGTGATCCCCGGCATCATCGGCATGCACGACCACCTCTTCTATACGGCGGCTGGTGGACGCGCGGTACAGATGTCGTACACGGGTCCGCGTCTCTACCTGGGCTCGGGCGTCACGACGATCCGCACGACCGGCAGCCGCTCGCCGTATGCCGAGATCAACCTGAAGGACGCGGTCGATCACGGCTTCGCGCCCGGGCCGCGCATTCACATCACCGCGCCGTATATCACCGGCGAAGCGGGTGGCGGCTCGATGGCGATTCTCAACTCGCCCGAAGCCGCGCGCCGCTTTGTCGATTACTGGTCCGCCGAAGGTGCGACCTGGATCAAAGCCTACACCGACATCCGGCGCGCCGAGCTGGGCGCGGCGATCCAGGAGGCGCACAAACGCGGCATCAAGGTCACCGGCCATCTCTGCTCGGTGAGCTTTCAGGAAGCGGTCGCGCTCGGCATCGACAATCTCGAGCACGGGATGCTGACCGCGTCGGACTTCACGAACGGCAAGCAGCCCGACGTCTGTCCCACGACGCTGATGACCGAGGTGAGCGCCGCCGACCCGAAGGGGAACGCGGGGCACGCGACGATTCAGTCGCTGGTGCAGCATCACGTCTCGATGACGTCGACGCTCGCCGTGTACGAGCCGTTCGTCGCCGGCCGGCCGACCAAGGACGACCGCACGCTCAGCGCGATGGATCCGGAAGTGCGCGACACGTACCTCAAGATGCGCCAGCAGATCGACACGAATCCCAACGGCGGCTGGGTCAGCCTCCAGGGATTCAAGAGCGCGATGGCGTTCGAGCGGGCCTTCGTGGCGGCGGGCGGGTTGATGGCGGCGGGCGTCGATCCGACGGGCATTGGCGGCGCGCTCGCCGGCTACGGCGACCAGCGCAACTACGAGCTGCTGATCGAGGCGGGCTTCACGCCGTCGCAGGTCGTACAGATCATGACCTCGAACGGCGCCAGGATCCTCGGCGTCCAGCAGACGCTCGGCACAGTCGAGCCGGGGAAGCTGGCGGATCTCGTGGTGCTGCACGGCGACCTGACGGCGGATCCGGCGGTGATTCGCCAGCCCACAATTGTTTTTAAGGACGGGGTCGGCTACGATTCGGCCAAGTTGATCGCCTCGGTGCAGGGACGCGTCGGCGTCAACTGAGACGATTGGGGCAGGGTAGCTCAGCCTGGTGAGAGCACCACACTCATAATGTGGGGGTCGTGGGTTCGAATCCCACCCCTGCTATGAATGACAAGAAGGCGTAATAAGGCGTAGAAAGGCGTGCAACGGCGTACGCATTTCTACGCCTTTTTCACGCTTTGTCACGCCTTGCCGGGTTTCCAAGGTTTGATGTCGCGCGAGCGCTGCTCGGCGAACGCCTGCGCCTCTTTGAGCTTCACTTCGTATTCCTGCCGCCACTCGGCCGGCATGTTCGCGCGAAAGTAGGTCGCGGTCATCAGCTCGCCTTTGGGATCGAGCGCCGCCGCCTTTCCATACCCCACCTCCACGACGTCGCCGAGGAAACAGGTCGAGCTCCCGGTGTCCATGACGTTCGCGACGCGGCACTCGAAATGCGCGTAACACTCGTCGAGCACCGGGACGCCTAACGTGCCGGTGTGATGCGGCACGCCGGCAAGCTTGTCCTGGTCGCGGCCGCTGACGAAGCCGAGTCGCCGGATCACGTCGAACTGCCTGGTGTGGAGCAGGTGCACGCAGAAGCGCCCCGTCTCGTAGACCATGTCGTGGCTGTAGTTGAACTTGTGGATGTAGACCGACAGCCGCGGAATCGTGGGGACGATGGAGGCGCGGACGGCGGAGTCCAGGATCATGCCGTTCTTCTTGCCGCCGCGAGTCGACGTCACCGCTACGACTGGCGAGGTCAGATTGCGCAGGAGTTGGTAGGTCAGGCCGGGTTCGAGCATAATTCAAGATGCGCTTTCTGGACCACGTCCGCTCGACACGTCTCTTTCCCAAAGCCGGGGAAGCGATCGTTGCGGTCTCGGGCGGTCCCGATTCCGTGGCGTTGTTGGACCTGCTGCACACCGCATCGCAGGACTTGGGGCTCTCGCTCGTCGTTGCGCACGTGGACCACGGAATCTCGCCGGACAGTCGGACCGTTGCACAGTCGGTCAGCAACTTAGCTCGGCAGTACGGACTGCCGTTTGAGACCGTCGAGCTCGATCTCGGTTCCACTGCCACCGAGACCGCGGCGCGCGAGGCCCGATACCGCTGGCTTCGAGATCTGCAGCACCGACGAGGCGCGACGTATCTCGTCACCGCCCATCATCAAGACGATCAGGTCGAGACGATCTTGCTGCGGGTGTTGCGCGGCAGCGCGCCGAGTGGACTGGCGGGAATCGCAGCACGCGCGCGCGGCGGACTGGTGCGGCCGCTGCTGCCGTTCACGCGCGCCGAATTAGTTGCATATACAACTGCGCGGGCGCTCCCGGTGCACGATGACCCCGCCAATCGCGATCCGCGCCACCTGCGGTCGTGGGTGCGGCAGGCCGTCGTGCCGCTGCTCAGCGAGCGACTCGGCACGCGCTTGCGAGACGATCTCCTCGCACTCGGTCGCCATGCAACGCGCGACACGCGCGCCTGGGATCAAGTCCTCGATCTCATGCCGAATCTCGGGCTCGACGTGCGGGAAAACGGCTTCGCCGTTGCCCGTGCCGTCGTGGGCGGCTATGATAACGCATTGTCCGTCGCGCTCTTGCGTGCGGCGGCCCGCCGGGTTGGACTGGTGCTCGGGCCGGCGCGGGCGCGTCAGATCGTCGAGCTGGCGCGACGACCGTCCGGACGGCGGTTGCCCCTCGGTGACGGCTGGTCGGCCGAAGTCGCATTCGATCAGATTCGCGTGGAGCACGCCGTCATCGGCTGCGCCCTCGAGCGCGTCGTGCCGAGCGGCGAGCGCGGGTCGGCGCTGTTCGGCGATTTCGAAATCACCTGGTCGCCGGCGACGGTGCCGGCACGGATCGAGCGCGCGACGTGGACGACCTGGGTCGATGGCGGCGCTTGGGAAGTGCGGTCGCCGGAGCGGGGAGATTCGCTGGTGCCGCTCGGTGGTGTGGGACACCGGCCGGTGCGGCGTCTATTAATGGAAGCGCGCGTGCCGCGCAGCAGGCGGCCCCGCTATCCCGTCGTCAGTAGCGGCGAGACCATTCTCTGGGTGCCGGGCATCTGTCGCAGTGCGGCGGGCGTGCCGGAGCCCGGAACTCGAGCGGTGAGGCTGGATGTTACCGAGTGTCGCTGAGCTAAAACGCGTTGTCTTCGATCAAGAAACGATCGCCGAGCGGGTGCGGGAGTTGGGGCAGGAGATCACGGCGGCCTATCCCGACGGCGAGCTGCTGGTGCTCGGGCTCCTCAAGGGCAGCTTTATCTTTCTGAGTGATCTGGTACGCAACATCGACCGGCCGATCCAGATCGATTTCCTTGTTGCATCGAGCTACGGCGACGGGACGGTATCGAGCGGGAACGTCCGGCTGGTGTATGACCCGGAGACGAAGCTCGAGGGGAAGCACATCCTGCTGGTCGAGGACATCATCGACACCGGCAAGACGCTGAACAAGCTGGTCGCGCTGCTGAAGCAGCGCCGGCCGGAGAGTCTGGAGATTTGCGCGTTGTTGGACAAACATGTGGCTGAACACCTGGAGCTGGATGCGAAATTCGTGGGATTCGACGCTCCGACGCTGTTTCTCGTCGGCTATGGGCTCGATCACGCGGAAAACTTCCGGCACCTTCCTTATATCGCGAGTCTGACGTAGATGGCCAATCGCATCCCCCCGCCACCGCGGGAATTCAACTGGGCCCGCATGCTGCGGACGCTTTCGTTCTGGGCGCTCCTCATCGTCGGGACGATCGCGCTGGTGCAGCTCGCCTCGAGCCGCCGCCGCGAAGAAGCCGAAATCACGTACACGCAGTTCATGGAAGAGCTGAACGCGAGCAACATCGCGACGGTCGAAATCGCCGAGCGCCAGAAGATTCGCGGCACCTTCCAGCGTCCCGTCGTGGTCAAGCGCCAGACGGTCGAGCGCTTCAACGTGCTGCTGCCGTTCGAGGCGGGCGACACCTTCGTCGCGTCGCTGTCGGCGAAGGGCGTGGACGTGCGCGCGCGCGAAGCCGGCCAATCCTTCGGCGTCGTGCTGCTGACGTTCCTGCCGTACATCCTGATTTTTGGCCTCGTGATCTTCATGCTGCGGCAGATGCAGCAGGGCGGCAATCGCGCGTTCGCGTTCGGCAAGTCGAAAGCGAAGCTGCTCGCCGGCGACACGCCGAAGATCACATTCGCCGACGTCGCCGGCTGCGATGAAGCGAAGCAGGAGCTCGAAGAGATCATCGACTTCCTGAAAGACCCGCAGAAATTCCAGCGGCTCGGCGGACGGCTGCCGAAGGGCGCGCTGCTCGTCGGCCCGCCCGGGACCGGCAAGACGCTCCTCGCCAAGGCGGTCGCGGGCGAAGCGGGCCGGCCATTCTTCTCGATGTCGGGCTCCGATTTCGTCGAAATGTTCGTCGGCGTCGGCGCCTCGCGCGTGCGCGACCTGTTCGAGCAGGGCAAGGCGCACGCGCCGTGCATCATCTTCATCGACGAAATCGACGCGGTCGGCCGCCATCGCGGCGCCGGCCTCGGCGGCGGCCACGACGAGCGCGAGCAGACGCTCAATCAATTGCTGGTGGAAATGGACGGCTTCGAGTCGAACGACGGCGTGATCCTGCTCGCCGCGACGAACCGGCCCGACATTCTCGATCCCGCGCTGCTCAGGCCCGGCCGCTTCGACCGGCAGATCGTCGTCGATATGCCGGATCTCAAGGGGCGCGAGCAGATCCTGCGCGTGCACGTCCGCAAGATTCCGCTCTCGTCGGGTGTGAATCTCGAGCGCATCGCACGCGGCACGCCCGGTCTCGCCGGCGCCGAGCTCGCGAACATCGTCAACGAAGCCGCGCTGCTCGCCGCGCGCCGCAACAAGGCGCAGGTCGACATGCAGGACCTCGAGGACGCGAAGGACAAGGTCATGCTCGGCCTCGAGCGGAAGAGCCGCGTCCTGTCCGACGAAGAACGGCGGCTGGTGGCCTATCACGAGGCCGGTCACGCGCTCGTCGGATTGACCGTTCCGGATGCCGATCCGCTCCACAAAGTCACGATCATTCCGCGCGGTCGCGCGCTCGGTCTGACGGCGTATCTGCCCGAAGAAGAGCTGCACAAGTACACGAAACGCTCGATCGAATCGCGGCTCGCGATGGCGTACGGCGGCCGCGTGGCCGAGGAGATCGTCTTCGGGCCCGAGAAGGTGACGACGGGCGCGGCGCAGGACATCCAGCAGGCGACGACGATCGCGCGGCGAATGGTCACGCAGTTCGGCATGAGCAACGTGATCGGCCCGATCGCCGTGGGCGACCGCGAGCAGGAGATCTTCCTCGGCCGCGAGGTCGTGCAGCGCCGCGACTTCTCGGATCGCACGGCGGAGATCGTGGATCAGGAAGTGAAGAACATTCTCACGACCGCGTACGCCGACGCGACCCGCATTCTCACCGAGCGCCGCGTCGCGCTCGATCGGCTGGCGCAGGCGCTGCTCGAGCGCGAGACGCTCGAGCGCGAGCAGGTCGAGATGGTGATCGCGGGGCAGACGCTGCCGCCGCTGCCGCCCACCGCATTGCCGACGCGGGCCGAGACCACGACGGATGAGAAGGAGAAGACGCCGCAGCGCACATCGGGCGGGATCCTTCGTAATCCGCCGCCTGAGCCCGCTGGGGCGTGACCGCGCCTCCGGCGGCAGACCTCTCTAAACTCCGGATCAATCGCGACGACCCGCCGCCCGCGGTTAAGCGGGCGCTGGGTCGCGTGCTGTGGCTGACCGCCGCCGCCGTTCTGGTTCTCCTCGTCGTGATGCTGGTGGCGCGGCGGGGCGGCGCTGTCCCGGTGCAAATCGTCACCGTCTCCACGTCAGGCGGCGAAGGGGCGGCGAATAGAGGTGGCGGCAGCGGTTCCGTCGCTGTCGTGGCCAACGGTTACGTCGTTGCGCGCACCAAGGCCGCTGTCTCGGCGAAAATCCCCGGCCGGCTCGCCTTTCTCAACGTCAGCGAAGGATCTGCTGTCCAGAAGGGCGACGTCATCGCGCGGCTCGACAACGCCGACTACGCCGCCGCGGTGGGGCAGGCCGAGGCGCAGGTGGCGAGCGCAAAGGCGACGTTGATCGAGGCGCAGGCCGATCGCGATCAGCTGCAGCGTGAGTTCGTGCGCATGCGCGACATCCAGGCCCAGAATCCCAATCTCGTCTCGCCGCAGGACGTGGAAAACGCGCAGAGCAAGGCGAAGCAGGGCGACGCGCGCGTCGACGCGCAGCAGGCGCGCGTGGATGCCGCGAACGCGGGGCTGCGGGTCGCGCAGGCGAACCTCGAGAACACCTATATTCGCGCGCCGTTCTCCGGCACCGTGCTCCGCAAAGAGGCCGAAGTCGGCGAGGTCGTCGCGCCGTCGGTCGGCGGCGGGTTGACGCGCGGCGCCGTCGTCACGATGGCCGACCTCGCGACGCTCGAGGTCGAGGTGGACGTCAACGAGGCATACATCGCGCGGATCCACAGCGGCCAGCAGGCGCGCATCACGCTGGATGCTTATCCCGACACGGCGTTTCGCGGCACGGTGCGGCAGGTCGTTCCCACGGCCGATCGCCAGCGCGCGACGGTGCAGGTGAAGGTCGCGATCGTCGATCGCGACCCGCGCATTCTCACGGAAATGGGCGCGAAGGTCGAATTCCTCCAGGCCGCGCCAGTCGCGCGCGCGGGCGCGGCGCAGCCGGTCGAGCGGCCGCGCATCATCGTGCCCGCCGAGGCGGTCCGGTCCGACGGCGGACGCGACGTCGTGTGGATCGTCCGCGACGGTCGGTTACAGCGACGTGACGTTGACGCTGGTCCCGTCAGCGGTAACTTCCGCGAGATTCGTGCGGGATTATCGGGCGGAGAGCAGCTCCTCGTAAGCGGCGTCGATGTCCCTCGTGAGGGTATGCGCGTACGAGTCGAATGATCAATGATCAATGTCGAATGATCAATGATCATTGAACATTGAACATTCAACATTGGACATTCGTCAGATGGCGCTCGTCGAAATCCGCGATGTCTACAAGTCCTTCCAGCGCGAGGAGCAGCGCATCGACGTCTTCACCGGGCTCACGCTCGACATCGACGCCGGCAGCTTCACCGCGTTGATGGGTCCGTCGGGATCGGGAAAATCCACGCTCCTCAACCTGATGGCCGGTCTGGATAAGCCGACCAGCGGCACCGTGACGGTCGCGGGCTCGCAGGTGAGCACGATGTCGGCCGGCCAGCTCGCCGCCTGGCGCTCGCGCAACATCGGGTTCGTGTTCCAGTCGTTCAACCTCTTGCCGGTGCTGACGGCGTATCAGAACGTGGAGCTGCCGCTGCTGCTCACGCGACTGTCGGGCAAGGAGCGCGACGAGCGCGTGAAGCTCGCGCTCGACGTCGTGGGGCTGGGCGACCGCGCGGGCCACTACCCGCGCCAGCTGTCGGGCGGGCAGGAGCAGCGGACGGCGATCGCGCGCGCCATCGTGGCCGACCCGACGCTGATGCTGCTCGATGAGCCGACCGGCCAGCTCGACGCGAAGAGCTCGCAGGAAGTGCTGATGCTGCTGCAGCGGCTCAATACCGAGCACAACAAGACGATCGTGATCGTCACGCACGACGCGCATGCCGCCGAGCGGGCCAAGACGACCCTGCATCTCGAGAAGGGCGACCTGATCGAGAAGCCGCGCATGGCGGCGGCGGGTCGGTGAAATACCTCAATCTCGTCGTCGCCAATCTGCGCCGTCACACGCTGCGGTCGATCCTGACGATCGCGAGCGTGGCGCTGGCGCTGTTTCTGTTCGCCTCGCTCCGCAGCGTCACCACGACGATGGCGGCGGCGGCAAAGTTCGGCGGCGCCCGGCGCCTCGTGACCTTGAACGCCACGGGGCTGGTGTTCCCGCTGCCGCTCGCGTACGGGAATCGCATCAAGGCGTTGCCGGGCGTGACCGGCCTGTCCTGGGCCAACTGGTTCGGCGGCCGCTACGGCGACGGCAAGAACTTCTTCGCGAACTTCGCGGTCGACGCGCAGTCCTACCTCGACATCTATCCCGAGATCATCCTGCCGGCCGACCAGAAAGAGGCGTTTCTGCAGGACCGCACCGGCGCGCTCATCGGCGAGCGGCTGGTCGGGCAATTCGGCTGGAAGCTGGGGCAGAACGTCACGCTGCAGGGAACGATCTTTCAGGGCGACTGGACGTTCAAGATCGACGGCATCTACCACCCCACCGATCCCGCGATCGGCGACAACGTGCTGATCTTCCATCACGACTATTTCGATGAACGCATCGGCCGCGCGGGGATCGCGGGCTGGTACATCGTGCAGATCGACGATCCGGCCCACGCGCCGCAGGTGGCCAAGGCGATCGACGACATGTTCCGCAACTCGAGCTCACCGACCAAGACCGGGACGGAGCGCGAGTTCCAGGCGAGCTTCGCGACGATGTGGGGCAACGTCAGCTTCCTGATGAGCACGATCGGACTCGCCGTCGTCTTCGCGATTCTCCTGGTCACGGCGAACGCCATGATGATGAGCGCGCGCGAGCGGACGGGTGAGATCGCCGTGCTCAAGACGGTCGGCTTTTCCGACGGGCTGCTGTTCGCTCTCGTCATGGTGGAAGCGGGGGCCTTGGCGCTCACCGGGGCCGCGATCGGGCTGGGCGCCGCCAAGATCCTCTATCCCGCCATCAACTTCAACGGCGCGGGCTTTTTGCCGGGCTTCAAGGTGGCCACGAGCACGCTGATCATCGGCGCCCTCGTCGCCGTCGGGCTCATGCTCGCGAGCGGTCTAGTGCCGGCGCTGCGCGCGGCGCGGCTGCCCGTCATTCAGGCACTGCGGAAGGTCGAATGATTCCGATCGCCTACAACGTCCGCAGCGTCGTGCAGCGGCCGCTGTCGACCGCGCTGACCGCGCTCGGCGTCGGGCTCGTGGTCGCGGTGTTCATCGGCATGCTCGCGCTGGCGAACGGGTTCGGCGCGGCGCTGGCCAAGACCGGGTCCAGGCAAAACGTCATCGTGCTGCGCAAAGGCGCGGACTCGGAGCTGTCCAGCGGGCTGGGCCGCGACGTCGCGAGCATCATCGCGGCCGATCCGCACGTCGCGACCGGCGCCGACGGCCGGCCGCTCGTGTCACCCGAGGTCTACGTCCTCGTGCCGCTCGCGAAGGCGTTCGACACGACGCAGATCGCGAACGTCGTCGCCCGCGGCATCAGCGATCAGGCGTGGCAGGTGCGCTCCAACATCGCGATCACCGAAGGTCAGAAGCCGGCGTCGGGTCGCGCGGAGGTCTGCGTCGGCGCGCGCCTGACCACGCGGTTTCCGCACACGGGCATCGGGCAAACGCTGCACTTCGCCGGACGCGACTGGACCGTGACGTGCCATTTCACGGCGGCGGGATCCGCGTTTGAGTCGGAGATCTGGGGTGAGAACGAGCAGTTCATGCCCGTGTTCCGCGGCGAAGTCTTTCAGTCGATCACGTTCCGGCTCAAGGATCCCGCCGCGTTCGACGAAGCGCAGCGCTCGCTGCAGGCCGACAAGCGCATGACGGTCGACGCGCATCGCGAAGCCGACTTCTACGCGCAGCAGTCGCAGCTGCTCGGGCGCATTCTCAGTTTCCTCGCGATCATGATCACGGCGATCATGGCGGTCGGCGCGGTGTTCGGCGCGATCAACACGATGTATGCCGCCATCGCGTCGCGCGCGCCGGAGATCGGGGTGCTGCTGACCGTCGGCTTCAAGCCGTGGACCGTGCTCGTGAGCTTTCTGGCCGAGTCGGCGTTCATCGCCGTGATCGGCGGAGTGCTCGGGTGTCTCTTCGCGCTGCCGCTCAACGGCATCGTGACCAGCACGACGAACTGGTCGAGCTTCAGCGAAATCGCGTTCAGCTTCCGCGTGACGCCGTTTCTGCTGGTGCTCGGCCTCGTGTTCGCCGTCGTCATGGGCGTCATCGGCGGCTTCTTTCCGGCGCTGCGCGCCGCGCGGCTGCAGGTGGTGCAGGCGCTGCGGTGAAAGTCACCGCGCTCGCCGCGCACACGCCCGACGCGGTGCGCGCGGCGCTCGCGGCGCGCGGTTGGGAAGCACAGCCCGCGTGGTTCGCCGCGAGCGGCATCCAGCCGCTCGTCGTGCTCCTCGAAGACATCTCCGAAGACGAACGGGAAGCGCTCGTGCATTGGGGCGCCAAGGCCGGCGTCGACGTGCTGACGGGCGAGGGCTGGGGGGTGCTCGCCGGCGCGGCGAGCCGCATCGCGCCCCTCGCGCGCTACGACCGCGCGCCGGCCGAGCTCGTGCGCCTGGCACCGGTGCTCGGCCGCGTGCTTGCCGCCCGCGCCGATCCGCCGCGCGGCTGGACGATCCGCGGGGGCGAGCTCTCGCTCGACAAGCCGGTGATTATCGGAATCGTCAACGTCACGCCGGATTCCTTCTCGGACGGCGGCCGGCTGCCGTCGGCGGACGCGGCGATTGAGCACGGCGTCCGGCTCGCGGCGGACGGTGCGCGCGTCCTGGACATCGGCGGCGAATCCACGCGTCCGGGCGCCGCCCCGGTGTCGGTCGCCGAAGAGATCGCGCGCGTCGTCCCTGTCATCGAGGGCCTGGTGAAGCGCGGTTTCACCGCGATCTCGGTCGACACCCGGAAGGCCGAAGTGGCGCGCGCGGCGCTGGACGCCGGCGCCCAGGTGGTGAACGACGTTTCGGGCTTTCATTTCGACCCCGCGCTGGCGCAGGTCGCGGCTGAGAGCGGGGCCGGCGTGATCGTCATGCACATGCGCGGCACGCCCGCCACCATGGACGAGCTCGCCGATTACCGGCACGTCGCCACGGAAGTGGCCGCCGAGCTGGCCGTCACGGCGCAGAGCGTCGAGGGGGCGGGGGTGGCGCGCGAGCGCATCGTCGTCGATCCCGGATTCGGGTTCGCCAAGACGGCGACCCACAACCTTCGCCTGCTCGACGAACTGGCAACGATCGTCGCGCTGGGCTATCCTGTAGCGGTCGGTCTGTCGCGCAAGCGGTTTCTCGGCGCGGCGACGGGCCGGCCGGTCGAAGACCGCGATCGCGCCACCGCCGTTGGCTGCGCCATGGCCTGGGAGCGCGGCGCGCGGCTCTTCCGAGTGCACGATGCGGCCCTGACACGCGAAGCCCTGGCACTGGCGAGCGCTACGACCAATCCAACGTGAACGTCGACGCCTTTAAGTTCCTGACCCCGCGGCTCTGGCCGGATCTGTTCGAGATCCTGCTGGTCTCGTTCGTCATCTACAAGTTCCTCTTGTTTCTCGTCGGCACGCGCGCGCTCCAGATCGTCATCGGCCTCGTCATTCTGTCGCTGACCTACTTCGTCGCGGTGTTCGCGAAGTTCACGATGATCAGCACGCTGCTCGGCGTCATCTTCACCTACGGCGCGTTCGCCGCCGTCGTGGTCTTCCAGCCCGAGCTGCGCAACGCGCTCGCGCGCCTCGGCCAGTCGCGGTTCATGCGCGCGTTCTCGCGCGGCGACCGGCAGTCGGTCGCCGAGGAAATCGCGGAGGCGCTCGACCGCCTGTCGCGCGCCGGCACGGGCGCCATCATCGCGGTCGAAGGCGACATCGGGCTCGAGGAGTTCATCACTACCGGCGTCCCGATGGAAGCCAAGGTCTCCGCGGACCTGTTGACGACGATCTTCACGCCGTACTCGCCGCTGCACGACGGCGCGATCCTGATCCGCGGCGATCAGATCATCGGGGCGGGGTGCGTGCTGCCGCTCACGCAGTTCAAGGTCGCCGACAAATCGCTGGGTACGCGCCATCGCGCGGCGCTCGGGCTCTCGGAAGAAACGGACGCGACCGTGCTGGTCGTGTCGGAAGAGACGTCCACGATCTCCGTCGCGAGCCACGGCCTCCTGTATCGTCATCTCACCCCGCAACAGGTGCGCGATCTGCTCTCCGGTGCCGTCTCTCATCTCGAGGGCGGCGAGCGCGTAACGCAGCCTGCCGGCTAAGCCGCCATATCGGGAGGCGGCGGCCGTCGCCTTCCTCGTTCTCGTCGGTTATGTGATCACGCTCGCGCCCACGGTGACGCTGTGGGACGCCGGCGAGTTCATCACCGCCGCCAAGGTGCTCGGCGTGCCCCATCCGCCGGGGACGCCGTTGTTCGTGCTCATGGGTCACGTCTGGGCGCAGGTGCTGCACGTCGGCGGCTACGCCTGGCGACTCAACCTCATGAGCGCCTCCTTTTCGGCCGCCGGCGCCGGCTGCCTGTTCCTCGTGGCGCATCGCCTGCTCGACGGCGAGGTGCCCTGGGTGCGGATCGGTGGCGCGGCGGCGGCGGCGATCCTGTCCGCGTTCGCGTTCACGGAGTGGCAAAACAGCAACGAGACGGAGGTCTACACCGTCGCGACGTTCAGCATCGCCGCGATCTCTTGGCTGTGCGTCCGCTGGCGTGACCTGCGCGCCGAGCGCTCGCCGCGCGCGACGCAGCTGCTGCTGTTGATCGTCTATCTCGCCGCCCTGTCGATCGGCAATCACTTGCTCGCGTTGCTCGTCGGTCCCGCGGTGTCGGCGTTCATTCTGTTCACGCTGCGAACCGAGCCGGTGGATGGCGCCGAGGGGCGCCGCGAGCTCGCGGAATGGAGCCTGGTCAGCGCGCTGTGGCTCGCGCTCATCGCGGTGGGACTCGGCAGCACGACGCTGCTGGCTGCGAGCGGCGCGTTGCTCGTGCTCGCCGTTGGATTCTGCGTGGCGCAAGGCTCGCGCGCGTTTCCCGCGCTGGCAGTCGCCATGGCCGTGGTCGGGATCTCAATTTACGCGTTCCTCTATATTCGCTCGGGACTCCAGCCACGGCTCGACGAAGCAGACCCCGAGACGTGGCGAAACCTGATCGCGGTGATTCGCCGCGAGCAGTTCGGCAGCCGCGGGGTGTTCGACAATCCGCTGCTGTCGCCGGGGCCGGAGAATCATGGACGCACGCTTCTCATGTTCGGCCAGCAGCTCGTCAACTTCTTCCAGTATTGCTCGTGGCAATGGGCGCGCGCGCTGCCAATTCCCGCGATGGTGGCCGTGTCGCTGCTGTTCGTGACGCTGGCAATCACGGGCTTCGAGCTCGCGCGCCGGAGAGACCGCGGGATCACCGTCCTCCTCGCCGTGCTGTGGCTCGTGACCGGACTCGGCCTCGTCGTCTACATGAACTTCAAGCCCGGCTTCTCGTTGTTTTGGAATCAGTACCCGTCGATGGGTCAGCACGAGGTGCGTGAGCGCGATTATTTCTTTGTCGTGAGCTTTCAGGTCTGGGGCATGTTCGCCGCGTTCGGGCTGGTGGGGTGGCTTCGCGAGCTCGCCAGACGCAGTGGATCCATACCCCGCCGGGGAATCGTCGCGGCCGGTTGCATCGTCGTCCTGCCCTTCGCGGCGAACTTCACGGCCGCGTCGCGGCGGTTCGGGCCCGATGCGACGGTCGCGCGCGACTTCGCGTACAACCTGCTGCAATCGGTCGAGCCGTACGGCGTGCTGTTCGGATTCGGTGACAACGACACGTTCCCGGTGTGGTATATCCAGGAAGTCGAAGGCGTCCGCCAGGACGTGACGCTCATCAATCTCTCGCTCGCGAATCTGCCGTGGTATCTCCACCAGCTCGCGACGCGACCCGTGCGTCCCTTCGATCCCGCGCACGCGCCGGCGATCTACCGGTCACTGGCGCCGGCCGCGCCACCGTCCGGGCCCGCGTTACAGCTCAGCGACTCGGAGATCGCCGGCATGGGGCCGGTGCGCATCAGCGAGGACGGCCTGTTCACGGCCGGCACGTTCACGCTTCCGGTACGCAAGGGACAGTATCTCCGCACCGCCGACCAGGTGATTCTGTACACGATCGCGACGTACCTGCCGGCCCGGCGGCCCGTGACGTTCGGCGTGTCGTCGGGTCGAGGGTCATGGCTCGGGCTCGATCCGGCGCTCGTGTTTCAGGGACTCGCGTTCAAGGTCGTGCCGCGCGCCGATACGGTGAAGCGCTGGACGCGCGGCATTCAGGGGATCATGGTGGACACGGCGCGCACGGCGCTGCTCGCCGACTCGGTCTTTCGATACGGCAAGCTCCTGAACGGCGACACGCTCGACCTCGAGCCGGCGGCGCAGCAGGTCGCGACGTCGTTCTCGATGCCGTTCCTGGAGCTCGGGAATGCCGCGGCGGTGCGGGGCGACATGCGGCGCGCACTGGCGTATTTTCGCCGGGGATATCAGCTGAATCCCAGCGCCCCCCTGGCGGAGGTCATCGCGCGGCTCAGCCGTTCGGCCCCTTAGCCCCTCAGCCCGTAGCTTCTATATTCACAGGCTATGAGTTTCGAGGCCCTCCCCGAGCGTCTGGCGCAGGTGAGGGCGGAGATCGCGCGGCTCGCGTCGCAGCCCGTGACGATTGTCGCCGTGACGAAGGGATTCGGAGCCGACGCCGTTCGCGCGGCCGCGGCCGCCGGGCTCGAGGACATCGGCGAGAATCGCGTGCAGGAAGCGGTGGAAAAACAGGACGCGCTCGGCTCTCCCGATTCGGGGGTCGGGGTTCGGTGGCATCTGATCGGCCACTTGCAGCGCAACAAAGCGAAGCTCGTGCCCGGGCGATTCGAGCTCGTGCATTCCCTCGATTCGCTCGCGCTCGCGACCGAGTTGGACAAGCGGGCGTCGGGCTTGCGGGTGTTGCTGCAGGTGAACGTGGCGGGAGAAGCACAGAAGTCCGGTTGCACGGTGGACGAGGCGCGGCCGCTGGCCCGGCAAATCGCGGCGCTCGGCAATCTGCGACTCGAAGGACTGATGACGTTGGCCCCGTTTACCGACGACGTGGACGTGCAGCGCCGGACCTTCCGGGACTTGCGCGTCCTGCGTGATACGCTGCAGAAGGAGGAAGGACTATGGCTGCCGACCCTCTCGATGGGGATGTCCGGCGACTACGCTTCAGCGGTCGCGGAGGGAGCAACGGTGATCCGCTTGGGTACAGTCCTGTTCGGAACGAGGACATGACCGACCCGGCGTTCACGCTGACCCCGCTCGACGTGCGCAAGCAGGAATTCCACAAGAGCCTGCGCGGTTACGACACCGTCGGCGTCGAGGACTTCCGCGTCCGCGTCGCCGACGCGCTGGAGCGCGCGATCCGCGAGCGCCAGGTGCTCGAAGAGCGCGTGGCGGCGCTGACCGAGCAGCTCCGCGTGTTCCGCGAGCGCGAGCGAGCGATGAACGAAGCACTGGTCGCCGCGCAGCAGCTGCGCCAGGACACGCGCGCCGCCGCCGAGCGCGAGGGTCAGGTCATCGTGCGAGAGGCCCAGGCCGACGCGAAACGCGTCCTCGACGAAGCGAAAGCGGCCGAGGCTGCCGCCCACGCGCGGCTCGCCGAGACGGAACGGCAGTTCCAGCAGTACATGGGCGGCTTCCGCGCGTTGCTCGAGCGCCAGCTCGCCGAGCTGCGCGCGCTCGACAGCGGAGGGCAGAAAGGGTGACGGTCACGACCGACGTCGCCAAGCAGGATGCGGTCCGCGCTATCAGGTCGCGGACCGCACTCGTTCCGGACGTCGCCGTCATCCTCGGCACCGGCCTCGGCGCGCTGGCCGAGCAGCTGAAGGCCGAGGCGACAATCCCGTACGAGCAGATTCCGGGCTTCCCGCTGTCGACCGTCGAGACGCACGCGGGCCGGCTGCTGCTCGGCACGCTCGGCGGAAAAAACGTGGCGATGATGCAGGGCCGCTTCCATCGCTACGAGGGCTACACGCTGCGGCAAATCGCGTTTCCCGTGCGCACACTCAGGGCGCTTGGCGCCACGACGCTCATCGTCTCGAATGTCTCGGGCGGCATGCATCCACTGTGGGCCACGGGCGACCTCGTGCTCCTCTCGGATCACATCAATCTGCTCGGCGACAATCCGCTGGTCGGCGCGAACGACGATACGGAGGGCCCGCGGTTTCCCGACATGTCGGCGCCGTACGACGCGGAGCTGCGGCGGCTCGCGCGCGAGGTCGCGCTCGAGCACAAAATCATTTTACGCGAGGGCGTCTACGTGGCGGTGCCCGGCCCGAACCTCGAGACCCGCGCCGAGTACCGCATGCTGCGCGCGCTGGGCGCCGATCTCGTCGGCATGAGCACCGTTCCTGAAGTCATCACGGCGGTCCATCAAGGCATGCGCGTGCTCGGCCTCTCGATCATCACGGATACCTGCCTGCCGGACGCGCTCGAGCCGACCTCGGTCGAGCAGATCATCGCCGTCGCGCGCGGCGCGGAGCCGAAGCTGGCCGCCGTCGTGCGCGGCGTGCTGGAGCGCCTGCGCTGATGCCCGTGCCGCCGTATCCGCCGTCGGACCCGACGCAGACGATCGACGAGCTCGAGAAGCAGCTGCTCGCGACCTGGAAACACGAGCGTCTGTTCAATCGCGTCAGCGACGCGACGCGCTACGGGCCGCCGTTCATCTTCTTCGAGGGACCGCCGACCGCCAACGGCCGGCCGGGCATCCATCACGTCTTTTCGCGCACGCTGAAAGATCTCGTGTGCCGCTTCCACACGATGCTGGGGCAGGGCGTCACGCGCATCGCGGGTTGGGACACGCACGGCCTGCCGGTGGAAATCGAGGTCGAGAAAGCGCTCAACATCAGCGGCAAGAAAGAGATCGAGGCGTACGGCGTCGAGCGCTTCAACAAGCTGTGCCGCGAGAGCGTGTTCAAGTACAAGACCGATTGGGAGTCGCTGTCGGACCGCATCGGCTACTGGCTCGACTACGAGCATCCCTACATCACCTACAGCAACAACTACATCGAGACGGTGTGGTGGTTGCTGAAACGGCTGCACGAAAAGGCGCTGCTCTATCGGGGGCACAAGGTGCTGCCCTACTGCCCGCGCTGCGGCACGGCGCTGTCGTCGCACGAAGTGGCGCAAGGCTACGAGACCGTCCAGACCAACTCGGTCTACGTCACGTTTCCGTTGCTCGCCCGGAAAGGCGACACGCCCCGCGAGCTCGTGATCTGGACGACGACGCCGTGGACGCTGCTGTCCAACATCGCGGTCGCGGTGCATCCCGATCTCGAGTACGGCGAGTACGTGGTCGACGGCACGCACTACATCGCCGCGGTCGCCCGCGCCGGCGACGTCCACGTGCACGGCAAGCCGCTCGAGCAGGCGCAGCGCCTCAAGACGTTTGCCGGTCGCGAATTGATCGGCAAGAAGTACGCGCGGCCGCTGGATCTCGTGACCTTGCCGGCCGAGGGGCAGCGCGCGGTGGTCGTCGGCGGCGGCTTCGTCACGGCCGACGAAGGCACGGGGCTGGTCCACATGGCTCCCGCCTTCGGCGCGGACGACTATCAGGTCGGCCAACAAAACGGTCTCGCGTTCGTGAACCCCGTCGCGCCCGACGGCACGTTCACCGGCACGAGCTGGCCCGAGATCGAAGGCAAGCTCGTCACCGACAAGGACACCAACCGGCTGATCATCGACCGGCTGAAGCAGGACGGCCGCTGGCTGGAGACGAAACCCTACTCGCACAGCTATCCGCACTGCTGGCGCTGCGATTCGCCGCTCATCTACTACGCGCGCAGCTCGTGGTTCGTCCGGACGACGGCGGTGAAGGCGCGGATGCTCGAGATCAACGCCGAGGTCGACTGGCATTCGCCGGAGATCGGGGCGGGTCGCTTCGGGGAGTGGCTGGAGAACAACATCGACTGGGCGCTGTCGCGCGACCGCTATTGGGGCACGCCGCTCAACGTCTGGGAGTGCGACGCCGCCCGTGACCATCGCGAAGTGATCGGCTCGTACGAAGAGCTGGCGCAACGGTGGGGCGGTGGAAAACCGCTGCCCGACGACTTCGATCCGCACAAACCGTACATCGACACCTACACGTGGCCGTGCCGCGAGTGCAGCGGCACGATGCGCCGCGTCCCCGAAGTGATCGACGCGTGGTTCGATTCGGGCTCGATGCCGTACGCGCAGTGGCATTATCCGTTCGAGCATCAGGCCGACTTCAAGGCGCACTTTCCGGCCGATTACATCTGCGAAGGCGTCGACCAGACGCGGGGCTGGTTCTACTCGCTGCTGGCGATCGGCGTAACGGCGTTCGACGCGCCGGTCTACAAGCACGTGATCGTCAACGACCTGTTGCTCGACGAGCACGGCGTGAAGATGTCGAAGAGTCGCGGCAACGTCGTCGACCCGTGGAAAGTGATCGGCGTGCACGGCGCCGACGCGGTGCGGCTCTATCTCGTCGGGCAGAGCCAGGTGTGGCTCCCCAAGCGATTCGACGAAAAACAAATCCCGGAAGTCGCCGGCGGATTCCTGAACACGCTGCGCTCGACGTACGATTTCTTTCGCCGCTACGCGCAGGACTGGACGCCGCCCGCCGAGGAGGATGCCACCCCGGCGCCGCAGCGGCCGGCCGCGGACCGCTGGCTGCTCGCGCGGCTCGACGAAGTGGTCGCCGCGGTGCGGCAAGCGTGGTCGACGTACGACGTCACCGCGGGCGTGCGCATGATCATGGACTTCGTGGGCGAGGACTTGTCGCGCTGGTACGTCCGGCGCAACCGGCCCCGCTTCTGGGCACCCGACCGCGCCACCGATCCCGTCGCGCTCGAAACGCTGCACGAGGCCCTGGTGGCCGCCGTCCGAATGCTGGCGCCCGCCGCCCCCTTCATCTCTGATTGGGTCCATCGGGCCCTGACGGGGACGTCCGTCCACCTCGCCCCGTTCCCGGTGGACCGGGGCCATCGGGAGCCGGAGCTCCTCAGCGCCATGGCGACCGTGCGGCGGCTGTCCTCCCTGGCGCGGGCGGCACGGGAATCGCGTAACCTGCGGGTCCGGCAGCCCCTGGCCCGCATGCAGCTCGCGGTGCCGGCGGCCGCCCAGGGCCCGGCCTTGTCCGACCTATTAGATATCTTGGCTGCCGAAGTCAACGTAAAAGCGGTGCAGGTCGTGGCGTCCGACCACGATCTCGTGCGGCTGCGGGGCAAAGCGAATTTCCGCACCCTCGGGAAGCGCTACGGCAAGGACACTCCGGCCGCGGCGGCGGCGGTCGCCGAACTGAAGGCGGAGCAGCTGCAGGCGCTGGAGCAGGGCGGGACCGTGCGCGCCGCGAATTGGGAGTTTCGGCCGGAGGACGTGACCGTCACGCGCGAAGTCGCGAGCGAGTGGCTGGTGCAGGCGGACGGGCCGTACGTCGTGGCGCTCGATCCCGAGCTCTCGGGCGACCTGGTGCAGGAAGGATTGGCGCGCGAGGTGGTGAATCGCGTGCAGCGCCTCCGCAAGGAGGCGGGCTACGAATACACGACGCGTATCGAGTTGAGCATCACCGGCGCCGCGGATGTGGTCGCCGCAACTCGCGCGTTTCAGGGCTTCGTCGAAGGGGAGACGCTCGCGCGTCGCCTGACGCTGGACGCGGTGCTCGACGAGCCCGATTTGCAGCGCGACGTAGACATCGAGGGGCGCCGCACCACGATCGCGTTGCGGCGTCACGACGGACGAAAGGGAGCAATCCTGTAATGCCGACGAAATCGACGAAGGTGAAGGCCAAAAGCGGCCTCAACAAGAAACAGCTGAGCCATCTCGAGAAGCGGCTGCTCGAGGAGCGGGCCCGCGTGATCAAGGAGCTGGGCCACTACGGCGAGTCGTTCAACTCGAGCCTGCAGGCCTCCGACGGAGATCTCTCGAGCTATTCCTTCCATATGGCCGACCAGGGCACCGACGCGATGGAGCGGGAGAAAGCATTCCTGTTCGCGTCGCAGGAAGGCCGCTACTTGTGGCACGTGAACGAAGCGCTGCGCCGGCTGTACAAGTCGCCCGAGCGCTTCGGCAAGTGCGAGCAGTGCGGCGAGGAGATCGGCTTCGATCGTCTGGACGCGCTGCCGCACGCGCGGCTCTGCATCAAGTGCAAGGCGAAAGAGGAAGATGGTAAACGCCGCTGAGCGCCGGCTGTTCTGGGGCACGGCCGCCGCGGTCGTCATCGCGGACTTCGTCACCAAGCTGATCGCCGAAGCGTTGCTCGCGCGGCGGCTGCCGCTGCGGGTGCTGGGCGACGTCGTGCAGCTGCGGCTCGTCTACAACGAGGGCGCCGCGTTCGGCCTGCACGTCGGCGACAACTCGCGCTGGATCTTCCTCGGCCTCGCGATCGTCGCGCTGTTCGTGCTCGCGTCGCTCGTGCGCAGCACGCGCCCCGGTGACCGCTTCCGGCTGATCTCACTTGCGCTCGTCTGCGGCGGGGCGGTGGGCAACTTGATCGACCGCGTGCGCAGCGCGCAGGGCGTCGTGGACTTTCTCGACGTCGGCGTCGGCGCCTGGCGCTGGCCCACGTTCAACGTCGCCGATTCGGCGATCACGATCGGCGCCATCGCGCTCGGACTCTCGCTCTGGCAAGAAGGCCGCGCCCAACAGCGGGCCAAGGAGGCGCAGGCGGCCGAGCCTTGACCATTGTCTTCTGTATCAGTGCCCCCAGTACCGAACGCCTCGACAAATTCCTCGCCGACCAGCTCGCCCTGTCTCGCACGCAAGCGGGACGCCTCATCGCCGACAAACGCGTGACCGCCCGCGGCAAAGCGCTCCGCGCCTCCGCGCTGCTCGAGCGCGGGATGGAAATCGCCGTCGACGTCCCGGAAGAAGCACCCCCACGCAGTTACACGCCGCATCACGCCGTCTTGAATTTCGTCTTTGAAGACGAGCACCTCGCCGTCCTCGACAAGCCGGCGGGCCTCGTGGTCCATCCGGGCCCGGGGCACTGGGACGACACGCTCGTCAATGTCCTCACCGAGCGCGGGACCGAACTGGCCTCGCAGGGCGGCGAAGGGCGGCCGGGGATCGTCCATCGGCTCGATCGCGATACGTCCGGCCTGCTCGTCGTCGCCAAGAGCGATCTCGCCCATCGCCGCCTCGCGACGGCGATCGAAAAACGGCAGGTGAAGCGCGTGTATGCCGCGCTCGTGTGGGGTCACCTGCGCAAGAGTGCGGTGGACATCGAAGCGCCGATCGCGCGCAATCCCAAGGACCGGACGAAAATGACGGTCGCGGAAGGCGGCCGGCACGCCGTGACCCATGCCGGTGTCGTCGCCCGCTTCGCGCATGCCGACCTGCTGCGCGTCCGGCTCGGCACCGGCCGCACGCATCAGATTCGCGTGCATCTCGCGCACATCGGATGCCCGATCGTCGGCGATCGCGAGTACACGTTCGGGGGCAGCCGGCGCGTGACGCCGTCGGCGCGCATGGAGGCCGAGCGGCTCGAGGCGCTGGCGCCGCGCCAACTGCTGCATGCGGCCGAGCTCTCCTTCATGCATCCGGTGACGGGCGCACCGCTCACGCTGAAGTCGGAGTGGCCCGCGGATTTGCGGCCCGCGCTCGCCGAAGCGGCAGGCGACGCGAATTTGCTTGCTCAGGTTAACTGCTTGCAGTATCTTGGCTTCTTCGCATCCGATGACTGACGGCAGCCTGGCCCCCGCCCGCTTGCTGGTGTTCCGTGTGGGAACGCTGGCCTGCGCGGCCGAGGTGGATTTGGTGCGGGAGATTCTCCCGCGTCTGCCGACGACGCGCATTCCGGGCGCGCCCCCGGTTGTCGCGGGGCTGGTAAATGTCCGCGGCACGTTGATCACGGTGGTGGAAGGGTGGCGTGCGCTGGGTCAGGCCCCCCCGGCTCCCCCCGCCAATCCTCCTTCATCTGAAGCGACCGATGAGCCGGCTTCCGGGTCGACGATCATTCTCGAGGTCGCTCGCGGTGCCGAGGATCAAAACGGGGGCGGGGGTGGGGGTGGGGCTGAAGGCAATCGGAGCGGCAGGCTGGTCGGCTTTACGGTGGACGAAGTGCTCGACATGCTGACTGCTGGGGACGGGGCGTTGGAAGACCGCGCGACCCTGCCCGGTGTCGATCCGACGCTCGTGCGCGCCGTGGGGCGACGAGGCGCCGAGGTGTTCATCCTGCTGGACGTGGCGGCATTGCTGGGCCCGGTTCTGACTACTTAAGGAGCGAGCGGTGAGCCATACGGTTCTCGTCTGTGATGACGCCATCTTCATGCGCACGATGATCACCGACATCCTGGCGCAAGCGGGATTCGAGGTCGTCGGCGAAGCGGAGACAGGCACCCAGGCGGTCGAGAAGTACCGGCAGCTGAAGCCCGACCTCGTCACCATGGACATCGTGATGCCCGACATGGGCGGCATCGACGCCGTCCGCGAAATCGTGAAGCAGGATCCCGACGCCAAGATTCTGATGTGCAGCGCGATGGGGCAGCAGGCGCTCGTGGTGGAAGCGATTCAGGCGGGCGCCAAGGATTTCGTCGTCAAACCGTTCCAGCCCTCCCGCGTTCTCGAAGCCGTCCAGCGCGTTCTGGGATAGCGATGGACCTGTCGCAGTACGCCGAGCTGTTCCTGGCCGAGAGCCGCGAGCACTTGAGCGCCTGCAATCAGCTGTTGCTCGAGTGGGAACGGAATCCGGCGTCGGCCGAACCGGTCGCCGGGCTGTTCCGCGCCGTCCACACGATCAAGGGCATGGCGGCCACGATGGGCTACGGCCGCGTTGCCGATCTCGCCCATCGCATCGAAAACCTGCTCGACCAGCTGCGCCGCGGCGGCAAGCTGCCGGTCGCGGACACGATTCAGCTGCTGTTCCGCGCGCGCGATACGCTCGAGCAAGCCGTGGAGCTCGCCGTCGCGGGACGGGAGCGCGAGGCGGATCTCAGCGTGCTCGAGGCGATCGACCAGGCGGCCGTGCACTCGCGTCCGGCCCCGCAGCCGAGCGCGCTCGCTCGCCACCTCGCGCCGGAGCCGGAGCCCGCGCCGGC